>CAZHJR010000018.1:17295-23978 GCA_964533335.1 uncultured Helicobacter sp. | reverse complement strand
ATGCTAGAACTTGCAAATAAACACAATCTAAAATGTTTTGGGTGGTTTAGTGAAGATAATGCAGGAACTACAAAAAAAAGGATAAATTCCCTCTCTAAACTTCATAATCTTCCAATTTTAAATATCTCTATTAGTGGGAAAGAGAATAGGGCGATTCAGTTTGTAAGTAGTGATAGAAGAAGATTAGAGATAAACAATCTTTTTTATAAACTCAAACTTCAACTCAAATCATTTGATGTTATTGTTCTTGACCCACTTATTGCTTTCTTTGGTGGAGATGAGAATTCTAATGCAGATGCTAGATACTTTATGAACCTTTTAAATGAATGGTGTGAACAAGATAATAAAACAATCATACTTATCCACCACCACTCAAAAGGGGAGGGTGGTAGTGCAAGAGGAGCTGGAGCGTTTATTGATGCTTGTAGGATACACTATACCCTTGATTATAAGTATCTTGATAAAGATAAAAAAGAGATAGATGATAGACTCAGGGTTCTAAGGATTGAGAAAACAAATCACTTCTCAGGTAAAAAAGAATATGATTTAAAATTATTTGATGGGAAAGAACCAAGACTTTTTAATGAAAAACCTACTATTATTGAGTATAAAACACAAAGGGAAAAAATTGATTTCCCAGACTTCTAAATTTAAGGATTTACATGGCGAAAAAGAAACAAGTTACAGTAGCTGACAATCAAAGTACATTTAGTTTTGATGTAAATAAATTTGAAAATTTCAATGCAACTGTTAATGAACTTAGAACTGGTATATATGCACCAATTGAAAAAATTTCTACCAACAGTATTACTTTCAAAAACTTTATACAAAACAGAAAAAGACGAAGTATTTTATCAAGTTGGGGAGAAGTTCATGTGATAGGAAATATTTTAACACAGACACATCGTGATTTATTAGACTGTATTTTATCAGTATCTGATCAACCTGTAGCCTTGAAAGATGGAAGAGTTGCTTATTATTTTAAATTGTCTGATGTATCTAAAGAATATGCTAAAAATAGTAAAAATAACTATACTTGGATTAAAGAAAAACTTCAAGAAATGCAAACAACTGCTATTGAATTTAAGGCCAAAGATAGTAATAGTTTTGTGAGTTTTAGTATCTTAGAAAAAGTAGCATTCTCTGAATCTTATGATTCTTATGGGATAGTCTTTAGTTCTGACTATAGACAATATGTTGAACAAAATCTTACTGTTAATTATCAGCAAGAGCTTTCAAAATTATTAAAAGTGGATAGTGCTTTGTTAAAAGCCATAATTCGATTTTTTTGGACTCATAAACATTGCAATATTTCTATTCATCAAGTTTTAATTAGCATTGGTTATCCAACAGAAAGTGATAGAGCAATTAGAACGGCAAAAAAAGAAATAAAAGATAATGCTGAAATATTAGAAAAAGAATTTGGTATATTTTATAATAAAAAAGAAAACTTTCTTTATACTCAAACAAATGAAAATATAAATTTTATCTCACCAAGTTCGAATCCACTTACATCATTAGAAAATTAAAAGCCAAAAAAGCTTTTTATTTTCTAAGTATTAATACTCTTGAAAGTCTTAATACTCTTAATATTCTTAGAAGAAGTCTAAATTATTATTAAATGACTGTAAAATCTTATTAAATCAAGGTCAAAAATTATTAATTCACTGTAGTTTTTTATTAATTCACTGTAGTTTTTTATTAAATGACTGTCAAATAATACATAATTTCTGCTACTAGACAAAAAGATTACATTAAATGACAGTCATTTAGTTATGAATTAAAAACTAAGATGGCAATGAAAACGGAACAATTCCTATAAATAACGATTTTACTTCAATAATGACAGTCATTTAATAAGAAATAGGGAGAAACAATGAAAATATCAGAAAGAAGTCAAGTTTTCACCAATAATAAATGAATAAAGTTATTAAATGACAGTCATTTAATAACAATAACATGAATAGTAACTCAATTTTTACCCACTGCTATTATTTGACGGTCATTTAGTTATGAATTAAAAACTAAGATGTCAATGAAAACGGAACAATTCCTATAGATAACGATTTTACTTCAATAATGACAGTCATTTAATAAGAAATAGGGAGAAACAATGAAAATATCAGAAAGAAGTCAAGTTTTCACCAATAATAAATGAATAAAGTTATTAAATGACAGTCATTTAATAACAATAACATGAATAGTAACTCAATTTTTACCCACTGCTATTATTTGACGGTCATTTAGTGAAGAGTAAATAGTTAATGAACTTTACAAAATGAAGACTTCACAACCAAGCTAAATAGCATAACCAATATCTCTAATCTACAAAGAAAGAGGATAATAGTGGAGTGATTCACACCTTCATATAATGATTAGATTTCTTATGGATGATTTGTTTTATGAAGAGTGTAGCTTCTTCGTAGGAGGTGAAGATATTCTTCATAACTTTTGTTGGTCTAGTATTTTGAGATGAGCCTATGTTTCTTATAACTAGAAATTCATCAAATAGGTTTTTATAAAACTCTATTGAATAATATCTATTTGGATATTTTGGTTGAATACTAATAAGATGGATATGGTTCATAAAGAGTTCACTCCAATATATTTTATTTTTCAATGAGTATAACTTATCTGTGTGCAACCTATGTTTCGTATCAAAAGGTGGGTCAATTTTATTTAAAATATTATCTAAAAGGAGGGGAGGGCGTTAAACATGACAGTCAAATAATACTCACAAAAAATCTATCTACCTTCACAATGTGGCTAAATATTTTTGAGATTAAACTTATAAAAGTTCCCGTATCATCCCTATCTCATCATCTCTGAGGGTAAAATCAAATATCTTTAGGTCTTCTATCATATGTTTAGAAGAAGTTGTTCCATTAAGTGGAGAGATACCTATTTGGGTTAAGAATCTATAAAATATCCCCTCAATGGAATGGTTATATTTTAGGGATAATGTGTAAAGTTGTTTTGTATTTAAGATATGAGGATTTGCACTTAAACTCCAAAAGCTTTGGTACTCAATAGTATGCTCACCACAAAACTCTCTTAGTGTTACATCATAATTTGTCTCTTTATAAAATCTATTTTGTAAAACTTTAGGTTTAATCGTAGCATCATCATAAAACTTTTTAAAAAAGTCACTATCGTAACAGTTACTCATCCCTAGTTGTTTGATAGTGCCATCTCTTACAAACTCCTCTAATCTTTTCCATCCCTGAATCAATGAGCTATAAGGTGCTATTGGGGAATGGAGCAATAGTGAATCAATATAGGATGTTTGAAGATTTGCTAAACTAACACCAACTGAGGTTTCTATTTGTTTTTCTATGGTGTCATTTGGATTGTATGGTATTTGAAATGGGTCTTGTCCACCTATTGGTGTAAATTTTGTTTGGATAAAGATATCTTCCCTGTTGAGATGGTTCTTCTGAAGACCAGCAACTATCCCATCTCCAACTAACTTTTCATTATAGTGTTTTGGTTGACAAGCTGTATCAATTGCTCTAAAGCCAGAACTTATTGCATTTTCTACCAAAGTAGCCGTCTGCTCTTTTTTCCAAGCCGTTCCATAAATCATTTTTGCCATGGTTATTTCCCTAATATTTTAACTAAATCATTTCCTAAATTATTAGTATTTGTAGCACAACCTAAAAAGAGTAGGGTAGTAGATAGAATAAGAAGTGTTGAGAATATATACTTCATTTCCGTTTTTTCCTTGTTTTTGATTTTCTCATTATATTTACTTTATACTGAAAATTGAGATATTCTTTAAGAAGAAGAGCTGCTACTTTTTCCATAGTATCAATCACTGTTCTATGTTCCCATATTCTTTTATTTGGGTTATTGTGTAAGTACTCTTTTTTTAAATTGATATTTACTTTCTCATATATTGCCAATAATGTATCTAACTTAAAATCATCAATAAAAGGAAACTTCTTAAAACTTCTTTTGTGTTCTCCTTTGTAAAGGTGGATTAGAAGCAATCCGAAGTACTCAGGGATGAATAAACCACCTTTTGGGATATACTTCATAAGTAAATTAGCAATCTTCTCATAGTAGACCCCAAATGGCTCCACTTGTTTAGCAATCGCAAAAGTCTCTTTATTGTGCTTTGCTTTGCTAAACACCTCCATTAATTGCTCTTTAGATGTAACATTCTCTAAGAGATAGCTATGGAGTATCTCTATATTTAATGATATAACCATATCATCTTGCTTAGATGTATCTATGGAAGTTACTCCAATTTTCTCACAACTATCATTTTGAAGTTTTTTATAATCTTCAAATAACTCACTCACAAATGTAAGGAGTATCTCCCCTTTTATATCTCTAAGGGTTGAAGAGGTAGAGAGTAGTAATGTTGCTTGTATTGGAATAGTAGTATTTTTAATATGAAAACCTTTTAAGAGATTTTAAACTAGGAGTAAAATTTATAATCACTCTTTCTCATCTCATTTAGTACTTTTTTCTCATTTCTAGTTTTTATTATATTTCGTATCAAGAGTCCTAAAAAGAATAGGGCAATAACACTATTGATAGAAGCAGCTATCATATCTCCTTCTAAAAAGAAGCCATAGGCTAAATAACAAAATACTCCACTAATTACCAAACACATCAAAAACCTTTGTTGCTATTTTTTAAAGGGGAAATGATACCAAAAATTGTTCTAAGTTTGGTAAGTTTTTGAAGTGGATTTGGAAGATTTGAGAGTAATTTTAATTCAAATATTTCTGTACCTTTTTACAGTCATTTACTAGGTAAAAGTGAAAATAGCATCTTTTATTTAAAATAATACACCATCCCAACAACCCAGACCACTATGACTAACCCAAATTTCACCACAAATGAAATCTTTTTAATTTTATGCCTAAATAAGGTTATCGCCAGTAGTCCTCCAATAATACCACCAAGTAGAGCCAATCCTAACAAAGTTACTTCACGAACTCTTCTTGCTTGAGAATTATCTCTAAGGGAAAGAATCTTATCAAATCCATATACCCCAAATGTTATAAGGTTTAAGAGAAGAAGATAGAGTTCAAAGTAGGTGAGGGTGATGTTGAAGTTTATCATTTAAAAAATCACTTATTTTTTCGGTCATCTCTTATTTTACTACAAATCTCATCAGTTAGATATTCTAAGTTTCTTGCTCTCTCGTAGTAGTACAGGAGTGGTTCCACCCATGATGGGATAACAAGCGGTTTCCCGTTTACAATTGTTCCCCAATTATTGATAGTAGAGTAGGGTACTTTTGATATGTTAGAAAACTCCTTTTTATTTAGTCCAAGTATGTTTAACTGCTCTAAAAATTGTTCTTTATCCATTATTTTCTCTCTTTGGTATTAAATTAATACAATTATATCATATAAAATACTATTTTAGTATCTCGACCCTTGACAAATAATCCATATTAAGATAATATTCTATTAATAAATACTAATATAGTATCTATACAAACAAAAGGAGCCAAGAATGTCCCACTACAATAAATCCCATAACCCCAAACCAAAATCCTATGATCCTGTTCTTTTTAGAATCGTTGACATTATGAAAAAACTCTTGGATGATGAGCGACCAACTATGGAAGATTTGCAAAGAGAATACAATGTATCAATGCGAACCATCCAAAATGATATCTATAAACGATTATCTTGTTTTGCAATAGAAAAAGATGAAAATAAACAACTCTATCTTTCAAAAAGGGGTGCTTTATGATAGTTATGGATTATAAAGATGCAGGTGCATACGCAGTTATTATTTTTGCAGTTGTTGCTATTATCACCCTTATACCAGTTTTTTGGATTGGTGATATTGGAATATATATCGTATCTCAATTATTTAATAACCCTCCACGAATTGTTTATATCGCTACTTGGGTTTTACTCTGTGGTGGATATTATTTTTATGTGTTAGAGAGATATCTTGCTAATGTAATATTAAAAAACTATGATAGATCTCTTCAAATTGTAGCATTCTATGTTCAAGGATTATTCTTTAGTTATATTCTATCTCTCTATGGTATCGCAAAATGGAGTTTGCTCCCTTTAAAACTTATAGATTATTTTATAGGTGGAATATTTCGTTGGCTATTAGGATGAGCCAATGAGACTATTCAAAACCTTACTTCGTTTTATAAAGCAAATCTTTTATACATTTTTTAGAACCCTCCATAGACTCAATCTAAAAATCAATAAGTTGTAGGAGAGTTCAATTCCCTATGAATCTTTTTAAAAGATAGCAAAATATTAAAAAAATAATAAGTCACGAATAAACGGTTTCGTACACCTTTTGTACAATTTTTGAAATAGAGAGGTGAAACGATGATTGATACTTTAGAGTTAATAAAAGCAGTAGTAATTGTTGGATTGGTATTGTTTACAGCTTATATGATTAATAGTGGTAGTAATAGTTCCAAACACACTAAAAAAAGAAAAAGTGTAAAACAATAAGTGGTCACAAATAAACGGTTTCGTACACCTTTTGTACAATTTTGAAATACGAGGAGCAACAGTGGAACAAAATAGCACAAATAACAAACCAAATGAAGAGATACAAGAGTCCAAAACTTTCACCATAGTAATTATCCTTTTTCTTCTAGCTTTTCTTGGCTGGATAATATATCAAGGAAAAGTAGTAGCTCCAAAAGAGTTTGATGAAAAAGTAAAAGCATTTAATAG
>CAZHJR010000018.1:0-17195 GCA_964533335.1 uncultured Helicobacter sp. | reverse complement strand
AAGGAAAAGTAGTAGCTCCAAAAGAGTTTGATGAAAAAGTAAAAGCATTTAATAGCGGCTCAACTCTGATATGCCATCAAATGGGAAGCTCAACCCTTGTTTCAAAAGAAAATGGTTGGAGTATCTATAACAATAAATATTTCTTAAAAGATGGGACACTGTTAGATATATACAATAACTGTTTTATGGATAAAAAATGATAAAAAATACAATTGAGATAAATAAAAAGGAAACCACATGTTTAGCTTTATAAATACAAGATATCACATATCCCCATTAGAAAACATAGACTTTGATACAAAACCAACTCATCAAAAAGATAAAGTGATACAACCAACCTCTAAAAAAGAGCAACAAATATCAAATAACGCAAGGGTATTTATCACTCTCTTTTCAATATTCATTGTAGCAATGATATTTGTATCAATTTTGCAAATAGGTAAATAAAATAAAAAGGAAATCAGATGGAACATAGTAACAACAACGATACAATCTTTAGATTCCAAGGATACCTTGTGAATTTTAGTTATGATGACTATACAACTTTTACTCTTTATTACAATACTACCAAACTCAATGAGTATGATTTAAAAGAGAAGGTAAAAACTGAACTAACAGAGTTAAAAAACTGTGAACCATTTTATTATATCGATGCTACTGAGATATATGAGATAATTGATGATAACTATTTTAAATTCTCTCAAAGTGATTATGGTGATAGTAACACACTCCAACTTCCTATACATTATCTTAAAGGGGAGAGCTTCCACTTTACCATCCCAACACCACAAGAAAATATCCCTACAAATGTTATTTTAGTCAATAAAATACACCAGCATCTCCCTTCACTGCTTACCCCAAATAAAATAACAGATGAAGAGACAGTAGAGAGTATGATAGATATACTAAAACAACTCTTACCAGATTCCCAAAAGATTACCACACAGCGTACCTACAGAGAATTTGGAGAAGTAAGTAAAAATAGCTTCAATATAGAAGAAGCAATACAATTTGTGGAGGATAAACAACAACTCCCCCTCTTCATTACTTCAAAAGATTACTATTGTGGAGTAATCCTCTCTATGTCTCTTTATAAGCATATGGAAAAATGTGCAAATATAGTTGAAGATACACAGATATATGAATCTATAAAAGATAGACTTGATAACCACAATAAGGAAAACTAAAATGGCAAATTTAAATGGCGGAAAAATGAAGCTACACAATCAACCACAAATGAAAAAAAGAAAAGATTATTCCCATGAACTTCTTGAAGATTATTTAGATGGGGAGGTGTAGTATGGCACAGTTTTTTGATATGCAACTAACCTTTTTAACATTTTTGGCATTCTTAGCATCAATGATGTCGTTAGATAAAAAGAGGGAAAAACGTAATTACACTTTAGTAGTTATCTCCTTATTACTCTTTCTCTCGACTTTTACACTTATTCCCTATTTAGAATATAAATCTGCTATGGATAATATAACAGCTTTTCATAATGGAAAATCCCTTGTTTGCAATACTAGCAATTATAATTTTGGAAATGAAGAGTTCCTCCTTGATAACAAACAGTGGAGTCTAAAAGGGTATGAGTTTGTTAGAAATGAAAATGGATTGATTATAAAAGCCCATATGTGTGATGTAAAATAAAAGTTTTTACAACACTTTTTATTTCAAAACGATTATTACCAAGGAGACCCAAATAGAAACATTCATCTTCATCTTTGTAGGTTTTATTACTTGGCTCTATGCAGCAAAATTTATCAATGATAACTACCAAAGAAGTAGGGGGCTTAGTTCCCTCTTTTGGTTAATATTGCTGCTTGGAACTGTTTCATTTCTTTTTGGAAGTAGCAACACAAATACACCTAGTGGAGGTGGTGAAGAGGGTAATAACCACTCCAACTATGATAATAACAACGACGAAGACAACTGTTATAAAAACTCTTGGGATAGTGACGATAGTTGTGATTTTGGATGGGGAGGAGGTGGAGGTGATGATTCCTCTTATTCATTTGGCGCCGATGATGATGAGTAGGATTTCACCCCAACATCAACCGCTTCAAACTATCCTTTTTAATTTCAAATGGTGCTAATCTTTTATAAATATCAGTTTGGATGGTTCTTAGAGTTACATTGTATTCAATAGTGAGTTCCTCCATTGTTGGTCTTTCATCATTATGGAGTTTATGAAGAATATCTACTACTCTAAAGATTACAGGGTCATAGTGTTTATTGTTTGTTTTTGATAATGTTGATTTTGAAAAAGGGTGTTTCATTGTATCACCACCTGTAATGATAACTTTGAGATAGTTTCAAGGATACTAGGGTTGAGTGAACTATAAGAGTTATTTGAAAAGAGATTGACAATATCAAGTAAAAACCAATCAACACATCCAATCCCAATATTGTATAAAGTGATATATTTCATCCTTACTATAGTAATAATTTTATAAAACACAAAACCAAAGAGTAAAAATACTATCCCCGTCAAAAATATCTCATCACCACATACTCTACTACAAATAAAATATCCAAATACCCCAATAGGGATAATTGGTTGGAGGAGAAAGTCGATTGTGTTTTTGGTATTCATGTTTGCCCCTTTATTACTCATTTGATGAAAAACTATAGAATTATATACTTATTTGATGATTATGTCAAGGGGTTATTTACTTTTTTGATGAATTAGAGTATGATTTCTTATCAATAAAGTAAGTTTGTGTTTTATAAAAGCTGAAATTGAAACGAAGGAATATTTTGAAAAAAGAAGAGTTCGACGAATTATTAAAAAAACTAGGGATATCAAGACAAGAGTTTGCCACTATGACAGATTTAGCATATAGCACAATTAGTAATTGGAGTGATGATAAAAAACCAATACCAGGTTGGGTTGATTCTTGGCTTGAAAACTACATCAAAGCAAAAAGTTATGAAGATATTAAAAAGAAAGTTATTGAGATTGAAAAATTAGAAAAGATACTTATGATGGTTGAAAAAGGGGAGCTTTTAAAATAATTGTACCCCTAAGAAGAGAGCTTATTTGATATAAGGATTTGCATTTCCTTGAATCTTCTCCACCCTTTTATTTTTAATCCTCTCCCAAGAACTTACAAGGTCAGATTTGTCCCATCTTTTAAACATCTCTATATCTGATGTTAAAAGTGGTATTTTATATTTGTTACTCATATAAAAATATGCCCTAGCGATATCACCCCTTATATCCTCTTTTGGGTAGAAGAGTTTGTTTTTAAAATCAGCTTGTGCTTTACAGTTTCCATATTGAGTAGTATTTGGAAGTGGATCTCCATAAGAGAGGTTTCCTCTATCTGAATTAATTTCAGCAATAGATGGTGCAAGGTTGTGCATATCACTCTCCATCTCATTAAATAATCTATCTTTATGACACCCTTTTCTCCCACCCTCTTTCCAACAAGGAAGATGCGCTCCTAATTTACTAGCTGGAACTATATGCTCCCAATTGACAAATGTGCTTGTTGGTTGAGATGGTTTTCTTGGGGTGTATTTTGAGGCATCAGGGATAAGGAGTGTTTTTTCTTTCCCATTGACTACTACAATCTCATATGGATTGTCACAATAAAAATCTATTTTATGGTCATGATACACCTGTTTAAGAAGTAACTTTTTTGAATTGGAAAAATTGTGTTGATTTCCATACCCAAATGTAAGTGATAAAAATGACAGTATAAAAATAGGTAAAATTTTAAATGGCATACTCTATAGATCCTTTTTTGTAAAAAATAGTGAAAACTATACAATAATATCTATTGGAGAAGCGATAATTTTACATATATCTTGATACACTTTGAAATGATTTTAGATGATTTTACCAGAACCTACTTCTCCAAAGAGAACTTTATCCCATATTGTGCATACTATGAGCTCTATTACCAAATCTCCCTTGGTCATTATGTGATCCAAACTACATTTGATACAGAAGATGCCATGGGGAAAATTGAAGAGCTCAATCTTCAAGTGGAATTACCACTTTTAGTTGAAACACTCAAAGAGATACTAGAGCACTACTCCCACCAAGAGGATTTTAAAGAGAAGTTTTTATCATATGTAAAAATGAGAGGAACCTTCCAAAGCCTCCTTGATTTCACCTCAAAAGATAAAGAGCTTATAAATCCCCAAGCTACTATTGATAAGTTTGCCCCAGCTATAATTGATGAGAGTTTTTGGAATGATCTGATGCAACTTCAGTTTGATGAAGATCTAAACGATGCCATTTTTAGATGGAGTATCATTTTAAAAGATGCCAATTAAAAAGATTCATACTCTTTTGCATATTTAATAATATCAACCCCATATTTATCCCTCACTTTTAAAAGCTTCTCTCCAAGTGCTGCTAATTTTAAATCTTTTTCATACTCTATCAAAGAAAACGTCTTTTGGTTATGACAAGAGGCAAAGTTAGATGCACTCATTGCAATATAATGGATTTTATACCCTAAATGGTTATCAAGCTTTTTAATCATTGTTTTTGCTAAATCTATTAAAAATCTCTCATTAAATAATCTATGTTCAGTGATAGATTGTGAGTTTTTAAGTCCATATTCATACCGTATCTTAAAATAAAAAGTTGTTGGGTTTAACCCTAATTTGGCAATAGTGTAACTAAGATACCGAGAGAGTATCATCACCCTTCTATAAATTTCATCTCTATCAATGATTGCTTTAAAATTTCTACTTATCCCAATCCCTTTCCTATCACTAAATGGTATCACCTTCTCATTATCCTCTCCACAAACTCTTTTATATAACTCCCTCCCTGTTTTCCCATAGCGATATAAAAGATTAGGTTTCTCTCGAAGTTCCCCTAGTGTTTTTATCCCATAAGAGGCTAACTTTGAACCAATTGCACTTCCAATACCAGGAAAATCATTTATACTATACTCTTTTGTGAAATGAAGCACCTCCTCTTTTGGAAGGACAAACACCCCAAAAGGTTTAATCTTATCTGTAAGAAGTTTTGCGATCCATTTTGAATCACTTGCAGCTATTGTAATAGGCAAATCAAACTTCTCCATAATCTCATCTCTTAAACTAGTAATAAACTCTAAAGTATCCTCATCTTTAATCCACCCATTAAGGCATCCCTCCCACTCATCTATTGAGTTTTGCCCAAGGACTGGGATTTTAAGTTCTAAAAAACTTTTGAGTTTCATTGAGAGTTCTTGGTAAAAAAGATGATCACTTGGTATCACAATTAAATCAGGACACATCCTAAGAGCATCTTTGAGTGGTGTACCTGTTTTAATCCCATATTTTTTTGCTTCATAGCTTTTAGTGATCACAATCCCATGGATATTTCCATCACTATCTATAAACTCATCCCTCCAAGCTTTTGTGATATTTTGGGTGTTATAATTGCTTTTAAATTCTAATACACTATTAAATGCTCCAGTATCCCCAACCATCACCCCTTGTTTTCTTTCATTGGTAAATATCTTATTATCACTACCTTTTACTATCACCACATTTCTCCCCTTTAAAAAAGGATATCTTGTCCGTTCAGCCGAACAAAAGTAGCAATCTAAATCTAAATAAATCTTCATTTTATCTCCAATAATTTTGGAAAATATAACTAAATAATCACTAAGTGATTAAATAGTTAAATAATATTTAATTTATTGTTGAAATTAACAAAAGATACCTTATAATCTCAAAAACAAAAAAGTAGATAGATGAATATAAACCGCATCATAGAAAAACTAAAAGATATACTCAGTAGTGAATTACCAAACAAACGGATATTTGATAAAGATATAGCTGAGGCTTTTGATATGTCAAAAGAGGCATTTTCAATGATGAAGAAAAAAAACTCTATCCCCTATGAACAAATAGCAATCTTTTGTGGAAAAAGAAAAATATCAATCAACTGGCTCCTCTTTGATCAACTCCCAAAGTCACTAGAAGAAGAAACTGAAAAATATACCAAAATAAAATACTTCACAAAACTTCATGCAAGTGCTGGGGGAGGAGGGATAAATTATGATGAAAACTATGAATATCTCTCAATAGATAAAAAACTACTTGATTCACTTTACAAATCAAACAGCTCACATCCAAATAATATTATCGCTTTAAATGTAATAGGGGATTCAATGGAGCCAACTTTAGTTGATAAAGAGGTGATACTCTTTGATAATACAAACACAGACATTTCAAAAGGGGGTATTTTTATTGTTGTAACAAATACAGGATTGTTTGTCAAACGAATTATTTTAAAAGTAGATGGAGCAGTAGAACTCCTAAGTGATAACAAAAACTATGCAAGTGAACTCATTAACCCAAATGAACTAGAAAATATAAGATTTTTAGGGAAAGTTATTGGTAAAATAGCGATAGTTTAATAAAGGGAAAAACAATATGATTAAGTTTTTAGGTAGCTATTTGCTATTTTAAATATGATAAGCATTAGACTTTAGTTTCTCCATTTACAAAAAAAATCTTCTCACTTGTAGATATGAGAGCAAGAGAGGGATTACGAGAGGATTAAAGATACCTTGCTAGTTTATACAAATATACCCCATCTCTATAAAATGAAAAGTATGTCATAAATAACCCAGTCATGAAAAGTGATACACCAAGTAGTTGTTGTTCATAGGTTATATAATTTGACATTAAATACCAAGAGGGTGCAAAAAAGAAGAGAATAAGATAGATTACTCTTTTAATTATTTCTAATTGTTTGATTCTATTATCCATGGATACTCCTACTATTTTTAAATCTTACATATCTCAAATAGTATCAAAGAGAGACGAATAGGGTAATTCGTCAAAGATTTAAAACTATCAAATTATCATAAATTTTTACAACAATCTATCATAACTCAAACAAACAGCCCAAAAAATAGTGTATAATTAAGAATAATCAACAACAGGAACTAATAGTGTATAAAGCAGCGATCCAAAATATATCATCAATCTTTGATAAAGAATCAAATGAGAGAGAACTTGTCATAGTATCTTATGGAGGTAATTTTAAAACAAGTGATGAAGCAAACCTCTTTGCTAAACATAGTAGAATTGGAATAAGAAAGAATAAAAAACTTATTGAACTGTGTTGGAGTGATAATGAGAATGTATTAACCCCAATAGATATAAAAGATATCCATTATTATGAAAAGGATAAACCAACAAATCCAAAAGGTAAACCAATCACTATGAAAAACTATACCTTAAATGAATGCCTAGAAGCTATCTGGTGCTTTGATGGATTCTGCGGCGATGAAGGGTTTATGTGGCTGCCACTTGAAGCTTATGGGTCAAAGAAAGCGGAGTAACTTCTCTTTATAATGAATGAATCCAAAATCACACAACTTTCAAACAATATGGATATCTTTGGGGAGAAGTTTGAAGGGATAGATTTTACAAAGCAAAAGATAACTAACTCAGAGTTTGATGATTGTACCTTTATCTCTTGTAATTGAGACCGTAAATTTAGCGAATCATTTTTTTACTAATAAATTCTTTTATAGAGTCTATCGTTGGCTTACATATTGATACTCTAATGTAGTCGATTGTCATTTTGTATCTTGTTGATTAAGTTGTCAAAATCTTTTATTGTTAGTTTATGGTGCAAAAATGATCAACGAAGAGATCGTTACTAAATTTTAGAGTATATTTTTTCACTCCCCTCCGTTTCTACAATAGGCATAAATTAAAATTCTTGAATTGTAATAATGTAGAAAGTTGATAATTAATGAGCAATAATAGTGTCTTTAATTCTTTGAAATAATCTTTTATAGATCCCTTTTTTACGAAAAATATTAATTTTAGGGTCTAAAATATCAATTATTTTTGGATAGTTTTCAACTACAACAATTGCTTCGGTTTCAGTTAAATCCTTTAGTACAAATTTTTTTAATGCATTACGATGTTCTTCGAAGATTACAAGAGTGAAATGATCATTTTTGCTTGGGCCTCTTAATAATTCACTTTTTTTATCAATCTTTATTTGATCTATAGCTTCAAGTAAAAATTTTTTATAGGAAATCGGTTTTTTAACGCTTTTTAAATTCTCAACAGAATATAACATTAGTAAAAATGCTGCAATCATATTTTCTTCAAGAGCATCAAATTCAAAAATTATCTTAAAAAATTTATCAAAAATGTTTTTTCCATTCGAAACTTTATTGAATTTTGTTAGGGCACTAACTATGTTATTAGAAATTTGACTTGATAGTTGATTAACAAGTAAAGGTGATTTATTGATAATCTCTAATAATGTAAAATCACTTAAAGGTATTAATAATTCCTCCAGTGTCTTAGATAAATTATTAACAATTGGCATATCATTATTATCAAAAACATAAAAAGTAAGAATCTTTTGTTTTAATAATGAAATGTCTTTTGTTAATTCGATTTGAGAACAGTGTAAACAAAAGATATAAAAAAATGTCAAGATATCAATATTAGTTGTATCAATCTTTGCAGCAATATGAAGAAAAAAATCTCTCGTATCTTTCATTTCTACGTTGCTAGTAATTATTTGAACAAACAATAAATAATTCAGTTTCGCTTTTAGTTCAAGGTTTAGTTTCATTATTTCTTCATCTTGTGATTTTACAATATCAAATAAGTCTTTAGAGATAGTGAAATATACAAGTTGTTGACTATTTTGAGCAAAGAATATAGCATCAAGAGATAGTCTATTTTCATCTTTTAAATTTAAAATTTTGTCGAATAAAGCGCTTAGTAAATTTTTAATTTTTATAGCGCTTAATGATGCAGGCGAGCATGATAGCACATTTGCAGCATCCGCATCATTTTTTTTGTTTAGCAAAAGTTTAATATTTTCAATTGCTAGTGACGCATTATTCATAAGCAGAGCTCCATTTTTAAATTTTAATGACATGATAAAGAATTAATTCATATAAATAACTTAAAACATTAAAATAAGTATTAAACAATCAAATAATGAATAATCAATTAAATATTGATAGTTAAGTGAAAATTAATAATAATAATGTATAATTTTCAAAATAGTTTGAGAGAAAAAAGGAGGGGTAATGAATATTGATCAAATGAATTCACAGATTGAAGAACAAACGAAATTAAATTCGTTAAAGAGAAAGCAACTAATCAATTGGCTCGCGCAACAGAACGTACTTGTACAGAATGATGTAGTAAAAGAGCAAAGAAATCAGTTTTTCAAACTTCAAAAAATAGAAACAGAGACTGATACAAGACAGTTATCATCTCTTTTTCTCGCAATTAATATTCCATTCCAAAAATTAGAATATGCAAAAAAGAAGAACAAGAGTAGTACGCTAAGCGAATTAGAAAAAGTTTCAGAACTGGCAATCAAAGCAGCTCAAAAGGAAAAAAGAAAAGAAATAAGAGAAAAATTAATTAATTACTTGAGCATTGTAAATAGATTGAAAAGCGAAGATTATAGTTACAGGTCAATCTCAAAATTTTTAAAGGACAGACATAAATTTGTCATTTCTCACACATATATTAGAAAAGTTTATCTTGAACTTGAGGTAAAATAAATGGATATTTTTTTTAGTCAATTTATATTTGCATTCATTGCTGGAATTGTAACTGGAGCTTTTGCGATATACTATCTCACATATTCTATGCGAGAGCAAATTAAAAAATCTTTTATGAAACAAGCTGATGAATTAAGAAACATGACATACAAAATATTAAAAGATCAAGTTAGTGCTTTACATTTAAAATACTCAAAATCATTTGAAATTCAGAATGAAATTGATTCTAATTTCAAAATTTTCAACACAAGTATTAAAGAAATCTTAAAAGATGTAGAGCAGAATTGTAATGAGTATAAAAGTGAATTGTCTATCTACACACAAAAGATAGATGAGCTCACAAAATCAATTGATACACTTAAAGTGAACGAAAATGAGTTACTAAGATTAAAACAAATAATCAAAAGAAAGGAAAAAAATGACAAAAAAAAGTAGAAAAACAGTATCACATGGTAAAAGTTGGCTTATAAATGCTTATTGTACTGAAGTGTACAAAGCTACGAACATAAATCCAAAATCAATCGATGAAGAAGAAAGATATGTTAAAAGATTTGTATTTGACAAGTCAAAAGAAATATATTATACAGCAGCGTACAAATTACAAATACTAGAGCCGCTTCAAAGTGTAAGTGATTTTATCGAACAGCAAGTTGAAAAGTATTTTGAAGAAACCAACGCACCTCAAAACATCATCCAAGCAAGCAAGGCTATTTCACGCTATCTTTACGTAAGTGCAATTGAAGCATGTGTGAAAAATAAAAGTATACCAAACCTTTTTGAAGACAATAATTATAAAATAACTTTTAATTAATAGAAAGAATTTTGATTAAGAATTTTTTCTATCATTCAAATTAATCAAAATTAGTATAAAAACTCATATAATTTTAGATGTAAATCTACAAACAGGGTAAAAGTTCCATGGTTCTTATAAGTAGCTTAAATTACCATTTCCAGAACTCTTTACGCATAATCTCTTAATTCACCATTTGGTGCCTGTTTCTTCAGTTCCGCTGTATTCTCAATATGATATCTCAAACTTGTAATCGATATCTTCTTTTCTAACTTACTATTGATAATTTTTAAAATACTAGCTTGAGATAGATTCATTTTTAAATACTCTAGAATCTCTAAATTATACGGATCTAAAACCCTAACTTTTGCTTTTGCACCAACTGGTCGTCCAAGTTGTTTTCCTTGAGCTTTTGCAGCTGCTAAACCTTGTTTGGTTCGTTCACTGATAATTTCTCGCTCAGTCTGTGCAAAATATCTATAAATTGCCAAAAGTAAACTTCCAAGTGCATTATTTTGATTTGTGGAAAGTTCTGGCTGATTTACAAAAATAAGTTTAATGCCAGTACTATTAAATCTCTCTATCAGATTTAAGATCTCAAGCATATTTCTACCAAGTCTTGAAAGCTCTGTGCAAATTAAAATATCATCTTTTGTGAGCTTTTGAAATAGTTCATCAATTTTTCTTTTTTTGATATCAGATTTTGAAGATATTTCAAGTCCCACAAACTCATCTATGATGAGCTTGTGAGATTGAGCATATTCCAATATTTTATGCTTTTGATTGTTTAGGTTTTGGGTATCAGTTGATACCCTAATGTAGCCGATTGTCATTAAGAAGCCTTTCCGAGAACAATATTCAAATACTCATCAATTGTTAAATTCATTTGCTTTGCTTTTTCATTTAATAAATTTCTCGTCTGTTTTTGCATTGCAACAGTAACAATATTTTTGTTCTCGTTTTTCTTTTTCTGTCTCAATGCGGTTAAGCATTTCCCCCAAGTTTCTTTGTCGTTTGAATCTGTAATAAAACTATTTAATTCATTTATCGTGATAGTATCACTTAAAACTTCATATTTTTTTAGATAGTACTTTTTTATGTCGATGAAGTTTTTTTCTGTTACAAAAATCTTACCATTTTTTACTTTTGTAATAGTATCACTATTGGAATCTACTTCTTTTATTTCTTTTGGTTCAATAGTAATACAATCAACATTAGGATTAGGTGTGAGTACTTCAACATCAACCGTCACACTTTTCTCAGGTTCATAAACTGTGATAATATCACGATCAATTTTGAGCAAATCAAGTATGAATCTTTTATCATCATATTTGAATGAAACATTGTCATTCATCATTTCATTTTGATTTTTTTGCTTTCGTTCAAGTATTTTTCTCATAATCAAATCAACTTCCAACTCCGATGAATATAGATAATGAATAAAATAATGTTCAGATTCTTGTCCGATTCGATGTCCTCTATCCTCTGCTTGTTCCATATATCCAGGTGCCCAATCAAACTCAACGAAGACAAAATTATAACTTCTAGTTAAAGTTATCCCTTCTTTTGCACTTTTTCCATTTAAAAGTAATATATCTAATTTGCCTGATTGAAATTGTTGAATAATTTCTTTTCTTTTTTCACTGTTTACTTGGCCATCAATAATTTCTACTTTATATTTATTTTTAAGCAACTGTTCTTTCAGTTCATTGATTGCAGCAGTATGGTACAAAAAAGCACAGCATGAGCCACAATTTTCAACTATATTGGCTATGTATAGACTTACTTGTCCAGAGTAAACTTTAGCTTCACCTGCTAATCTCCGAAGAGACATTAAATTATTACTGTTGTCATGCGTGATATTATCACGATTTAAAACATCGTGATTTTGTTTAATTTTGTTAAGAATATTTTGATATTCCAAAAGAACTTTTTTGACTTTTACACTATCTTGGATCGGTATATCAATCCATTCTCTTGTTTTTTCAGGCAATTGAATATCAATATCTTGTTTCTTTCTCCTTATCATCAACATCTCAAGGATTGTTTTTGTCGGATTGTTTTTGAATATATTGATATACTGACTATATCGTTCATCTCCTAGAATAATTCTATTTAACTGATTTGTCTCAGATTCATCATTTAAAAATGGAGTCCCCGTAAGTAAAATCTTATACTTACATACTTCTGCTATTTTCATAGCTTGTATGCTTTTTTTTGCTTCTGGATTTTTGATATTATGTGCTTCATCAAGAATAAGAGTTGTAGGGTTTAATCCGATCAATTTAGAAGTTAAATCATCTATAAAATAATCATTTGCTTCCAAAATTTGCTTATATAAGTTGATATCTAATGTTTGGATAAAAGAAATTTCTTTTTCATCGGCAAGCCCAGATTGAACTACAGTATATTGTGTATTTTTAGTCCTATCTTCTTTTTTCAAATAAATATTATTTAAATTCTTAAATTTTTTTTTGGTTTCTTTATCAATTTTCTTGTGTGTTACATCACTTAATTTGAATTTTTTGTCGATATTAATGAGCATATCATAGTTTATTATGTACCAGTGTGCATCGTTGTCAATTTTTGTTTTTTTATTCTTAATGCTTTGTATTTTAACATTCAAGTTACTCCATTCTTTAATTTTTTCTTCCCAAACGGATCTTACATTTAATGGACAAATAACAATATTTTTTTCACTTTTTGCAGCTTGAGAGACTGTTATAGCTTGAATTGTTTTTCCCAAACCCATTTCATCAGCTATTAATCCAGTAAAATTTCTCTCGGACATAAAATCGATAGTCTTTTTTTGAAAATCGTAAAGTTGATTGTACTTAACTATATTTTTTATTTCATAGTTAATTTTTAAAAATCTTAAATTTAATGGAATTCTTTTGACGCTTATCGTAAAAACATAGCCATTATGCTCTTTTTGAAGATTTTGAATCAACTCTTTGATTTCAAGTTTTGTGTATGTTTGTCCTGTGGGGAAACTCACATTAAGAACATACGACAATAGATTTCGAGTTTTAATTTCTAGAGTGTAGCTATTTCTTTTAAGCGTAACAAAGTGTATTATGATTTTTTTATCGTCTGAAAAATATAGCTCAAAATGATTTTGATCAGCATATTTTTTTAATGTATCGAGATACTTATGATTAAAACTCCAGGTGTAATTGTTGGGATTATAACTACCTTTGCAGTCATATTTTATAAATTCTTTTAAAAAAAAATCATACCTAAAGGATGCGGTATAATACTCTTCTTCATCGTTTTTTTGCAATGTTATTATTCTGCTCATATTTGTCACCCAGCACTATATTTCTTTTTGATTATTTGCAACAGCTCCTCTTCATCGATGTTGTACTTAAGACACATTGCACCTAGTTCTATAATCTTTTTTTGTCTCAATCTGATTCTTGCAACTGTTTCCTTTGGGTTATTGTAAGTTGTTGACATATTTTGTCTTGTCACTCCCCATATCTTGGATAATTCGTTTGTATTAGGTTGCTTGATTGTGTATGTGCTCATACTTGGGTCTAGGAACTCCTGGTCAATTTCAGAGATATCAATCTCCTCAAGCTCAAAATGTTGCTCTTTTGCTTGATATGCCATAATAAGAAGAATCGGAATCTCCTTACTTAAGGCTATCGTTAGCGATTCTCCCATATTTTCTTGGTGTGTGATCCAATAACCACTATTACCTTTTATTACCGTTAATTCACTGTGATTTTGAACATCTATTGCGGAAAATAATGTTTGAGTATTGTCATTTAACATAGTATATGTCATTTCGACACCTTGTAGGTATGTATCTTCAATCCGTGCATCATCATTGATATTCATTGCTTCACACTTAAATTCGTCAGAATCTGTACTGCGTTTTGCATCATATTGATTCGCTAGTTCTACAATTTTCTCATCATCAATATTCGATAATTGGAGAACATCTTTGTAGCTTAATACTCTTTCAAACCAATCAAAACCACACAAAAGATCATTGATATAATAGTCATGGCGACAGATTATGTCATGAAATTCCGCATTCTCAGTCTCTTTTATGCTGTTATAGTTTGTTTTGCCGAAGCTAACAAGACCGTAACCATTTCGGAAAAAATAAAAGTATTCACCATCATTATTCATTAATATCTGTTCAGTAGACCGACTCCACTTATCGTATTGATTACTTATTTTATTGTCTATCATAATCATATTTGCTGTATTGTATAGTTTATTCCCATCTGTAACTATCATTTTATATCCTCTTTTTGTTTTGATGATGAGATTCTAGCATTATTTGTAAAGTATGTCAAGTATTCATTACATTTAATATATTAATTATATGTAATCATTACTTATTATAATTAATTCGAAAACATAACGGAATTTGTATGCACATCTCATTTTCTTTCCTTTATATTTTTAAACTAAATTAAGTTCCATAGAAGCACCAAATTGAGATGAGTTAGAAGTCAAATACAGTGTAGACTATAAAATAGTAAAACAATAAATTATTTATATCACTTTATTGTAATTATATCAACCTATTTTATATAATATATTAGCTATTTTAAATGGTGGTATGGTGTATCTAGCAGCCATTATTGATTGGTATTCAAAGGCTGTGTTGTCATGGAGTATCTCAAATACAATGGATACAGCACTTGTTGTCAAATGAACTCATACATTTTGCATTATTTTTTTAACAACTACAGTAAAATAGATAATTCTATATATCATTGGTTGCTTAAATCTTTACTTCGTTTGACACATAGAGATAACTTAATGCTTTATGTTTAGAAGCATTTGCTTTTATTTTTGTTCCATCTAAACTATTTCCTACAGGCAGCTAGGTATCGTTTTAATTATTAAACTCTAAAAAATAAAAATTTCTTTGTAAACTCATCTGTAAACAACTGTAAACTCATCTGTAAATTAAGATTTTTCAAAGTGTAAACTAAAGAGCATAAAACCCTTAGATAATTGGGAGTTTGTTCGATATGACAAATTATAGGGAAACGGTCAATAATTCTTATTGTACAAAAAACTTTTTATGAAACCGATTCTGGTTTACAAAATAGCCGTTATAATTTCTTTTTTAACTACTTACACAGTAAGCATTGAACCAAACAATGACCTAAATATTGGGGATAATCTTAATATCCAAAACTGAAAGACGTCAAGTACAGATGATTACCTGTTGGGTTTGGAACGACAGTATATTTAAAACAGTGAAGTTTGATTTAATCAATTGATTAAATCCAAATCGCAGGAATGCAGTAAATTCAATAGTAATGGGTCTATAAAACCTATATTTGTTTGATGCTTTTCAAAGAAAAATAAAAAGTAGATTGACTCAACACATACCTGTAATTAGAGGCAGGAAAACAATGAAGTAAATTAGAAATTAGGAAAAATAGTGAGAGGAAGCATTTACTATCAAACAGGACAGTTGGCAAAAGTAATTTTTAAAGCAGGGATAAAAAAAGAAGACCGAATCGATATAGAATGTGACCATTATAATTGTATCACATCATACAATACGATGGAAACATATAGGAAAGTGTGGAATAACTTTTTTAATTATTTGAAAGAACACTGGAAATTAAATGACTGTGAAAAAATAAGAGAAGAGCATGTAGAGGCGTATTTTGAATACAAAATTGAATATTACCCTTCGAAGCAATATGCTGAAAAGATATCTAGTGCACTTGGAGCATTAGAAGCAGCATTAAATATATATACATGTAGAAAATATGAAGATTTCGAAATCTATAATTTTAATATTAGATATAATGTACTAGATAAAGCAAGGGATTTAAAAAAGGTGGCAAATAACTATATAAACAGAACATATCAGAATCCTCAAATGCTTATTGAAAATCTTTCAGTAATTCAGCATCAACTAGCAGCAACAATACAGCTACAAGGCGGTGCTCGAAGTGAAGGTGTAACATTAATCAAGCAAGAACAATTAAAAGGTTTTAAAACAGATGAAATAACTTCAAAGAAAGTTGGCAAGATTGAGACTAAAGAGAAGGGCGGAAAAGTAGGGGATGTTCTAGTATCAAAAGAAATCTACAATCAATTAGAAGAATATTTTGAATCTAATGATAAGAAATTTTTTAAAATTAATTATCAAAATTATGTAAATGATATTAGAGAAACTTGTTTGAAACTAGGGGTACAACCAAAGGGGAGCCATGGGTTCAGATGGACATTTGCTCAAAATAGGGTAAGAGAATATCAGAAGTATGGTTATTCATATGAACAAGCTATCCAAGGTGTCTCTTGGGAGATGAAACATTATAGAGCTAGCATAACCGAACATTATCTCGGTTAACATAGTTTGATGAAAGAATAAAAATATTATTAAAAAAGGAAGGCATTATTCTTAGCATATTTACAGAATCACTAATATAAAAAAGATTTATTCATAAGTAGGGTTGAGCTTTTTATACAACAGTAAATATATAAACTTACATCTTATATTTAGTATTGGGATCCCCTCGGAAAACGTAATATATAGGTGTCGCAACCGTAAATGGAAAATATTGTATGGTAGGAATCTAAAAATTACTGCCTAAAATAAATGCCCTAAAACTGATTTTTCATTAAGCCTAAAAAGTTTTTAACAGACTTACGATAATACATGGTATTTTAGTGTCTCGTAACTACTTTTTAGGTAAAATATACATATAAATACAGAGCTTAAGGTTTAAAAATGAATCATATTAATATTGAAAAACTTAGTAAGTTAATACAAAACGAATTGTATCCAGAAAAAATAGAAACATGTAATTTATAAATATTTAGTATTGGAAACCTAAATTTCCAAACTTATTCTTGTTAGGGATTTGAAGCCCTATTTTGTTAA
>CAZHJR010000017.1:16975-25065 GCA_964533335.1 uncultured Helicobacter sp. | reverse complement strand
TACATTACAGTAAACTTTACAAATCAAACATTAAATTTAGTTAGTATAGGTTGGATTGATAAAGATGACTGGAATTGTCAAAATGCAGAAAGTGGACAAGCTGCAACATTACCTAATGAAGTTTATGAACACAAGCTTATTCCGTTAATTGGGAAATACCAATTAGAAAGTCCCATTGACCTTTTGAATGGTGTAGGTAAAAAAACTATGGAAACCTTATTAAATAATTCAATAAAAACTTTTAAGGATATACTTAAATACGAAGGTACAAATCGAAGTATTCTAGAAATTGTGTCTAAGAATGCCAAACTATTAGACCCTTTAAAGCAATATATATAAAAAGCCATCAAAAATTGGTTGTATAAACAAATTGTATTTAGGAAATTGTAATTTATTAGTAACTCCCTTTGTCTAAATAAATTTATTCAAGGATATTTACCTTATGCAACTTGAACTAGAATAAAGGTATAATGTATAAATATATACAAAAAAATTGGAGCAATTATGAATTTTAAAGAACTAAACTTATCAAAAGAGGTCTTAGCAGCGTTGGCTGTTTGCGACTACAAAAAACCAACTCCAATCCAAGAAGCGATAATCTCTCAAATCTTAAAAAACAAAGATGTCCAAGCGATAGCTCCAACAGGAAGTGGTAAAACTGCGGCATTTTCTCTCCCTATCATTGATAAACTCAATAAAAATCTAACAGATGATTTTAGACTTCCAAGAGCTTTGATACTCGTCCCTACAAGAGAACTTGCAGTACAAATCGATGCTAGTATCAAAAAATATGCGGTACACACAGAACTTAAATCAGCAACGATTTTTGGTGGAACAAAGATGGAGCCACAAGTTAATAAACTCAAAAAAACGATTGATATTTTGGTAGCCACTCCTGGACGACTAGCTGAACATATCAAAGAGAAAAATGTAAATCTTGCTCACATCAACACACTTGTACTTGATGAAGCAGATACGATGCTTGAGATGGGATTTAGTGAAGAGATGGCTGTAATTTTTGATAGTTTTGATAAAAAACCTCAAACGATGCTTTTTAGTGCAACTTTAGGGGAAAGTATCAAAAAATTAGGGGAAAAAATCCTTGAAAGTGCTTATTGTGTAAACATAGATAAAACTCAAAAAGGGACACACAAAATAGAGCAACTAGTCTATTATATCAACCGTGATGAGAAAAATGCCCTTACTTCTTACCTTATAGGGAAACAATATCAACATCAATTTATCGTTTTTACAAGAACAAAACAAACAGCTGAAGAGGTTTTTAACTATTTAGTTGAAAGTGGTTTAAAATGTGATAGTTTGCATGGAGATAAAACACATGGGAAACGACAAGTTGCCATACAAAGATTTAGAGATAAAGAGGTACAAGTTTTAGTAGCTACTGATATTACAGCTCGTGGAATTGACATCAAAGGGTTGGAATATATCATCAACTACGATATTCCAAATAGTGTGGAGGATTATATCCATAGAATCGGACGAACGGGAAGAGCTGGAATGGATGGAAATGCTATTAGCCTTGTAAGTTCAAGTGAAGTGTATAGTCAAAAAGTAATCGAGCGAAAACTCCATATCAAGATGAAAGTAGTGAAAGAGGAAGGATTTGGTAATGATGTCGAAGATACTATCAAAGCTCCAAAAATCTTAATACGAAAAGAAGCAAAAAGGGATGTAACTGGGGCATTTGGGCAACAAAAGAAAAAAGTAAAACCAAAGAAAAAAACAACTAAAAGAGATGGTGACCCAAAAGCTGAAAAATTTGATAAGAAAACTTCAAAAACGGGGGCAAAAACACCACCAAAAGAGAAAAAACCAAAGAAAAAAATAGACTCTGCAACATTTGCCAAAAAGAAAAAATCATATAGTTCTATAAAAGGTAGATAGATGTTTACTGGTCTAATTAGAGAGATGGCAAAAGTTGAAAGTTTTGTGGGAAGTTTACTTACTATTAAAGCTTCATACAAACCAAAAATTGGAGATAGTATCGCTATAAATGGAGCATGTTTAACTGTTGTACAAATCAAAAATGGTTCATTTAGTGTTGAACTCTCCCCTGAATCTCAAAGTGTCCTAGCCCTAGATAATTATAAAAATGAAGTCCATATCGAACCAGCAATGATGATGGGAGATAGATTTGAAGGACATATTGTTCAAGGTCATGTCGATTGTATTGGAAAAATTGTAGCTATTAAAAATAATGGAAATTCGGCTGATTTTTTTATAGAACTTCCAAAAGAGTATATGAAATTTGTTATCCCTAAAGGGAGTATCACAGTTGATGGGGTAAGCTTAACAGTTAATGATGTGATGAAAAGTAAAAATCAATTTCGACTTACAATTATCCCACATACGATAGAAAATACCCTTTTTAAAACTTACAAAATTAACTCAAAAGTAAATATAGAAACAGATATGTTTGCAAGATATGTATATAATATTTTTGCTCCAAAAGGAAAAGATATGAGCTGGGATGATGTTGATAAGATAATGGCTTCGTACTAAGGAGTAAGCTATGTTATCTCAAATCGTTTCTTCATTATTCATTGCTGTATTTTTCTTTGCTGTGTATAAAATTGGGCAAGTGTTTGTTCCAAAAGAAAATCCAATCTCAAAGGTTTTAACTGTTGGATCGATAGTTCTTGCCACATTTTTAATAGGTTTAATTCTAACTGCTTAGTTTGAAAGTACCAATATAAAAGAAGTTTTTCTACATTTAAAACTATAAAATTTGAAGTTGTAAGCAGTAAGAAAGTAGCCTTATCAAGGCTACTCCTTAAAATAGGATTATAAAATAACCTCTATCTCTTTTGAATCAATAACAACTTTTTTCTCTTTTACAATTCTATCCTCTTTAAGTTTCACTGCTAACTCTTTATCAGTGATAGCTAAAATTTGCATAGCAAGATAAGCTGCATTCACCGCCCCTGCTTTTCCAAGAGCAACTGTTGCTACAGGCATCCCTGAAGGCATTTGTACTGTAGAAAGCATAGCATCCATACCATCCATAGCCCCACCTTTCATAGGTACACCAATTACTGGCTTTGTTGTAGTTGCAGCAAGTGCACCCGCAAGATGAGCTGCCATACCAGCTGCTGCGATAAACACTTTTGCACCTTTTTCTTCTGCACTTTTAATATAATTTTTTGTTCGTTCAGGCGATCTATGAGCTGAACTGATAATAAGTTCATACTTAACACTAAACTCCTCTAAAGTATCAGCACAGCTTTTCATAACATCATAATCACTTCTACTTCCCATAATAATCGAAACAAAATTCATTTTAGACCTCTTTTTTATTTTTTTAAGTGAGGCATACTAGCAAATATTTTATTAAAAAGCCAATTTTTTAGCCCCTGCAAAATCAATTTTTCCACTTCCAAGTAGTGGAATATTTTCTACTACTTTTATTTCACTTGGTATCCAAAGTGGCTCCATTCCAAAATCGATAAGCTTTTGTTTTAAATCTTCTATCTCATGATTGATTAATAAAACTATTTTTTCCCCTTTTTTCTCATCAGGAAGATTTACTGTAACAAGTTTTATATCCTCTTTACTATTGATAGCCTCATAAATCTTATTTTCAACAGCTGTCAAACTTATCATCTCTCCAGCAATTTTTGCAAACCGTGAATATCTATCTACTATAGTGATAAAACCATCCTCATCAATATGCCCTTTATCTCCTGTTTTGTACCAAATCTTTCCATCAATATTGACCAATACATCATTTGTTTTTTCTTCGTTATTAAGATATCCAACCATAACATTTGGACCAGTAACAATAATCAATCCATCTTCAAGCACTGATAACTCTTTTAAATCTAACGGATCTACAATTTTTACAGCACATCCAGGAAGTGGCATACCAATTGTTCCCTTTTTTTGTCCAACTTGTGTTTGCCAATAATTTATATCAAGGTTGTCAGGGATATTTGCACTAATCACTGGTGAACATTCAGTTGCACCATATCCCTCATAGAGTTCAACTCCAAACTTTTGTTTAAACTCATCTGCTACTATTGGATTTAATTTTTCTGCACCTGCAAACACCATATTTAAACTTTCAAACATAAGTGGAGTAAGTTTTTTATTTTTCAAATAGAGTCTTATAAATGTTGAAGTTGCACACATAAATGTTACACGATTTTTTGCAACTGCTTTTCCTATTCCAAGACCATCTGTTGGATCAGGATGACATACAAGTTTAATCCCCTCTAACATTGGTAATAGTGTAGTGACAGTGAGCCCAAAAGCATGAAATATTGGTAAACTTCCTAAAAAAACCTCTTCTGCTGTGATATTTAACATCTCACTGATTTGCTTTACATTTGTAAGGAGGTTTCTATGTGAAAGCATCACCCCTTTTGGGTTCCCTTCACTTCCACTGCTAAATAAAATAGCCCCTATTGTATCAAGATTATTTTTACTTCCATAAACTATTTGAACCAAAGAGGTTGGTGCGAATTTTATAAATCCAAATCGCAAAAGAATCGGAATAATTTGCAATTTTGAACTATTCTTTTTGAGATCTTCAAGATAGATAAGATTTACATTTTCAAGCATCTCTTCGATAAAAATCCCCCTATCTTTCAATTTGTCACAAAATTTTCTTGAGGTATAAATATTTTTGATATTCGCTTCTTGTATCCCATAAACAATTGAATCTTTTGAAGCTGTATAGTTTAGATTTACAACAGTTTTACCAGCTAATATCGTTGCGATATTTAAAATTGCCCCTATTGATGTAGTTGGCAAAAGAAGTC
Organism: uncultured Helicobacter sp.; assembly: GCA_964533335.1. Taxonomy (GTDB): domain Bacteria; phylum Campylobacterota; class Campylobacteria; order Campylobacterales; family Arcobacteraceae; genus CAIJNA01. The sequence continues at coordinate 20,281 of CAZHJR010000017.1, read as the reverse complement.
CAATGTTTTGTTCGTTATGTTTCAAAATCATTCTTCTAAAAAATACAGCCATTGTCATCATTTTCGTGTAAGAGTATTCCTCTCCACCACTGTCTACAAGGGCAATTTTAGAACCATTGCGTTTTACAGTATCTATCAAAATCTTATCAATATTTATAAATTCATTAATATACCTATTCCAACTTTCAGTTGAAAGTTCAAATACTTTTTGCTTTGTATCTGTTGCAGTTGCTTTAATATCTATTGGTTTTCCAAATGACACGATAACATCCTTTTTATACTTTGTATCTTTCAATTCTTTAAAATTGATATTTGATCTTGACCACTTTGTTCCCCAAAGTCCACTCAAATAAAAAGGGATAATAACACCATTTTCTACATGAGCTGTTGCTATCTCAAAGCCCCTTTTAAACTCTCCTAAATGTCCACTTCGACTAATTGTCCCTTCTGGAAAAATACATACAACCTCTCCATTATTTAAACATCTTGCAACTTCATCAAGTGATTTTCTCCCACCGCTTGTCGAAATTGGAATAACTTTAAAAAAGTCTAAAAAAGGTTTGAATAATTTTTTTTCATAGATACTTCGCTCCATCACAAATCGTATAGCTCTTGGAGATGCCATTTGGACAAATGCCCAATCAAGCCAACTTATGTGGTTTCCAAGGAGCAAAACTCCCCTATTTTGTGGAATATTTTCAATTCCTTGAACAATAAGTTTGTATTTAATAGAAAAGAATAGACTCACAAAGAGTTTTACAAGAGATTGAGGGAGTTTATAAATCGTATAGATTGCACTTCCAAATGCTACAAATGAGAGGAGATAAAAAATCTCTACACTAGAAATATCTACAAAACTAAAACCAACAGTTAACACTAAAAACGAAAACATAAAGATATTTTGGATGAAATTATTTCCTGAAAGGATAAGTCCTAATCTTTTATTTGAAGCATGGTATTGGATAAGAGAATTGAGTGGAACAATAAGTAATCCACCAAAAACACCAAAAAAGAAAAAATCTATTCCGCAAAGATATAAATTATTTAGCTGTGGTATCATCAACAATGTGATAAAAACACCAATTGAACCAATAGGAACCATACCAACTTCAATATAGTTTTTTGATATTTTAGAAGCAAGGAGTGAACCTATAATAATCCCTATAGCAGAAACTGCCATCAATCCTTGTATCACTATAACATTTGTGATAGCTAAATATTCTTTGATATATGCAGGGAAAACAGCAAGAACAACTTGAGAGAGTGCCCAAAATAAAGAAAGCCCAATAATTGAAAGTAAAATAATTTCATTTTTTTTAATTAACTTAAGATTCTTTTTAAGATATTTACCTCGAAGATAAGAAGATATTGTAAACTCTTGATGACTTAATTCAATCGTTTTATTTGGTAACTTATATGCTAAATAAAGCTCTATTAGTGAACCTAAAAATAGGAGTATTCCCAAAGGTGCAATATTTTGTAAAATTGTTGCTTCAGTAGTTGCATCATAAAGCAAACTTTCAAATCCAATCGAATATGCAAACATCCCACCCAAAATAGCTACAATTGTAACTGACTGTACTGCACCATTTCCTGCTACTATATTGTTACTGCCTAGAAGTTCTTTGATATATCCATATTTTGCTGGAGAATAGAGTGCACTTTGAGCTGCAAGTAAAAATGTAAGAAAAAATGAAACCCAAAAAAGCCCAAGATAGTATGAAAGTGTGATTAGCAAAGTAACCACAACAGCAAAAATTGCTGAAATTTGCATCACTTTATCTTTTTTGTACTTATCACTGATAAATCCAGCAGGGGAAAAAAGGAGGATAAATGGAAGTAAGATAAGACCATTCACTATTGCGGTAAGAATAATCTGTTCACTTCCATCATACACTTTAAAGATAGTATTTTGGATAATTATCTTATGTCCAAGATCAGTAAAAGCATTTAAAAATACTACAAAAATATAAGGGAGAAAACCTGTTATTTTGAGTAATTTTGACATAATCTCTCCTTTTTCTTATTCTACACAATCTTCCGTTTCAATTCTAAAAATAGTCAAATATGGCAACTTTGTAGGTAGTTTAATTGGGTTGATATTTCCACTATGAACAGACTCCAACTCTTTTCCAGACTCAGTTACAATTTTCTTAAATTTGATGTAATATTTTCCATCCTCTTTTTTATAAATTGTCCCTATTTCATTATCCACTTCATCTATTGTAGTGCCTAGCGGATGGAATATCTCAACCTCTTCATTGAGGTATGTTTTGTATTTACACATAAAATGGTCTCCATCTTGTGTTACAAGTCCACTCACCTCAAAAGCACCTTTGCTCATCGTGTAGTCGTGATTTTCAGTCCCTTGCTTTTCAAATGGTTTATGCACCAAATAAGCATCAGTGAAGCCTCTATTTTTAGTCGTTTTGAGTTCATTTTGATATCTCTCTGCCTCAAATTTTCCAGCATAAAAGTCATCAATCGCCATACGATATGTGTAAGCTGTAATAGCCGCATAGTAAGGTGATTTTGTTCGACCCTCTATTTTCACACTATCCACTGCCCCACTTGCCAAAATCTCATCTATATGACTTGCTAAGTTCATATCTTTTGCATTGAAGATATAAGTACCAATTTCTGGTTGCTCTTCTAGTCTAAAAAGTGTCCCATGATTTTCATTTCCAGCATAAAGAGTATATTCAAACCGACAATCATTTGCACAACTTCCCCTATTTGGAACTCTTCCCATTTGCACAGCACTTACAAGACATCGTCCACTATAAGCAAAACACATACTTCCATGGACAAATATCTCTATTTCTAAGTCTGGAAGTCTTCTTTTTATCTCTTCAACATCTTTTAAACTTATCTCTCGTGCTGCGATAATTCGACGAACTCCCATATCATAATAGACTTTTGCATCCAAATAGTTCATCACATTTGCTTGAGTAGAGAGATGAATAGGGATATGTGGAGCTATTTCACGACAAAGCCCAACAACCCCTGGAGTTGCTACGATTAGAGCATCAGGATTTAGTTCACTCATCGCTTTGATATGATTTTTAAGAAGTTCAATTTGAGAATTGAAAGGGAAGCCATTGATAGTGACATAGACTTTTTTCCCTAAACTATGGGCATAATCAATCCCCTCTTTAAATGTTTCAACGGTAAATTCTTTTCCACTTCGTATTCTAAGTGAAAAATGACTCACCCCTCCATACACAGCATCCGCACCATAAGCAAAGGCTATTTTTAATTTTTCTAAATTTCCAGCTGGTGATAATAATTCTACTTTTTTCATAT
>CAZHJR010000017.1:0-16875 GCA_964533335.1 uncultured Helicobacter sp. | reverse complement strand
AAAGAAAAAGTTTATGTTATCGATACAAATGTAGTGTTGCAAAATGTTCAAAATGTTTTTAATCTCTCTGATAATGGCTCCAATATCGTGGTGATTCCTGAAACTGTTTTGGTGGAGCTTGAAGACAAAAAGAAATTACATGATGAACTAGGATACCAATCAAGACAATTTGCGAGGCTTTTAGCAAAAGCAACTGTAGAGGATATTGTCCTTAAAAAAGAGTTTAAAATCGTAAAACTAACTTATGAAAATATAAGAATCCATATCATTTCAAAAGAGAAATACGAAAGTGAGATGTTAGCTCACAATATTGCAGAAAGCAACGATAAACGAATCATCGAAGTTGCAAGTGTTGCAGTTGAATACTATGAGAAAATGGATGTTACTTTTATCTCTATTGATATTTATGCAAGAACATTTGCCCTTTTTAAAAATATCAAAACAGAAACACTCAAAGAGGATAGGTCTGATATTCCAGATTTTGAATTTATCAAAACACTTCCGCTAAACTCTATCTATTTTAATGGCTTAGATGGAAAATCTATCTATGATATCGACCCAACTTACCAAAATGAGAATTTCTCCTATGAGTTTGTCAGTGATGATGGAAACTCCGTTTATGGAATCATCATCAACCAAAAGATAGAGATTATTGATGATGCGATTTTCCACCCTTTAGCGCTTCGCCCTGCAAATCTCAAACAAAAGTTTTTCCTAACTGCTATGCTTTCAAATATGTACAATCTCCTTGTTATTGATGCAAAAGCTGGAAGTGGGAAAACACTTCTAAGTATCGCTGGGGCTATGAGACTGATTGAAAAAGGTTCGTATGAAAAGATAGTGTATGTAAGAAACTCTATCGAATCACTTGACAAAGGTGCGGAGGTTGGATTTTTGTCTGGAAATGATGAAAAGTTTAGAATCTACAATATGGCACTTTATGATACTTTAGAGTTTATCGCAAAGAAAAAACTCAAAAACTCCCAAAATAGTGATCAACAAGAATCGATAAAATCGAAAACAGCAGAGTTGATGGAGAAATACAATATTGAAACACTATGGCCAGGGGAAGCAAGAGGACGGACACTAAGTGGTGCTATTGTTATCCTTGATGAATGGCAAAATAGTAGCGAAAACACAACTCAACTTATCCTCTCAAGACTTGATGAGAGTTGTATGGCAATAGTAATTGGTTCAAACAGACAAATTGATAATCTTTACCTTAATAGATTTAATAATGGACTTACAACTCTTTTAAAGCAAACAAGGTTTGAACATCCTGAACTTAAAATGTTTGCGATAGAACTTACAAAAGCAGTAAGGGGAAGATTTGCTGAATTTACTGAGCGAATTTTTGAAAATAAACGGAAATAAATAAAGCGATGAAACTTATAAATGATACGATATACAAACATATTGAGTGTAGTGAAATTGAAGATACGATTTTACAAACCAAAATTGTTAATCGTCTCCTTTTTATTACCCAAAATGCTTTAGCATATTTTGCCTACCCATCAATTAATACAAAAAGATATATCCATAGTTTAGGAACGATGCATATGGCAGCTCATATGCTTAAAAATGGTATTTTAAATGCCAAAGAGGAAACAAAAAATCATTTTTTAAAAAATTGTAAATCATCTATTGAAAACCTAATGGTTGAACATAAAATAGACCTTTCCTTCAAAAATAGTGAATTCTATGAAGATAAAGCCCTTTTGGAATTTATGATTCCACTTAAATCAGATTCTAGTAAATCTGTCTACCTTATCATTCTGCAGGCAATAAGATTAGCTGGCTTACTTCATGATTTAGGACATTTTCCATTTTCTCATCAAGTAGAATATGCAATGGAAAATATCTATAAAATTTTAAAAGAAAAAAAATTTCATTCGATTGAGGAGTTGGAGTTTTTAACATTTTATGAAAACATTACACACAAAGGTGAGCAAGTTTTGCATGAAGCGATTGGTTATAAACTGATAAAACTCCTTTTTACTTACGAACTCAATTGTGCAACGAATAGCTATATAAACCTCCTTTATTTAATTATCAAAAATATTTTAGATGAGAAAAAAGATGGTTTCTTCGATTATAAAGTTTTGCACTCCTTTATTGATGGAACTATAGATGCAGATAGATTAGACTATATCAATCGTGATATGCTTGCTAGTGGCTATATTGGTGGTGCTGTTGATTTTATACGAATTGCAAAACAATCGGTTTTAATCGAATACAATGATACTTTTATCCTTTCATTTTTTGATAGTGAAATAATAGATATTGAACACATGCTTGAGATGCGATTTAATCTGTATAAAAAAATTATTTTCAATCATAAAATAACGGCAACTGATACACACCTTGAAAATGTTATTTTATATCTTGCAAAAAATTATTTTCAAGAGGATAATATATCTCAAATTACAGACTCAATCTCAATGCTTTGGAAATTTTTATTGGAACAAGATTTAGAAAAAAGACTTGATATCATCACACAACTTGATGAAAATTGGCTAATTACACTTTTTAAAAAAGAGTATTTCAAAATCAAAAATAAAACTGCTAAAAATTTGAATGATATAAAATATTTAAAATCATTTGAAGAGGTTTTATTTGGAAAAAGATTTTATCATGCTACTTGGAAAAATCTTAATGAACTCTATAATATTTTAGAATTTGATGAAATACAACGGTATAAATTTAGGGAAAGTTTTGGATATGTGTCAAATAATACATATAATAAACTCAAACAAAAACTAGAAAACTTTTGTACACAATATGAAAAAGAGGATAGATTTTTTACATTTCAAATCGTCTCACTGAATATAGGAATTGAATCAAATTTTTTACTTTTTGATGGGGAGAAGGCTATTAAAATTGATGCAATTTCAACCATTAGAAAAAGATTAAAAAAATCTATATTAAATACGGTACCTTTTTATTTATATTCAAATAAAACAATTTTAGAAAAAGAGATGATTGAAGATATTAGGAAAATTTTAAGTGAATGTTTTTAAAAGATAAAAAATAGAGCCAAAGCCCTATTTTTTAATTATTGTAAGAAAAATTAACTTTTCTATTTCTATAAAGTCCTGTTCCAACTGGTATTGTTCTACCTATTACAACATTCTCTTTTAAGTCTGTTAACATATCTATTTTAGAAGATATCGCTGCTTCTGTTAGAACTTTAGTTGTTTCTTGGAATGAAGCACTTGAGATGATACTGTCAGATGTAACAGCAGCTCTTGTGATACCTAAAAGGATTGGCTCAGCAATTGCTGGTTCTCCACCCATTTTGATAATTTTTGCATTCTCTTCATGGAATCTTTTTTTAGAAACCATATCACCAGCAACAAACTTCGTATTTCCAGATTCAATAATACTTACTTGTCTAAGCATTTGAGATAGGATAACTTCAATATGTTTATCAGCAATACTTACCCCTTGTCCTCGGTAAACCCCTTGAACTTCAGATACAATAAACTCATTAAGAGCTTTTTCCCCTAAGATTTTTAGAACATCATGACTTGCTTTTTGCCCATCTGTTAATTGCTCTCCAGCATGAACAAACTCTCCATCTCTAACCAAAATCTCTCTATTTTTATCTATTAAATTTTCGCTTTTATTTCCAGCACTATCTGTAATAGTTAATCTTTGTTTATTTCTTAATGGTTTTCCAAAACTAACAACTCCATCAAACTCAGCTAAAACAGCAATATTTTTTGGTCTTCTTGCTTCAAATAATTCAGAAACTCTTGGAAGACCCCCTGTAATATCGCTTGATTTAGCAACCGCTTTTGGAGTTTTACCAATAATATCAGCTACTTTAATCTCTTCACCATTTGCCACATTGATAGAAGTTTTTGATTCAAGAACATAAGCTCTTATATCATCATTTTTACCATGAACAATAATTGTAGGTTTATATGCTGTTGGTATATACTCATTAACAACCAATTTAGAAGTTCCAGTAAGTTCATCATATTGCTCACTTACAGTAAGTCCAGGAATAATATCTTCAAATGAAACTTTTCCATCAATTTCAGAAATAGTTGGATTCGCATACGGATCCCATTGTGCGACGATTGTATGTTCACTTGTTGAAGGTTTTGCGATAATATCACCTTTTTTAAGAACAGCATTATCACTTACTTCTAATACTGATTCTCTTGAGATATAAAATCTTGCAGCTTCTCTATCTTCACCATCAACAATAACAGCAAATAACCCTTTTTTATAGATAACATCTCCAGCTTTCATATCATGAACTCTTTCAAGATAGTCACCTACAAGTTTATAATATTTAATTGTTCCAGCTTCTTTTGTTTTAATTTCAGTTGTAACAGGTGCTCCATCTTCAACTAAAAGCTCAGATGCATATGGGATTCGTGAAGGTACATTCCATCCATCTTTGATAACTTCAACAATAGACTCACCTTTTTCAACACTGTCACCATCAACATACGGAAGGTACATTTTTGCTTCAATTTTACCACTAACACCCGCTAACTCATTTGGTTTAGCAATATCATTTTTTCTTAAATAATATTTTTTTGTCCCTTCTGTTCCAGTGATAACTAACACTAACTCTTCATGTGTTGTTTGAATAGAAATTTTTCCATCAAATGGTGCATTTATTTTTGGTTCAACCAATAAAATAGCCGCATTTCTTCTGTTTGCAACGATATTTTTACCCTCTTTTGAAAGGTAAGTTTTTACATTGTAATATCGTAAAAAACCTTCGCTTGTAGCTTTAAGTTCTTTTTCTGCTTGAGTTGCACTTGCCGTTCCTCCAACGTGGAATGTTCTAAGCGTAAGCTGAGTTCCTGGTTCCCCAATAGATTGAGCAGCAAGTACTCCAACAGCTTCACCTGGATTAACTTTTCTTTGTTCCCCAAGATTTAATCCATAACATTTTGCACAAAGTGAATTTTCAGCTTTACAAGTGAGTGGTGTTCTGATTGTTACTGATTTCACCCCTGCATCTGATACAACTTTTGCATCATCTTCAGATATTAAAGCACCTTCACTAAATAGTATCTCATTTGAAATAGGGTCAACAATATCATTTGCTAAAACTCTTCCTGTAATTCTTTCGCTTAAACTCTCAACTAATTCATTTCCATCAGTGATACTTGAAATTGTGATACCCTCGTGTGTTCCACAATCTTCCATAGAAATTCTTACATTTTGTGAAATATCTACAAGTTTTCTTGTCAAATATCCAGCATTCGCAGTTTTTAAAGCTGTATCGGCAAGTCCTTTTCTAGCACCGTGTGTAGAAATAAAGTACTCAAGTACATTTAACCCCTCTCTAAAGTTAGAGATAATAGGAGTTTCAATAATTGAACCATCTGGTTTTGCCATAAGTCCCCTCATCCCCGCAAGCTGTCTAATTTGTGCAGCAGATCCCCTTGCTCCTGAGTCAGCCATCATATAAATTGAATTAAACCCATCTTTATCTGTCTTAACTAAATCCATCATCTCAGTTCCAAGTTTATTGTTAAGAAGTGTCCAAATATCAATAATTTTATTGTATCTTTCTTGCTCAGTTAGTAAACCTTGATTAAATTGTTTTTGAACTTCAATAACCTCTTTTTTAGCACTTGCAACAAGTCCCTCTTTAGAAGCAGGAATTCTAATATCATCTATTGAAATAGAGATACCAGCAGATGTTGCATATTTAAATCCAAGATTTTTTAAATCATCAAGGAATCTTGGTGTTACTGCATAACCACCATACTTATAAATATAATCAACTAAAGCACCAATATCTTTTTTCTTTAAAATTTTATTCCAATAACTTACTGGTACAAAATCTGGTAAGATGTTTTTAATAATCATTCTTCCTACAGTTGTAGTAAGAACATGCCCATCAATAATTGTTCTAATTTTTGCATGGATATCTACTTTTTTATGCTCTAAAGCCATTAAAGCTTCATTTAAATCTGTAAATATTTTATGCTCACCTTTAACACCATCTTTTTCTAAAGTTAGGTAATAAAGACCTAAAATCATATCTTGTGAAGGTACTGCTAAAGCTCTACCAGATGCTGGTAAAAGGATGTTCATTGAAGACATCATTAAAATTTTAGCTTCAGCAATTGCTTCTTGTGAAAGTGGTACATGCACAGCCATTTGATCCCCATCGAAGTCGGCATTAAATGCTGAACACACAAGTGGATGTAACTGGATAGCTTTACCATCAATCAATACTGGATGGAATGCTTGAATTGAAAGTTTGTGAAGCGTTGGAGCACGATTAAGCATAACTGGATAATCTTCAACGATTTCAGCTAAACATTCCCAAACTTCATTTGTTTCATTTTCAATCAATCTTTTTGAAGCTTTCAGTGTAGTTGCATACCCTTTCTCTTCTAGTTTTGCCATTAAATGTGGTTTAAAGAGTTCAAGAGCCATTTTTTTAGGCAATCCACATTGATCCATTCTTAAAGTTGGTCCAACAACGATTACAGATCTTCCAGAGAAGTCAACCCTTTTACCAAGTAAGTTTTGTCTAAATCGCCCTTGTTTCCCTTTAATAATTTCAGAAAGTGATTTAAGTGGTCTTTTATTTGCACCTTTTACTGCATTAGCTGTTTTTGCATTATCAAATAAAGCATCAACTGCTTCTTGAAGCATTCTCATCTCATTTCTAATAATAATTTCAGGAGCATCAAGTTCCACTAGTCTTTTAAGTCTGTTGTTTCTGTTGATAACTCGTCTATAAAGGTCATTAACATCAGAGACCGCAAATTTTCCACCATCAAGTGCAACTAGTGGTCTAATATCTGGTGGTAAAACTGGTAAAACTGTAAGCATCATCCATTCAGGTCTATTTCCAGAATTTAAGAAGTTTTCAACAACTTTCAATCTTTTTACAATCGATTTAATTTTTGCATCAGATTTTGTATTTTGAATCTCTTCTTTTAAGCTATTTAATAAATCAACAAGGTCTAACTCTTTAAGCATATTAAGGATAACTTGTCCACCCATTTTAGCACTAAATCCTGTATCTCCATAATGCTCTTCAATTTGTCTATATTGTTCTTCATTTAAGATATCATATTTTAATACTTTTTTTGAAGTATCACTATCATAGTATGCTTCTCCAGCATTTTCTACTATATATGCTTCATAATAAAGCACTCTTTCAAGGTCTTTTAATTTAACACCAAGAAGTGTTCCAATTCTTGAAGGAAGTGATGAAACCATCCAAATATGAGCTACTGGTGCTACAAGATCAATGTGTCCCATTCTGTGTCTTCTAACTTTAGAGCTAATAACTTCAACCCCACATTTTTCACACACAACACCTTTGTATCTCATCTTTTTGTATTTACCACAAAGACACTCATAGTTTTTTACTGGTCCAAAAATTTTCGCACAGAATAATCCATCTCTTTCAGGTTTAAGTGTTCTGTAGTTGATAGTTTCAGGTTTTTTCACTTCCCCAGAAGACCAAGAAAGAATTTTTTCTGGGCTTGCTAAGTTGATTTGAAATGCTGAAAAATCTTTTGGTTTTTCTAATTCACCAATTTCAATAGGTTTTAATATTTTTTGCTCTCCAGCAATAGAAGTTACATAATTACTGCTCATCTGTTTCTACCTCTTCATAAATTTCTACATCAAGTGCAAGTGCTTGAAGCTCTTTTGTTAATACAAAGAATGTCTCTGGAACCCCTGAACTTGGTACATTCTCACCGTTTGAAATAGCTCTATAAGCTAATGTTCTACCGTCAACATCATCAGATTTAGTTGTTAGCATCTCTTTAAGAACTGCTGTTGCTCCATATGCTTCTAAAGCCCAAACCTCCATCTCTCCAAATCTTTGTCCTCCAAATAGAGCTTTCCCTCCAACTGGTTGTTGAGTAACTAAAGAGTATGGTCCTGTACTTCTAGCATGCACTTTTTCGTCAACTAAGTGGTGAAGTTTCAACATATACATTACACCAACATTAACTCTCTCAGCCATCATTTCACCAGTCATACCGTCATAAAGTGTAGTTTTACCATCTGAATCCATTCTTGCTAATTCAAACAATTTATCAAACTCTTCTTGTTTTGCACCATCAAATACTTGAGTAGCAAATTTTACACCTTTTGACCAATCTCTAGCATACTCTAAAAGCTCTTCATTTGAGATTTTATTTAAGAACTCTTTTGCATTCATAAGTTTTGCAACATCTGCTATCTCTGTCATTTTAGCTCTTAAATCACTTAAGAAAGTTGCCTGTTGGCTATCAAACATATCTTGGATTTGAGCTCCTAATTTTTTCCCAACAATTCCTAAATGAACTTCAAGAATTTGCCCAATATTCATCCTTGATGGAACCCCTAGTGGATTTAAAACAACATCAACTGTGCTTCCATCTTCCATATACGGCATATCTACTTCAGGTACAATATTTGATACGATACCTTTATTTCCATGTCGTCCAGCCATCTTATCCCCAACTTTGATTTTTCTCTTCGTTGCAATATAGACTTTCACTTGCTTAATAACTCCACTTGGTAAGATATCATCATGTTCTAAGATATTTAATTTCTCTTCGTGCTCTTCTCTTAATTTTGCTTTCTCTTTTATAAAATGCTCTTTTATATTGTTATATTCTCTTTGAATTGCATTTTCATAAGAAGCAACAAGTTTCTTCATTGCAAATCTATTGATATTTTGCAATTGCTCTTCAGTTACAAATTCACCTTTTTTGAATTCAACATCACCAAGTTCTACATCTTTAGCTAATTTATTTTTAGAAAGTAGTGAATTGATTTTTAAAATTTCAACTCTATCTAACATCAATAATCTATCATGATGTTCAACATCAAGTTTCGCTTTTTCAGCCTCCATAGCTTTTACAGCTCTGCTATCTTTTTCGTATCCTTTTTTAGTGAATACTTTAACATCTACAACAGTCCCTTCCATAGATGCAGGACAATACATAGATTTATTGATAACATGTCCAGCTTTTTCACCAAAAATAGCTCTAAGAAGTCTCTCTTCTGGAGTTGGTTTAATTTCACCTTTTGGTGTCACTTTTCCAACCATAATCATACCTGGTTTTAAATATGTTCCAATTTTTACAATTCCACTATCATCAAGATGATCAATAGACTCAGATTTAACACCTGGTAAATCTTTTGTTATCTCTTCATTTCCGTGTTTTAATTCTCTTGCTTCAATCTCTTTTTCATAAATATGAACAGATGTAAATGCATCCTCTTTAATTAATCTTTGAGAAAGGACAATAGCATCCTCATAGTTATATCCATTCCATGGCATAAAGGCAACAGTTGCATTGATACCAATAGCAAGTTCACCATTGTCCATTGATGGACCATCAGCTATTACTTGTCCAGCTTCAACAAACTGACCCTCTTTTACAAGATTTCTTTGACCAAATGTTGTGTTATTATTTGTTCTTTGGTTTTTTCTTAAAAGATAATGGTCAATAAATGCACCATCTTGGTCTTCACCTTTAATATAAATATTTTTTGCATCTGATTTTTCTACTATTCCAGCTCTTGAAGCTTTAATAACAGACCAAGAATCTCTTGCAATAACTTTTTCTAAACCAGTTCCAACAATTGGAGCTTGTGGTTTTAAAAGTGGTACTGCTTGTCTCATCATGTTTGATCCCATTAATGCTCTATTCGCATCATCGTGTTCTAAGAATGGAATAAGTGAAGCCGCAACCCCCATAACCATTTGAGAAGAGATATCGATAAGTTCAACTTTTGAACTCTCAACCATCATAATCTCACCATCAATTCTACCCTCAATCAAAGTATCAACAATTTTTCCATTTTTATCTAATTTTGTAGATCCTGGAGCGATTGTTTTCCCCTCTTCTTGAGTTGCTGTATAATATTCAATCTCATCAGTAACTTGACCATTAACAACTTTTTTATATGGTGTTTCAATAAATCCTAAATCATTTACTTTTGAATAAGTTGATAGTGTATTAATAAGACCAATGTTTTGCCCCTCTGGAGTTTCAACTGGACAAATTCTTCCATAATGCGTTGGGTGAACGTCCCTTACTTCAAATCCAGCTCTTTCTTTAACAAGTCCACCTTCTCCAAGTGCTGAAAGTCTTCTTTTGTGAGTTACCTCAGATAATGGATTTGTTTGATCCATAAATTGTGAAAGTTGTCCACTTGTAAAGAATTCAGTAATTGTAGAAGTTATCATTTTGGACATAATCAAATCATGAGGCATTAACTCTTCTAAGCTTCCACTTAAAGTTGTCATTTTGTCTCTGATTGCTTTTTGCATTTTTACTAACCCATTGTGTAGCTCATTTGCTAAAAGTTCACCAATTGATCTAATTCTTCTGTTTCCAAGGTGATCTCTATCATCAATATGACCATGTCCTGATTTAACTTTGATTAAATATTGGATAGTTTTAATAATATCTTCATGTGTTAAAACTGTAACATATTCAGGAACCGTAACACCAAGTTTATGGTTCATTTTCATTCTTCCAACTTTTGTTAAATCATATCTTTCTGGATCAAAGAATAATTTTTTAACAAACTCTTTAGCAGCTTCAGCCGTAACAGGCTCACCTGGTCTCATAACTTTGTAAATTCTAATTGCACACAAATCATTTTCATCTTCAATTTGCTCAGTTTGTTTCAATAATTTAATAGATTCAGCATCAGTTTTAAATGCTTTAATAATAGAATCATCAATCCCATCTGCTAAGTCATTTGCAATATTAAACTCTTTAAATCCTAAATCTAAAAGTTTTTTTAATTTTAAATCATCTAATTGAGTTAAAGAATCAAATAAAACTTCTCCACTATTTGGATCATATATAGTAGAAGCTGTATGTCTCTCCATCAATAATTCAACTGGATATTCTACAAGTTTGAGACCACCATCTGCTAAAGCTTTTGCTTTTCTCTCTGTTAATCTTTTTCCACTTGCGATAATTAGGTTTCCTTTATCATCAATTAAATCAAACTCAACCCTTCCTGTAAAATCTTCAGGTTTAAATACCCTTAAGAATTTATTATTTTTCACTTTGATATTTACAATTGGATAAAATAATTTAATAATATCTTCTTTTGTATATCCTAAAGCTCTAAGTAAAATAGTAGCTGGTACTTTTCTTCTTTTATTGATTCTAACATACAATACATCTTTTGCATCATATTCAAAATATAACCAACTTCCTCTATTAGGAATAATTTGACCCGTGTAAATTAATTTATTTGAAACTGTAATAGCTTCCTCTTCTTTAAAAATAACACCTGGGCTTCTATGTAATTGATTTACAACAACTCTTTCGACACCATTAACTACAAATGATGTTCTATCAGTCATTAAAGGTATTTCTCTAACAAAAATAGCCTGCTCTTTAATATCTTTTACACCGATTTTTTCACCAGTTTTTTCGTCAATGTCCCAAAGGGTCAATCTTACATTAATTTTTAATGGAATTGAATAAGTGAGTCCCCTCACCATAGATTCGTTAACATCATATTTTGGCTTACCAACTTCACTATTGATGTAGTCTAATGTGAATCTATTTTGAGCATCGTGTAATGGAAATATTGATTTAAAAACTTTTTCGATACCAGCTTCTGAACGATCTTCCTCATCAACCATTAAAAAATTTTTATAGCTGTTTTGTTGTAGTTGTAGTAAATTTGGGATTTCGATTTTTTGTGGATTTTTAGCGAAATCTACCCTTAATCTATTACCAGATTTTAATGAATTTAACATAGAATACCTCATAATTTTGTATTTGAATTGCTTTTTTTAATAAAGCTTAAAAAAGCACTCTAAGATATATGAAAAACATATATCATAGAATGCTAACTCTTTTTTTTAAACCATTAATGCTTCGCCGTTAAGCGAAGCATTATTGATTGTTTTAATGTGTAGAATTATTTAATTACTACTTTAGCACCAGCTTCTTCTAATTGTTTTTTAGCAGCTTCTGCAACATCTTTAGGCACACTCTCTTTTACGATAGAGTTTGCTTCTTCAGACATAGTTTTAGCTTCTTTTAGTCCAAGACCAGTTAAAGCTCTAATCTCTTTAATAACATTGATTTTTTTATCACCAGCATCAACTAAAACAACTGTAAATTCAGTTTGCTCTTCAACAGCTTCTGCAACTGCAACAGCTGCACCAGCAACTGCTACTGGTTGAGCTG
Organism: uncultured Helicobacter sp.; assembly: GCA_964533335.1. Lineage (GTDB taxonomy): Bacteria > Campylobacterota > Campylobacteria > Campylobacterales > Arcobacteraceae > CAIJNA01. Next base: position 4,699 of record CAZHJR010000017.1, on the reverse strand, counting down.
ATACTCCAAATTTTTCTTCAAACTCTTTTACTAATTCTGAAAGTTCTAATACACTTAAACCAGAAATAAATTCTAATACATCTTCTTTAGAAATTGCCATTTCAAATCCTTTTATTTTTTATTTTAAATTTTTATATTTTTGTTGTTCACACACACTGTTACTTATTATCAAATAATTAAGCAGCAGTTTCTTCTTTTTGTCTTCTAAGAGCATCAAGACCAATAGTAAAGTTTCTAATAGGTCCCATCCACACAGAAGCAAGCATTCCAAGTAATTCTTCTCTTCCTGGTAATTTAGCAAATGCCACAACTTTTGCAGTGTCAGCAATTTGACCTTCAATGATACCACCTTTGATAACGAATGTATCTTTGTTTTCTGATGCAAATTTCTCAGCCATTTTACATGCACTAATTTGATCATTAGCCCAAATAAACATACTCTCATCTTTTAAATCCATCTGTGGTAAATCTGCATTTTTAAGTGCAACATTTACAAGAGTATTTTTAGCAACTTGAACTTTAACACCAGCTTCTTTTGCAAGAGCTCTTAATGTTTCTAGTTTTCTATGCTTTGAACCTTTGTAGTTTACAACAACAATCGAACCAGCAGTTTTAAATTCTTCGCTAAGAGTATTAACAATTATATTTTTTTCTTCTCTAGTCATAGTTTTCCTCCTTTCAAAACAAAAAAACTTCGGTAGGAATTATGAGATATTTCTACCTCGCCTACTGTCTTTAGTTTTAAGATAAAGCCAAATTATTTTATTTAGCTAATTAGTTTTTGATATCAATCATTTCCATTGGATCAATTTTAATCCCTGGAGACATTGTTAATGAAATAGTTGCAGTTGTAACATACTTACCTTTTGCAGTTGCAGGTTTTTGTCTATTAACAGCAGCCATAAGTGCTCTTGCATTTGCTTTTAAATCTTCAGCAGAGAAAGATGCTTTTCCAATTCCAGCATGGATAATACCTTTTTTATCTACTCTATATGTGATTTGTCCACCTTTAGCATCTTTAACAGCTTTTGCTACATCCATAGTTACAGTTCCAACTTTTGGATTTGGCATTAAACCTTTTGGTCCAAGAATTCTACCTATTTTACCTACAAGTCCCATTGTATCTGGAGTTGCGATAAGTACATCAAAATTGATAACACCACCTTGAATTTGCTCAACTAAGTCGTCATTTCCAACTAAGTCAGCTCCAGCAGCTAAAGCTTCATCCATTTTTAATCCCTTAGCAAATACTGCAACTCTTACAGTTTTACCAGTTCCAGCAGGAAGAACAACAGAACCTCTTATCATTTGATCAGCATGTCTTGGATCTACATTTAAATTTAATGCTAATTCTACAGTTTCATCAAATTTTGCAGAAACTAATTCTTTCACATTTGCTACAGCATCTGTTAAACTATAAACTTTTGTTGTATCTACTTTTTCAAGTAGAGCTTTTAATCTTTTACTCATTTTTTTTCCTTCGCATATTTTAATTTTGCTACCACATTTAAAGCCTTGTGGTCTTTACGGCACCTTAATAATTATAAAAATTATTTCTCTACTTCTACACCAATACTTCTACATTGACCTTCAACAATTTTCACCGCTTGATCGACATCTTTAGTATTTAAATCAGCAATTTTTTGTTTTACGATCTCTAATACTTTTTCTTTTGAAAGTTTTGCAACTTTATTTTTAAGAGCATTATTGCTACCTTTTTTAATTCCAGCAGCTTTCATAATAAGCTCACTCATTGGAGGTTGTTTAGTTATAAATGTAAAACTTTTATCAGTATAAACAGTAATAACTACAGGTATTTTAAATCCTGCATTTGCTTTTGTTCTTTCGTTAAAAGCTTTACAAAATTCCATAATATTAACACCTCTTTGACCAAGTGCTGGTCCAACTGGTGGTGATGGATTAGCTGCTCCAGCTGGTATTTGAAGCTTGATAAGTCCTTGTATTTTTTTTGCCATTTTAATTCCTTTTTTGTTTTGAAATAGGTATTAGGCAATACTACTAAAAATTAGAAGCTAGTATCTATTGCCTAATACCTATTAATCATTTATTAATTTATAATTAAACTACTCTTTCTACTTGTGTGTAAGATATTTCAACAGGTGTATTTCTACCAAAAATCAATACATTTAGTGTCAGTAATCCCGATGACATATCAAATGATTCAACATTTCCATTAAAGTTAGAAAAAGATCCATCTTTAATTCTTACCATTTCACCCTTTTCAAATGATATTTTTGGTTTTGCTGCTGCTCTATGATTTACTTTTTCTAAAATCTGATTGATATCTTTCTCACTTAGTGGTGAAGGCTTTTTTGATTCACCAATAAATCTTCCAACTTTCGGCATAGATTGTATTGCATGCCAGAGAGCTGTATCCAAATCAATTCTTGCAAAAACATAAGCTGAATAAAGAGGTTTTTCAATAATTACTTTTGCACCTTTTTTTATCTCAATTAAATCTTCTGTTGGTACAAGAACTTGTTCAATTCTTCCATCATTTAATTCACTACTTAATCTTTCAAGTGCTCTTTTAATAGTAAGTTCACTACCTGAATGTGTTTGTATTGCATACCAATTATGTGCCACTCTAAATCCTTAGTTCATTATAGATGATAAACTTAAAGACATTATTGCGTCAATAAGTGCTAAAAATAGTGATATAACAGTCACTACAACAAAAACTGATAAATAAGCACTTTTTACTTGCTCTTTTATTGGAAATATAACTTTGTTTAATTCATCTTTTGCTTGCTTATAATAATTTTTCAATTTACTCAAAATATAACCTTTTTATAGTGAAAAAATAAAAATGAAAGTGAATCGCATTTTACTTTTATTTTATCACATATTAATCTTTTAAAGTGGCAGGCCAAGAGGGACTCGAACCCCCATCACTCGGATTTGGAATCCGATGCTCTACCATTGGAGCTATTGGCCTAAAAGTACGAAATAGACAAAAGCCTATTTCGTAGAAAGAGATTAAGATTTTAACTTAACTTCTTTATGAATTGTATGTTTTCTTAATCTTGGTGAATATTTATTCACTTCAAATTTTGCCGTATGTGTTTTTGGGTTTTTCATTGTTGTATAGTTAATGTCACCAGTCTCTACACATTTTAAACCGATTTTTATTCTAACTCCATTTGCCATAATCTAATACCGACTATTCTAAGATTTTAGAAACAACACCAGCACCAACAGTTCTTCCACCTTCTCTAATAGCGAACTTAGTTCCCTCTTCAAGTGCGATTGGAGCAACTAATTGTACTGTAAGTTTTGTATTATCACCTGGCATAACCATTTCAACACCTTCATCTAATGTAACAGCACCAGTAACATCTGTTGTTCTTACATAGAATTGTGGTCTATAGTTTGTAAAGAAAGGAGTATGTCTTCCACCCTCTTCTTTTGAAAGGATATACACTTCACACTCGAATTTTGTATGTGGAGTAATTGTTCCTGGCTTAATAAGAACTTGTCCTCTTTCTACATCTTCTTTTTTAACCCCTCTTAAAAGGATTCCACAGTTATCACCAGCTTGACCTTGATCCATTTCTTTTCTGAACATCTCAACACCAGTTACAGTTGTTTTGATAGTATCTCTAATTCCAACGATTTCGATAACTTCACCAATTTTAATTGTACCTTTTTCAATTCTTCCAGTTACAACTGTCCCTCTTCCTGAGATAGAGAATACATCTTCAACTGGCATTAAGAAATCTTGGTCAATATCTCTAACTGGAGTTGGAATATAAGTATCAACAGCATCCATTAAAGCTACAACTTTCTCTGCCCATGGACCAACTGCACCAGCTTTTGCTTCTTCTAATGCTTGGAATGCAGATCCTGGAATAATTGGAGTATCATCACCTGGGAAATCATACATAGAAAGAAGCTCTCTTACTTCCATCTCAACTAATTCTAACATTTCATCTTTATCATCTTCATCTAATTGATCTTCTTTGTTTAAGAATACTACTAGATATGGAACACCAACTTGTTTAGAAAGAAGGATATGCTCTCTAGTTTGAGCCATTGGTCCATCAGTTGCAGCAATAACAAGGATAGCACCATCCATTTGAGCAGCACCAGTAATCATGTTTTTAACGTAGTCAGCATGCCCTGGACAGTCAACGTGAGCATAATGTCTATTTGCTGTTTCATATTCAATATGAGAAGTAGCAATAGTAATACCTCTTTCTCTTTCTTCAGGAGCATTATCGATTTGATCGTAATCTTTCATCTCTCCACCGTATTTTACAGCAAGAACTGCAGATATAGCAGCAGTTAATGTAGTTTTACCGTGGTCAACGTGTCCAATTGTACCGATGTTTACATGCGGTTTATTTCTGTTAAATTTTTCTTTTGCCATTTTTTTTCCTTATTTAGTATTTTAAATTTTAACCCTTTGAGTAGATAAGTCATTGGCTTATCTATTCAAAGGGCTTTTGTACCTATGGAGCCTATGATAAGACTTGAACTTACGACCTCTTCCTTACCAAGGAAGTGCTCTACCCCTGAGCTACACAGGCTCAATTGTAAAAAAGTTGGGAATTGTACAATAAACAACTTTAAATGTAGCTTTAATGTTTTATAGTTTTTACTGATTTTTTGATTTTTTATTGGAGCGGGAGACGAGACTCGAACTCGCGACAATCTGCTTGGAAGGCAGAAGCTC
>CAZHJR010000016.1:13654-25564 GCA_964533335.1 uncultured Helicobacter sp. | reverse complement strand
ACTATTCAATTTTCCATTAAGAAATCAATTTTATAATGGCATAAAAATAGGAGGAGTTTTAACAATGCGAATACTATTATTTTTATTAACAAATGTTGCTGTTATAGTTGTTATGAGTTTTTTTATCAGTGTGTTTGGTGCTGATAAATATTTGAGTAGTAATGGAATTGATTATGGAACTCTTTTGGTATTTAGTGCAATCATTGGATTTTCAGGTTCTATTATCTCCCTTTTACTCTCAAAACAGATGGCAAAACTATCAGTTGGTGCTAGAGTTATTGAAAATCCAACCAATAGTGAAGAGGCTTGGCTTATTGATACAGTTGAGCGACTCTCACAAAAAGCTGGGATAAAAATGCCAGAAGTTGCTATATTTGAGGATTATTCACCCAATGCATTTGCAACTGGGGCATTTAGAGATGATGCTTTGGTTGCTGTGAGTCGTGGACTAATAAATCATATGGATGAGCATGAGATTGAAGCAGTTCTTGGGCATGAGATTGGACATATTGCAAATGGAGATATGGTTACACTTACACTTCTTCAAGGGGTAGTCAATACTTTTGTTGTATTTTTTGCAAGGATTATTGGATATTTTGTCGATAGAGTGCTTTTAAAAAATAAAGGAGATGAAGTTGGTGTTGGTTATACAATAGCTAGTATTGTAGCTGAGATTGTCCTTGGAATATTAGCTTCTATGATAGTATTTGCTTTTTCAAGATATCGAGAATATAGAGCTGATGAAGCAGGTGCAAAATTATCAAGTACATATAACATGATAGCAGCACTTGAAGCACTCAAAAGAGCCAAAGAGGAACCAAATCTTCCAAATGAAGTAAAAGCATTTGGAATCAATGGGAAATCATTAATAGAACTTTTTAGTACACATCCTACTTTAGAAAGTAGAATTGAAAATCTTAAAAGAAAAATTGTATAATCGTTTATAAATTTTAAAAAATCTCTTAAAAAAGGTAGTTGTATGGTAAAGTTTGTTCCTCATACCCAAGAAGAATTAGAAGAGTTTGGAATAAAAGAAAATCAAACTTATAAAATAGAATATTTCAACAAAGATTATTTTAATGGTGAAACTACCTTAGAAATTGCAACTGCAACAGCAATTATTCATAATGGAAAAATCACATTTTTAGTCCCTGATCCTTATGGGATGGATAAATTTATCGATAATGTTAGAATAATCAAACACTAAAATTGGACAATTTTTTGCAAATACAACTACACCATAAAAAAAATATTTTTTTTCTTATCTTTTGTACCTTTTTCTTTTATGGTTGCACTACAACACACCAACCATACAAGAACTTGAAAAATATCTCCCAAGGAAATCTTAAAAAAGTAGCGTGGAATGAACTAACACAGTTTCAATCAGACAATTTAGATGAAGCTTTGAGTGTTTTTAAGCAAGGATGTCAAAGTTCTAAAAATAATTTAAAGAATATGTGTACCCTAGCCCAAGATACGAATGATTCTAAAAGTTTTTTTATCAATAATTTTGAACCGTACAAGCTTTATGATAATAACAACAATGACAAGGGGCTTATTACAGGTTATTTCGAACCACTTTTATATGGAAGCCGTACACAAAGTGAAAGATACAAGTACCCGATATTTAAACTACCAAAAGATTTAATAACTATCCATTTAGAGCAATTTTCCTCTGAACTTCCAAAAAAAAGATTGATGGGAAAAGTTAGTGAAAATAGACTCATCCCTTATGATACAAGGGAAGAGATAGGCAAAAGGGATGATTTAGAAGCGATTTGTTATGTTGATAATAAAGTTGATCTATTTTTTTTACATATTCAAGGAAGTGGTCGTGTACAACTTGATACCAACGAAACTATAAATATTGGCTATGGTGGACAAAATGGAAGAGAATATTTTGCTATTGGTAAACAACTTGTTACTGACAAAGAGATACAACAAGAAAAAATTTCACTCCAAACCATCCGTCAATGGCTCGAAAACAATCCTGATAAAAGTGATACAATTCTCAATCTCAATAAAAGCTATATCTTTTTTGAAGAATCAAATACAAGTGCCTCTGGCTCACTTGGAGTAGAACTTGTAGAAAAAAGGAATATTGCAGTCGATACGAGTATCATTCCACTTGGATATCCTGTATTTTTAAAAACAACTAATCCACTCACAAAAGAAAAAATAAACAGATTGGTTATCGCAGCTGATACTGGTGGGGCTATCAAAGGGGAGATTAGAGCTGACTTTTTTTGTGGTTTTGGGAAAAACGCTGAGGAACTTGCTGGAGTTATGAAAGAAGAGGGAGAGATGTATATCTTTATCCCTAAAGAAGGCACATCTCACTAAAATTACTCTATATTTACAACTATTTTCTCATCTTTATAATCAAACTCTACAGATGACCCCTCTTTAATTTTATCTTCTAAAATAAGTTCAGCTAGTCTATCTTCAACTATTTCATATAAAGCTCTTTTAAGTGGTCTTGCTCCATAATCAGGGTCAAATCCAACACTTGCTATATACTCTTTTGCTTTTGGAGTTAGAGAGATTTTGATATCTCTTGTTGCGACTTTTTTAGCAATTGCACCAAACATAATATCAACAATATTTGTAATCGCTTGAAGATTTAGTTGTTCAAAAATTACAATATCATCAAGTCTATTTAAAAATTCTGGTCTAAAATGGCTTTTCAGTTCTCCCATAACCTCAGTTTTTCTCATCTCTTTATCTTTGATATTGATGATTTTGCTACTTCCAATATTTGAAGTTAAGATGATAATTGTATTTTTAAAATCAACCGTAACCCCTTTATTATCTGTCAATCTCCCATCATCAAGAACTTGAAGAAGAATGTTAAATACATCAATATGTGCTTTTTCAATCTCATCAAATAAGACAACACTATATGGTTTTCTTCTTACTGCTTCAGTGAGTTGTCCCCCCTCATCATATCCAACATACCCTGCAGGTGCTCCCACAAGTTTACTCACAGAATGTTTCTCCATATATTCAGACATATCAAATCTAATAAGCGATTTTTCATTATCAAATAAAAATCTAGCCAATGTTTTAGCCGATTCAGTTTTTCCAACCCCTGTTGGTCCTAGGAACATAAAACTTCCAATTGGTTTATTATCACTTGAAAGACCTGCTTTATTTCTTTTTATCGCTCGTGCTATTGCATGAATAGCTTCATCTTGACCGATAACCTCTTTTTTTAGCACTTCTTCAACACCTAAAATTCTTTGTTTTTCAGTTGTAAGCATTTTATTTACAGGGATTCCTGTCCAACGACTCACTATACTAGCGATAGACTCTTCACTTACAAAGTTTCTAAGAAGTGTCCCTGATTCTTCCATCTTAGCCCAAGTATTTTCATACTCTTTGATTTGTGTTTCTAGTGCAGGAATATCTCCATATTCTATTTTTGCAGCCTCTTCAAACCTACTCTCTCTTTTAGCTCTCTCTGCTTTTGTTCTTAGTTCATCAATTTGAATTTTAAGTGCTGAAATACCATTAAATGTTTTTTTCTCATTTTCAAATTGATTTTCAAGTCTTCTCTTCTCCTCATTTTTATCGGCTAACTCTTTTTCTATCTCTTCAATTCTTGCACTATTTTTATCACTTTTTTCCATCTTGAGTGCTGATTTTTCAACCTCTAAAGTGCTGATTTGCCTTTTAATGACTGAAAGGGCTGTTGGTTCACTTTCGATTTGCATTTTGAGTTCAGCTGCTGCTTCATCTATTAAATCTATCGCTTTATCTGGCAAAAATCTATCAGTGATATATCTATCACTTAATTTTGCAGCAGCTACTAATGCACTATCATTGATGGTGACATTATGATGAGTTTCTAGTTTCTCTTTTATCCCTCTTAGGATTTGTAAAGCTTCATTTACAGATGGCTCATCCACTTTAACTGGTTGAAATCTTCTTTGCATTGCTGCATCTTTTTCAAAATATTTTCTATACTCTTTCAAAGTTGTTGCCCCAATCGTATGGAGTTCACCCCTTGCTAGTGCTGGTTTTAGAATATTTGCTGCATCCATAGATCCTTCACTCGCCCCTGCTCCTATAATTGTATGAATTTCGTCAATAAAAAGGATAATATTTCCAGCTTTTTGCACCTCTTTTATAACCGCTTTGAGTCTATCTTCAAACTCCCCTCTATATTTCGCTCCAGCGATTAATGCACTCATATCAAGACTAATCACTTTTTTGTTCATTAGGCTTGTCGGAACATCTTTGTTTACTATTCTTTGAGCTAGCCCTTCAGCGATTGCAGTTTTTCCAGTCCCTGGTTCTCCCAAAAGAATAGGATTGTTTTTTGTTTTTCGTATTAATATTTGCATCATTCGGCTAATTTGTTCATCTCTACCGATAACAGGGTCAAGTTTACCTTCAATCGCCATTTTATTTAAATCTATTCCATATTTTCCTAGTGCTTCAAGATTATCATCACTTGATTGACTATCAACTTTAGCTCCACCTCGTATAGCTTCAAGCTCTTTTTTGATTTCAGTTAAATCAACATATTTCCCAAGGATTTGTTTAAATGTAGCATCGCCAAGATTTGCGATAATCCAAGTATCAACAGCTAAGAAGTTATCACCTGTTGAATTCATTTGCCCTTCTGCTTTTTGCAAGCTATTCACTACATTTCGTCCTATTTTGATATTCTCTTTTGTGAGACTTGAAACTTGTGGCAATTTAGCTGCTACACTTTTTGCTTCAAGTTCTATTGCAGTTTTATCTATGTTCATCTTATTTAAAAGTTGATTTAAAAGGCTACTTGTATTTGTTAAAAGTCCCCAGATTATGTGAACTATCTCCACTTCTTGATTTTTATTATGTAGTGCTAAACTAAGCCCTGATTCTATTGTTTCTCTCATTTGGTTTGTTAGTTTTTCAAAAATATTATTCATTGTTATCTCCTATGGTTTTTATAAATTAGCACTCTATGTTTATGAGTGCTAATATTGGAATTGTATCAGATAAGAAATAACTTTGTCAAGAGGTCAAACCAATTTCTTCAGTAATTCTAACTGAACTTTTTCGACTAAAAAATATACACTAAAAACCATTATCAAACTCTATAAAGAACTTTCGATATTTCCATTATTTTAAGGCTTTTTCAATCATTTGACAACTGCCTAATTTTAGAGTTCGTTTGACAATAGTCGTGAACCATATATCCATTTTACTGATAAATTAACATTAAGAGATTAAAACTTTAATATCTCCGTTTTCTTTTTGTTGATAATTAATAGCAAAGCTTTCCAATATATGTATAATCTCTGCACACTCTTTTAAAAAATTTTCATTAGTACATTTTTCATTTTTTATAAACATTTCATCTTCTGAATGCCATTCTAAACACCTATAACTACCCACTTGGGTCTCTTCATTACTATATGGTACTTCAAGGATAAAGTGCCCCTTTTTGAGTATTCTCTACTTTAATATCACCTTTGATATGATCTTCTATAATCTTTTTTGACATATAAAGACCAATACCAGTACCATTTTTCCCTTTTGTACTAAAATAAGGATTAAATATCTCCGACATAATATCTTCAGGTATTCCACCTGCATTATCCTCTACCGTTATAATTAATTTATTATCATCATCCAATATACCAACTTTGATAAAAGGTGCTTCTATATCTTTACCTTTAAATTCATCTATCGAATTTTTGTAAAGATTTAACATTATTTGAAAAAATTTTGAACTATCTATAAATATTTTTTTATCTTTATCAACATTTGATTGAAATTTAAAAGAGATTCCCATCACATCCATCTGAGCTTCTATCAAATGCATTGGTTTATAAGCTAAATCAATGATTGGTATCTCTGATGATTTATTATTTATAGTTAAAAAATCTCTAAAATCTTCTATTGTTTGACTCATATGAGCAACTGTATCTGAAATATGCTCCACAATATCATCAAACTTTTGTTTTTTTATTTTCTTCTGATCTACCATCATCTTAATAGTCATAACATTTAAATTAATAACATTTAAAGGCTGTCTCCATTGATGTGCAATCATTTGCAGCATCTCACCCATAGCTGCAAATTTTCCTTGCGATATTATCGTTTCTTGTTGTATTTTTATCTGATTAAGTAAATTTTTTTTGTATTCTCTATTCTCTTGTTCCAATTTAATTTTATACAATGTTTTGTTCAGGGTATTAATCAGCTGTTTAAAGCCAACTGGTTTGACTATATATCCATCTACACTCAATTCAATAGCATCTAAAAAATAGCTAATATCATTATGTGCTGAAAGTAAAATGCATGGAATTTGATTATCTAATTTTTTTATTTTTGTAAGCATCTCTATACCATTCATATTTGGCATATTAATATCACTTATAATTAAATCATATTGACCTTCTTGAAACTTTTCCAATCCATCCATACCATCAACAGCCACTGTTACTAAGTCAAAAAAATTTTCAAGTAAAAAAAGTGTCGATTTCCTTGACTCAGGATGATCCTCAACATACAAAACTCTTAATGTTTTTCCAAGCCCAACTAGTTGCTTTAATGAAGTTGTATCTATCATCTCTTTTCCAATCTTTTTATAAAAATTCTATCTCATCATCCTCATCTTCTTCATCGTCTTCTTTATTTAAAATATTTTCAAAAGTTGTTATATTCTCTCGTAAACTATCGTGAAAATAATTAATATCTTGTACATTTGAATCGATAAACATATTTAAAATATATTGTTGGATATCTTTTATCAAAAACTCTAAAATATCAAATGCTTCCTTTTGCTCATCAGTTAAGCTATCTAAATCAATTGTTTTTAAAATATTTGCAAGTCTTAAAATCTCAATAGCAGTCTTTTTAACTTTATCAAAAAACTCCAAAGTTGAATAAAGCTTAAATAAATCATTACTTAATGCCTCAAATGATTCACTATCTTCATAGTTTTTATAAGCAAACATCTCATAGTTATCTGTCATCTCATGTAAACAATCAAACAAAATTTCTTTTTGTTTTGTTAAGAATTGATAACTTTCGGGATCCTCTTTTTCAATTCTCTCCATAAACTCTTTTACACTTATCTTTACTTGACTTGTTTCTGATTCTTCTATTGATTTTTGGTAGATACTTTTTGTTATTGGTATCTCTTTTTTTGTTATCTCTTGTGTAATAGTTTTAAATCGTATCCTTGATGTTTCTGTCTTTAATTGAACAAAAGTAAGAACTTTGATTATATTTTCATGAATATTTATTATATTTACAGGTTTTTTTACAAATCCATCAACACCAATATTAATCAGCTCCACAAGATATTTTTCATCAGTGTATGCAGAACTAATAATAATCGCTTGGTGTGGATTTCTAGCTTTTATCCCTTTACTAAGCATTACACCATTGGTTTTCGCCATCTCAATATCACTAATTACCAAGTCAAACGGCTCTTGTCTATACATACTCCAAGCTTCAGACCCATCACTAGCTACTTTAATCAGTGAAAAATATTCACTTAAAAAACTTCTCAAAACATCTCTTGTTGGAATATCATCTTCAACCAAAAGTAATTTTTTTCCTCTTGCTAATCTTTTTAATTTATCATGTAAATCTTCCATATTCTATCCTTTAAAGTTATTTATTTTATTGACTATCTGTTGTATATTTAGCTCATTTTTTACAGCACCTATTTGGAATGCAACATTTGGCATCCCATATACAGCACATGACTCCTCATTTTGTCCATAAGTTTCTATCCCCTTATCTTTTAGTTTTTTTAAACCAGTAGCACCATCATCACCCATACCAGTCAGGATAAAAGCCAATACATTTTTATCACATATCTTTGCAATTGAATTAAAAAGTACATTGACACTCGGTTTATGAGAATTCACTTTTGGAAAATCTTTTAGTTTAACTTTATAATATTCACCATCTTGCACAACCTCCATATGAATTCCACCTTGGGCAATTATCACTTTATTATCAGTTAGAATCTCACCATCTTGTGCTTCTACAACCTTTGAAGAAGTTAGATTATTAAGTCTATTAGCAAACGAAGCTGTAAATCCTTGTGGCATATGTTGTGTGATTACTATTGCTTTATGATTTGGTTCTATTGAAGTTAAAATCTCCTCTATAACTTGCACTCCACCTGTACTTGATCCAATTGCAATAAAACTAGTTGCTGGTTGACCCTCTTGTATTGCAATATTTTGTACAAATTTTTTTTCATCAATTTTTGGTTTGTATTTTATTTTTGCTCGACTTGCTGTTTTAATCGCTCGTACAATCTCCTCTTTTTGCTCTAAGAAGAAATCTTTTACCCCTACATTTGGTTTTTGTATAATCTCAACAGCACCAAGTCGTAACGCATCAATAGCTGTTGATGAACCAAGGCTAACCAAAGTAGAACATATAATAACAGGTGTAGGATTTTGGTCATTTAATTTTTTAAAAAAAGTTAATCCATCCATCTTTGGCATCTCTATATCAAGTATAAAAACATCAGGAAATCCAACTTTTTTAAATACATCCATAGCATCAACAGGATTAACAGCTTCCCCAATCACTTTGATTGTTGGTTCATCTTTTAAGATTTTGATAATCGAGTTTCTAACCATCAAACTATCATCAATTATAAAAACTTTTATCATTAGAAAAACTCCATTTCACTATTATCATCGTCACTGTTATGTTTTCCCTCAAATACAAGTTTTACATATTCAAATGAATTTTTTAAACTATCTTCGATTATGTACATATTTTCCATCTCTTTTGTAATAAAATATTTATCCAAAAAGACTGCTAAATCTTCTATTAAATTTGAAAGATATTCAAATCCTTCAATATGGGTTATATCAACACTATCCAAATCAAAATTGTTTAAATATTCATCAAGCTCTTTGATAATTCTTTTTATAGCTTTTGATGACATTAGATAATTATTAACAATCGAAGAAACTTTCGAAATATTTTTTTTCAATTTATCAAAAACCTCTTGAGAAATATCTCCGTTGCCAATTGCTTTAGAGATGTTTTTTAAATCTTCAGCTAAAAACATCACCTCTATATCAAAAGCATCTTTATATCTAACTCTATTATTTTGCAATTCATCTGATGATGAATCGATATAACTAGAAGCAATTTTATCACTTATTGAGTTGTAGATTTTTTCTTGTAGATTTTTTTTAGATATCTTCTTTGTAAAAATGACATCTGAGATATTTATTAAATTTTCATTGAAATTTAATCCATCTTGATTACAGTACAACATCACATGCAAATCTTTATAATCTTTAATATTACTAAGGATTTGAGGAATAGTATTGTCATTTTGTTTTGCAGTTATAACAATAATATCAATATTAAAATCATTGATTGTTGCACTTAAATTTTCTATAGTAAAAGGTAGAATTTCTTGAGATATAACTTGATTAAACGAGTTAAATATATCAGCAAACTCTTCTAATAAACTATCTCCAAACATCAATAATCTTTTATCTTTTGCTACATATTTAAAATATTTATTATTTTGATTCATTTTCATACCTTTTGATATATATTATTTTTTATAAATTTCAACTCTTTTATCTCTTTATCATCAAACATCTCAGTCATACTAATAATAAAATAACCACCTATTTTTAGATTTAATAAAATATTTCTAATCACTTTGAGTTTTGTCTCTTCTGTAAAATAAAGCAAAACATTTCGTAACAAAATCACATCAAATTCACCCAAAGTAATATTAGATTCCATAAGATTATGTTGAAAGAAATCAATATTTGAAGATAAAACTCTATCGATAAGTACTCTATCTTCAAATCTTCCTGTCCCCTTTAAGCAATACTTTGTTTTATAAGGTTGGGGTATTTTATTACTCCATATAAATGGATAAAGTCCTTTTTTAGCTACATCTAATACTTGAGTATTGATATCACTAGCTTTTACTTCCCAACAACCTCTTTCCAAATGAGTATCCAAAATCATAGCAGCACTATAAGCTTCAGCACCCATTGAAGCAGCAGCACTCCAAAGACGCAATTTTTTTGATTCTTTTGCTAATTCACTTAAAAATTCAAAATGTCTCTCTTCTCTAAAAAAATAGGTTTCATTCGTTGTAAGTCGATTTAAAAATTCATTTTTTTCATTTTTATCTAACTGTACAATTTTTAGATAATCTGCATAACTTGATACTTGATGATATTCAACTCTTTTAAAAAGTCTCGCTTCTACCATCGATTTTTTTGTATCGCTTAGACTTATTCCACACTCTTTAAAAAGAAGTTTTTGCAATATAAAAAATTCTTGTTGTGTTATCTCTATAGACATTATGCTAAAAGTTCCTTTATCGTTTCACTAAGGGTTTGAATATCCAATTTACCAATAACCCTAGTCGCCCCTAAGTTTATAAGTTCCGTTACTAAAACTTCATTTGCCATATTTGTATAAACTATAATTTGTAAATCTTTGTATTTGTTATCTGCTCTCATTTTAGATATCAACTCTTTACCATCCATAATAGGCATCTCAAGATCAGTAACAACAAGTCCAATTTCAGATAATTCACTTTGCGTTAGAAATTCATATAATAATTTACCATTTTCAAAAATATTATATTTTACCCCTAGTTTATTTGCTACTTTTTGTGAGGTATTTCGTACCAAACTACTATCATCTGCAAATAATATTTTTTTATCAAAATCTATTTTACTTATATTGTCAAAACCATTTTCACTTCTATCTTTTTCACTTTGAAACACATCTACAAGCATTTTATCACTATCAACAATAGTACATAATACTTTTTTACCGTCTAAATCAATCTGTGATATAAAAGTTGATTTTGAATCAGCATCGCTACTTTTAGTCATATCTTTTGTCTCAATTGTGATTATATGTTCTGTACTTCTAACGAGTAATCCAAACTTATGTTTTCCAAGTTTAAGTACAATTATCTCTTCATATTCTAAATCGTTCGTATCTTTTAACCCAAGCCATTTATCAAAATTAACTAAAGTTAACATCTCACCTCTAATATTTGCAGTCCCCAAGATAATATTTTCATCAAAGTTTTTTTGAATTTCAATATCTTTCATAGCGATAATCTCTTCTACTTTTGAAACATTTTTTGCATAATATTGGTTGTATGGTCCTTCATATACTATGTATTGATTTGCATCATTTGCATTTGTTGATACAAGTTGCATAATATCAATCTCATCTTCCTCATCATCTTCATCATCTTGATTTAAATTTATAATATTTTGCTTTGTTATAACTCTTCTATAAAGTTTTTCATCATTTTCACTATCAAGTGAGTTATTTAATTGTGATAATTCTGAGATATCTAAAACTTTTGAGATATCAAGAAGATAAACTTCATGCCCGTTATATCTAGCCATACTCTTTATATATGCTGGTTTGATTTTTGTTCCAAAAGTTGGGACTTCTGTGATACTACCTTTATCTAAACCATCAACTTCAAAAATCTCATCAACCATTAAAGCGATATTGTATACAACTCCATCATCTATCGTATTTACCACTACCAATGATGTTTTATTAGTGACTTGTGCTTGTTCACCTTCAAATCTACATAAAAGATCAACTACACCAACAATAGAACCTCTAATATTTGTAACACCTAAGATATATGAATTTAATAAAGGTACTTTAGTGATAGATTGATATTCTATAATCTCATTGACACTTAGAGCTGGTATTGCATAAAGTGTCTTACCGCATAAAAATAAAAAGCATTGTTCTGTATCACTATTTAGAAGTTCATCTTCTTCGTTGTAATTTTCATCAAATTCATTCATGCAACCTCTCCCTCTTGACTTCTCTATCTATCTTTTCAAAACCCGCTTTGCCTTCGTTGGTGTTCGTTCCTCACACATCAACTTCGGTTCCGAA
>CAZHJR010000016.1:0-13554 GCA_964533335.1 uncultured Helicobacter sp. | reverse complement strand
AACCCGCTTTGCCTTCGTTGGTGTTCGTTCCTCACACATCAACTTCGGTTCCGAAGCTAAAAGAGTGAAACTATTCACTCTTTTTACGCTTCTCACATCCTACTAAATTCTCGTAAATCCATTTCAATATCATCATCAAGTACCACACTTTTCTTTTTAGGTGCTAAAATTGCATGATTGTTTTTTTCATCAATTTTAAAAAACTCCATCAATTTAGTCAGTCCATTACTTTGTCCATCAAGTTCTTCTGCAGCAGCACTTAACTCTTGCGCATTTTTAGCATTTCTTTGTGTAACTGTATCAAGTTCATTCATTGCAGTTGCTATTTGGTTCATACCAAGCCCCTGCTCTTCACTCGAATTTGCTATTCTTTCTATCAATCTTGCTGTTTCCTCAATTTTTGGTACAGATGAACCTATTAGCTTTCCAGCTTCTTCACTCACTTTTACACTTGATTTTGTAATTTGACTTATCTCTTTTGCTGCTCTTTGTGATCTTTTTGCAAGTTTTCGCACCTCAGCTGCAACAACTGCAAATCCTTTACCATGTTCCCCTGCTCTTGCTGCTTCAATTGCAGCATTGAGAGCTAACATATTTGTTTGATACACAATATCTTCAATGATTGAAATTTTTTCAGAAATAATTTGCATAGATTCAACTGTTTTGATTACAGATTCCCCACCACTATTTGCCATATGTGATGATTCTTTTGCCAACTCTTTTGTTTGTTTAGCAAATTTTACATTTTCACCAATTGCACCGTTAAGCTCTTCTACGGCACTTGTTGTTTGTTCTATTGAACTTGCTTGTTGTTCTGCACCTGCTGATAAATCTTGAGATGCACTATTTACCTCTGCTGCTGCTTTCCCCATCTCTAATGCATTGCTTTTTATCTTTTCAACCATTCTTGTAAGATTGTCTATAAATTCATTTACACTTACTTTAATATCTCCAAATCCACCAGGTAAATCAAGTTCAATTTTTGATAATAAATTACCATTGCTCATTTTTCCAAGCACTTCTCTTAGTTCAGCAATGATGTCACTAACAATATCAACCAAAGCATTGATACTACTTCTACTTACTTCAAATGCACCCTCATATTTATCCTCAATTAAAGCATCAAATTCACCCTCTTTCAGTTTTAATAAGCTTCCATTTAAAGCATTTAATGTATTTTGTGTATTATCTGCAAGTCCATTTAAAGCCTCTTTTGTTATATTGAAACTTCCATTATATTCATTTGTAATTCTATTATTAAAATTTCCAGCTTTCATTAATGCTATATTTGTATTTAAATCTTTCATTAGATTATCTATCACATCAATAGTTTGGTTTGTAGCACTATGAATAGAAGCAAAATCACCTTCATATTTACTCATATCAACACGAACCCCAAGTTCACCCTCTGAAATAGCAAAACTAATAAGTTTAGAATCACTAGCCAAATTAGCTACTTTTTGTGCAAGATCATTTGCAATATCTTTAAATGCACCCAAATCACCCAAATAATCATTGGTTATTCTAGCACTCATATCACCATTTGCAAAATTTGATAAAAATCTACCAAGTTCTTTAAATCCACTAACAGAAACATCAACCCCATAATTAAAATTATCAAGAATTTTTGCATAAGAGCCATTCAATCCCAATGTATTTACCCTATAATCCAAATTACCATGTGCCATATTGTCTGCTAGTTCTGCTGAATTATCTGTTACATTTACTAATTGCTCTTTTATCTCATTAATATACCCACAAATATTTTGCATACTCTCATCTTTAGAATCTAAAGTTTCAATATCAAACTTACCATTAGCCATATCTTTTAATGCTTTTTCAATAAGCTTTATATCAAATTTTAAAAAAGTCTCTTTTTGTATATCTTCCATCTTTTATCCTTTATATCCATCAACTAATTGTGTTAAACTTTTGAAAATCTCATTTGTTTCTTCATCGGCTTTTGTAAGAATTGTTTTTAATTCAGATTCATCTGCACCACTTTTTGCTCTATCAACATATTTATGAAGAGTTTTATGGACACTTTCATGATATTCAACTATATTTTGCCACTCTTTTGTTTTTGTAAATGGTTCATTTGATAATTTTTTTAACATATGACCAAATTCACACATCTCATGACCTACAACTTCAATATTATTGTCTTTATTTTTTATTGCATCAATAATATGTGCTTTAAAAGTTATATGGAGATTTCTAAACTTAACTTGATCCACAATATTGACTATATCAACACCCTTTTGGAGTGATAATCTATCGATAAATTGTTGATAGGTTAAGCCTCTCTCTTTAAGAAACTCTCCAACAAAAGCATATGATTGCTCTACAGAATGTGTTTTTTCATACTCAACAAGCTTTGCATATAGCTCTATCACATAAGATTTTGCAAAATTATTTAAAGGTTTTCTGTAAGAGGTAATTTGTGTTATTTCACCATTTTTAATTGTTGGTATTACTGTAGCTTTTACCCAATAATAGTCTCCATCACTTTTTTTGTTTTTTACAAAAGCATCAACTGGTTTACCTTTTAGTACAGTATCCCACAAAATTTTAAATACCACTTTTGGCATATCAGCATGTCGTACAATATTATGTGGCTTACCTATCAAATCTTCCCTAGAATAACCAACAACATTACAAAAAATATCATTGGCATATATAATATTTCCCTTTTTATCGGTACTACTAACTATCATATCTTCTGGCTTCACTTCTATTTCCCTACTAATTATCATTTCATCCATACTATTCCCCTTTTTTAATTTGATTTTCTATAAGTTTTGGTATATCTAAGATAAGTGCAATCTCTCCACTTCCCAAAATGGAACCACCACTAATCCCTGATACTTTTTCAAATATTCCACCAAGTGGCTTGATTACTGTTTGTTGTTGTCCATAAAGTTCATCGACTAAAAGACCAACTTCGTAAGAAGCAAATCTCACTATCACTACATTTTGTCTATATTCATCCTCATCTCCTTCTAGTTCCTCAGGTGTAATCTCATCTTTATAAAATTTTCTCAAATTCAATAGAGGCAATACTTTCCCCCGTACATTAATAGTATTTGCACCTTCAACTTCACTTTTATATTCATCAGTTAGTTCTATACACTGAGATATCATCTCAACAGGGATTATAAATTTTGAGTGCCCACTTTGCACCAAAAAACCATCTATTATTGCCAAAGTAAGTGGAAGTCGAATAGTAATCTTGCTACCTTGATTCATACTACTATCAACTTCTATAACACCTCTTAAATCTTCAATGTTTCTCCTTACAACATCCATCCCAACACCACGACCAGAGATATCAGATACAACCTCTGCAGTCGAAAGACCTGCAGCAAAAATAAGTTTATAAATCTCTTTATCACTTAATTTATCACTAGCATCAACAATGCCATTTTTTATCGCTTTATTTAAAATAGCTTCTTTATTTATCCCAGCACCATCATCTTCTAGTTCTATAACGATTGTCCCTGCATCAGGATAAGCTCTTAAAACGACTTTACCTTTTGGATTTTTCCCTTTTGAGATTCTCACTTCTGGTTTTTCTATTCCATGATCTACCGAATTTCTTATCATATGAGTGAGTGGATCACTTAATTTTTCTACAACACTCTTATCAAGTTCTGTATCTTCACCCTCTAAAATAAAATCTATCTCTTTTGAAAGTTTTGATGCCGTATCAGTTACTATTCTTCTATATTTTGAAAAACTATCTTTTACTTGCACCATTCGAATATTCATCACCCCATCTCTTACATCTTCAAGTAAAGTGCTCATAGAATTTACCATATCTTCAAGAATCTCATCCTCTTTATTTTCAGTATATCCAGCTATTTGAGCATTTCGTATCACCATCTCACTGACTTTATTTATAAGGTCATCAATTTTTTTAGAATTTACTTTGAGGAAAAATCCACTATCGTCATTTGATTTTTTGATTTGTTCAGGTTGTTTTATTGATGGTGTAGGTTTTGGAGTTATTAGGGTTGGTTGTTGTTTTTCTATCTTCTCTTCGACAATAGATTTTTGTGTAGGTAAAGTTTCTTTTACTTCAACTCTTGTAGTTAAAAAATCATTCTCATAAGAAAAATGTTCTGTTAAAAGTTCAAATAGATTCTCTTCTCTTATTTTGAGTAATTTTTCTAATTCTTTTTTATTGTCATGTTCAAAAACAACTAAATCTATATCATCTTCCACAAATTCAAATATCTCTACAATATCCTCTTTTGTGCAAGATGACTGAAAATCAATCTCAAATCCCATATAAGTTTGGATAGGATCTAAGCTATCTAAAAATGGCACATCATCAATAATAGGGATATTTAGAAGAATTTCACCTTTTTTTAAAAAATATTTTAAAATAGATAAGATATCCATTCCACTTTTTAAAAATTCTGGCTCAAATCGTAAAGAGATATGCCACAATCTCTCTTTCTCTTCATCCTCATCAACCAATTCAACCACTTTTTGTGTAGCTTTTAGAGTGGTTTCACTTTTACCATTTGGCATATTTTCTAATAATTGATTTTTTAAGATATCAACTGATTGTTTTATCTCATCATCAACATTACCACCATTTACAACCACCTCAACAAGTCGAGCTGTCATATCTTTTACACTCATAAAAAGGGTACTTAGAGTGCCATTTAATGCAACTTTCCCGTTTCTTATCTCATCGAGTAAATTTTCAGCTTTATGGGTTAAAGAGACAATCTCTTCAAATCCAAACATTCCAGAATTTCCCTTTATTGTGTGCATAGCTCTAAATATCTCTGCTATTTTTTCTGGATCATCAGTACCATCTTTTGCATCTAATAAAGCATTTTCCATAAACTGTAATTGGTCACAAGCATCTTCGTAAAAAAAACTTAATTCCTCTTCCACTTTACACCCCCAATACCTGATCAATTCCACTTAATTCAAAAGAGAATAAAAGTTCCTCTTTGATATTTATCAGTTGGAGTTGTTTTTTTTCATTATCACAACTTTTTTTTAATGAAACTAGCAACTGTAATCCACTTAAATCTATCTCATCAACATTTTCAAAACTGATTTTTATTTTATCATTTGAAAGAAATTCATCTTGTATTTCTTTATAAATATCTCTAATAGTGTGTATTGTTAGTTTTTCATTTTTAATTGTCATAGGTATTAACCTAAAAGCTTCTCTAAAGCCATTAAAAATTTATTTTTATTGAAAGGTTTCACCAGCCAAGCTTTTACACCAAGTGCTTTCCCTTGTGCTTTTAACTCATCTTTTGTCTCAGTCGTAAGCATTACAACTGGCAAAAACTCATATTTTGGATTTTTTCGTATCTGTGTAACCATCTCAATACCACCCATTTGTGGCATATTGACATCACTAAAAATAAAATCAACCTCATGTTTACTAAGCTCTTCCAATCCCCTTAGTCCATCTTCAGCTAATATTACATTATACCCTGCCTCTTCTGCTGTTTTTGCAGCGAGATTTCTTATCATACTTGCATCATCAACTACTAATATTGTTTTTGCCACTTTGTACACTCCTAACTGATTTGTTAAGTAAAATTGTAATACTCAACCGTGTCACAGAAGTGTCATTGTTTAAAATTTTATAATTCGATTAAAAAGACTGCACCATCTTTATCGTTTGATGCTGTCAATCTCCCATTGCAATGTTCTTCAATAATAATTTTTGACATATATAAACCTAAACCTGTCCCATTTTTATTTGTTTTCGTTGAAAAATATGGCTCAAAAATTCTATCCATTACATCTTTTGGTATCCCCCCACCATTATCTTTAATAATTAAGGATTGATTTGTTCCATCTATGTCACAAAGAGTTTGAATAGTAATGGTTGGGTTTTCTATCTCTTTTTCTAAAAGTACATCTTCAGCATTTTTGATAATATTTAAAACTACTTGTTTTAGCTCATTTGCATATGTTTCAAATTCAATCCCACAATCAAAATGGGTAATCACTTTAATCTTTTGATTTTCCAAAGAAATTTGAACGATATCAAGGGTACTTTGTATGATTTTTTGAGATGTTGTTTTCTCTTTTGTTTTATTTTCTTTAAAAAACTCTCTAAAGTCATTAATTGTTTGAGATAAGTGTTGAGAATATTCACCAATATAAATTAATTCTTTTGTAAATAATTCATTATCAATCTTTTCATTCATCATCGTTTTAAATATAAGACTATTAACCCTTGCACTAATTGCAGTTAATGGTTGTCTCCACTGATGAGCTATCATCGCTATCATCTCACCCATTTGTGCATATCTTGACTGAATAAGCATCTGATGTTCTTTAGCTTTTTTAGCCTCTTTTTTTGCTTTTTGTGCCCTTTTTGCTTGATTTTTTAAAGTAACATCTGTCACAGTTACAAGCAATCTCTCTTTATCTGGCATTAATGCTATATTCATCACAACATCTATTATTTTATTATCTTTTACCAAACAAGATTTTTCAAAATTGAGATATGTACCTTCCTCTAAGACTTTTTTCATAATTTCACTATTGTCTCTAAGAGAACTTGGTGCGGTTAATTCTTTACAAGATGTTTTATAAAGTTCCTCTTTTGTATAACCAGTTAAAACTTCATAAGCATGATTTACAAATAAAAATTTTGATTCTAAATCTAAAATAGCAATACCTTCTACTGTAGTATCAAATATTGTATCAAGCAGTTGTTCTGAGTTATTAAGTTTGATGATTTCATCTTTTAAAAGTTCTTTACCTAAAAAACTTTTATATATAAAATAAAAGAGTATCAACAATCCAAAGAAAGTTACAATCATAATATATTTACTTATTTCTATTGTTTCATATATTGCTTTATTATCTCCATATACAACTAACCAACTAATGATATCGTTTCCTTGAATATTTTTAATTGGTAAAAAAACTATTGTTTTTACATTATTATCCACAATTGCATATAAATCAAATTTTTCATTTTTTGCCATCTTTTCAATGATTTTATTATTTAATTGCTCTCCAATCTGATTATAAATTCTTTCTCCTTTCTTATGTTCCTTTTCTCTTACTACTACCAAATAATCTTTATTCTCCATACTTTGAACAAGCTTTGTTGATTGTTCATTCGTATCAAATATCTTTTTAAAATAAATATCCTTCTTTATAAGTAGATGAGAATGTGATGAAGTTAACTTCTCTAGGTGGTCTTGCATAAATTCTGTACTAAAGGATATATCGACACTCCCTATATAATTTTTTCTTTTTTCATCTTTGTTTTTACCCATTTTACTAAATAAAGGAAATACATATCTATATGCTTGAGAACCTGTTCCAACTTCAAATCCATCAATAGGTTCTAATGTTTCATGTACATATTTATAGCTATATCGTTTCATAAATAAATCATCACCATATTTATCTTGTTTATGTACCCTTAAAAAACTTTTATAGTTACTATCGACAAAATGAATTTTTGAAACTCCTAATGATTGCATTATTGTATATTCATCTTTTAAGATATCAAATAACTTTTGTCTTAAAATACTTTTATGTGTTTCTGTACTCTTTGGAAGTTGTGATAATATCTCTAAAATTTCACTATTGTTTGAAATTTTTGCATACATTGCATTTGCTAATAACTTATTAAATTCTATAGTGTAATCTCTATTCAGTTTTACTTTTTCAATATTTGCTTGTAACAGTAAATCAATTCGTTCATTTGTATTTTTTTTATTTATCACATACCCTACTGTAAATGTCAATACAAACAATGCGATAAATCCTATTTTTAAAGTAACATATTTATTACTTTTCATCTATCACTCCTTGTATAAAGTAAATTTTGTAATGGATAATGTGACATTATAAAAAACCATTAGGTCACGAGAGTGTCAAAACTAAGAAGGAAGATTTATTTTATATCCTAGTGTTCTATGATTTACAATCAAATTATCTGGTATTTTTTTTCTAAATCTCTTAATCAATGATTTTACTGAGTCTGAGCTAAATTCTTTGTATGGCTCATCATAAAAAATGTGATTGAAAATATCCATAAGATTAAAGTTTCTATTTTTGTTATTCAAAAAAAGTTCTAAAAATTTTATCTCATTACTACAAAGCTGAATCTTTGTATCATCTTTTATTAATACACCTTCTAATTTATTATAAATATAACCATCAGGTAAATTAACTACATAATCTTTTTCAAAAGATTTACAAATATTTGCTACTACTTGTATTATTTTATTAAAGTCAAAAGGTTTTTGTATAAATCCAAAAACACCAATGTTTATTAATGGAATTAAATACTCTCTATCACTATAGGCTGAAATTATAAGTATTATTTGTTTTGAATTTATTTTATATATCTCTTTTACCATCTCAATACCATTCAAATTTGGCATCTCAATATCACTAATTACAATATCAAAATTGGTATTTGTGTCATAAAAATTATTTCTATAAAGTTCCAATCCGCAAGAACCATCAACTCCAATAACAATATTATCAAAAAAGCTTTCAAGCATACTGAGAATTGAATCTCTAGTCTCTTTATGATCTTCTACAAGAAGAACTTTTAATTTTTTACTTATTGGCAGAAAAGAGTTAATTACATCGATACCCATCACTTTTCCTTTCGATAGTTACATTTTATTTACAAAATAATCATACTTTGTAGATTTGCCAGATGTCAAATAAACTCTGAAAATAGGCATTTAAATTTAAATAAAGTTACTTTTTGAAACTTATTGGATAAAATTCCATCTCTCAGTAATACCGCCATATACAAATTAAAACTCATCCCTAAACATATCTCTAATCTCTAAAAAACGATCAAGATTGTCAAAAAATAGCTCTATAAGATTTGGGTCAAAATGTTTCCCCTTCTCCTCTTCAAAAAGTTTCAAAATCTTCTCTAAATCCCAAGCTTTCTTATAACATCTATCACTTCCTAAAGCATCAAATACATCTGCAATAGCAGTAATTCTCCCATAGATATGGATATCTTCACCCCTCAATCCTCTAGGATATCCACCTCCATCCCATTTTTCATGATGTTCATTTGCAACTATTGCAGCTGTTTTTAATATCTCTCTATTTGAGTTTTTTAGGATATTGTATCCTATACTTGCATGAGTTTTCATAATCTTCCATTCATCTGCATTAAGGGCACCTGGTTTTTTTAAGATACTATCAGGGATAGCAACTTTTCCAATATCGTGCATTGGAGAAGCCATAAGCAAAATATCAGCTTCTTTGGTATCAATACCATGCAAAAGTGCTAGAAGTCTAGAATACTCAGCCACCCTCTTGACATGATTTCCAGTTTCTTTACTTCGACTCTCTCCAATCTCCCCCATTTTGTAGATAATCTCTTTTTGGGTCGCATCTATCTCATTATTGAGAGTAAACACCTCTGTCAAATCATGCTTAATGTTAAGATACTCAACAATAACTTGATTTTCATCTTTTATAGGAATAACATATGTATATGTCCAAAATGAACTTCCATCTTTTTTTGTATTTTGGTTGATTCCTTCCCAAGTCTCCCCATTTCTAATAGTCTTCCAAATAGCATCTAAAAGTTCATCTGGCATATCCCCCCTTATAATATCACTTGATTTTCCTATAAGTTCCTCTTGAGTATAGCCAGTAATCTCTATAAATTTCATATTAACATATTTAATCTCCCCATTTGTGTCCATTTTAAAAACAATATTTGTGTGGTCGATTGCATTTTCATACTCTTTTTGGAGTTGAAATGCATGGGAGAAGTTTTTTGAAAAATCCAAAAATCCTTTTTGAAAGTATTGTTTTATAAGTTCTTGTTCAGTGATATCGGTTCGTATACTGATATATTCTGTTATATTTCCATTATTATCTAAGATAGGAATTATAAACGATTTTACATAATATGCTTCACCATCTTTTTTTCTGTTTTTAATCACTCCACTCCATGTGTTTTTTTGATTTTTAATGGTAAACCAAAGATTCTTAAACACATCCTTTGGTGTATCTGGATTTCTTATTATATTGTGAGATTTCCCTAGAAGCTCATCTTTTGAATAGCCAGAAGCCTTGCAAAAAGCATCATTGACATAGGTAATTTTCCCTTTTGGATTTGTTTTTGAAACAATAGTACTCATATCGATAGCCTCTTTGTATTGCTGCAGTAAAAGTTGCTGATAGCCTATTCTTTCAGCTTGGAAAGAGTGATTTAAAAGGAGTTCTACTTTCATCAAAAGTTCTTTTTTAAAATATGGTTTTTTAAGTATCTCTACAGCACCAATAAAAGCTATCTCATCCACAAAAGACTCTGTTAAGTCTTGCACTAAAACAATAAGTGGTATTGTCTTATTTTTGAAAAGTAACCCAGTATACTGTTTTAAAATAGCAATCTGATTGTCAAAAATACTCAAATCAAAAATGACAAGATCTATCTCTTGAGTTTGACAATATTCAATATCATCAAAGTAAAATGCCTCACAAAAATTATAAGTTTTATCTTCTAATACACCTTTAATTTCATTTGTATATTTTTGATTTTTCCCTATAATTAAAATATTTTTTGTTTGATTTGATTCTTCCATTACAGTGTCACAACACATCATAATTTACCCCTTTTTATTTACATTCTACATATCATGTAAACTATTTTTAATAAATTTATTACACTTTTTTATTCACCAATCTCCATTTGTATCTTTTTCAAGGAAACTTCGTTTTGTTTAGAATATGAATTTACTTTTAATTTGGCATTACACCCTAACTGATAATTGTGCAAGATTATACTAACTAATCGTGTCACTGAAGTGTCATTTTTGTTGTTAATCTTTCATTAATAATCTATTTACATTTCATTAATCGAGCCCATATATACTTTCAATACGAGATAAGCCAAGGGAAATTCGTTTCCCTCTTTAGAATTTCTCAAAGAGAGTCCAAGCACAAGGTTACTTTAGGATTGATTTATTCAATTCGCTAAAAGTAAACATTTAACAATAGGTTCCCTTTAAATTTGGGAACAAAATTTAAAGGAGTAGAGTATGAAAATAAGTAAAGTTGTAGCAGGTCTTTTGATAGCTGGTGTGAGTATGGCATTTGCAAGTGGTATGGGAAAAGGTTGTGAGAGTAAGATGGGGCAAGCTTGTGGAGGGCAAAAGTCTCAAAGTTGCGATATGAAAGGGAAACACAACTCTCAAAAAGGGTGTGATATGATGGAGAAAAAAGGGCATATGGGTGGTGGTTTTATGAAGTCATTTATGGCTAGTATGGATACTTTGGGACTTTCAAGTGAACAAAAAGGAAATATCAAAAAAATCTTAGATGAAAACAAACCAAAAATGAGCTCCCCTTCAGAGGCTTTTGGTGAGACTAAATTTGATACACAGAAATATATAGATATTATGCAAAATAAAAAATCTCAAATGCTCAAACACCAAGCAGATGTGATAGAAAAAGTGTATGCGGTTTTGACAAGTGAACAAAAAGCGAAGCTAAAAAGTGAACTTAACAACCCAAAAAATAATCCTATGGATGTGAAAGGTAGCTGTGATACAGGCTCTTCTTGTAGAAGATGATATTGAACTTGGCTCTATGCTAAGGGAGTATCTCAAACAATTTAATATTGAGGTTGAGAGTTTTGAAGATCCATTTTTGGCTCTTTCAAAACTCAATTTTACAAAGTATGACATTGTGATACTTGACTTAACTTTACCTGGGATGGATGGGCTTGAGGTGTGCAAGGAGATTATGAAAAAACATAAAATTCCAGTGATTATCTCAAGTGCTAGAAGCGATATCACGGATAAAGTTACTGCCCTTGAACTTGGGGCTGATGACTATTTGCCAAAGCCTTACGACCCACGAGAACTTGAAGTTCGGATAAAAACAATTTTAAGACGATACAATCAAACCACACTTCAAAATCAAGAAACTATCCCCAAAATATTTATTTTAGATGAGATGAAAAAAGAGATAACAAAAAATAAAATCCCACTCAAGCTTACAGTTGCGGAATTTGAAGTTTTGGCATTGTTGCTTCAAAGGGATGGTTTTGTGGTGAGCAGAGAGGATATCTTTGATAATTGTGATGCTTTTAGTGCGGATGAAGGCTCTTTGGTTGTTATTATCAATCGCTTACGAAATAAAATAGAAGAAAATCCAAAAAAGCCAGAATTTTTACAAACAATACGAGGGATGGGATATAAATTTGTTCAAAATCAATAAAAACTCAATATTTTTTAGTTTGGCAATCGTCTTTATTATCACGATAGTTTTGATAGTGGTTTCATTTTTGTTTTTGCTCAAAAGTAACCAAAGATTTGAAGAGAAACATCTTGAAAAAAAATACCATCCGATTGTACGAATGGTGTTAAAAGAGTGCCATTTTACAGATGAAATTGAGGAAGATTTGGAAAATGAACTTCAAAATATTGCTTTTAGAGTGATTCGAACTGAAGAGGAGATGGAAAAAGTACTCCAAAATGGAAAAGAAAAATTGAGATTTAAACGAAATGAGCATATGAAAGTTGAGATTATTGAGTATCAAGATGCTTATTATTTGGATATCAAAACACCAAGCAATCATTTTTTACTCAAAGATGAAAACCCAATTGAATCCAATAGTTACTTAATTGTGCTTATTTTTATGGTGATGCTGATTAGTTTTGTGTTGATATTTTTTACTATTTTTAGAAAACTGTATGCGATAAAAAAATTGCACCATGATGTTGTATTGCTTGGAGAAGAGAAGTTTGATTTTCGTGAAATCAAGACAAATAGTAAAGATGAGATAAGCCTTTTGGCTTGTGAATTTAATGCGACTGCAAAAAAACTCAAAGAGATAAAAGAGGCAAGAAATGTCTTTATACGAAATATTATGCACGAACTCAAAACCCCAATAACCAAAGGAAAATTTCTTATAGAACTTCCAAATGACAGTGAAAATAAGCTGTTGATGCAAAAAGTTTTTTATAGATTAGAAAGTTTGATAAATGAATTTGCCTCGATTGAGGAGCTTTTGGCAGTCAAAGATTTGGATAGAAAAGAGTATTACTTACTTGATATTATTGATAATGCAATTGATTTGATGATAGATATTGACGATGAAATCGAGTTTGATATCAAAGAGGAAAAGGTCAATGTACATTTTAAACTTTTTAGTATCGCAGTGAAAAATTTACTTGATAATGCTCTTAAACATGGAACAAATAAAAAGATAAAAGTGAGTGCTTCTCAAGATTATATTGAAGTAGTCAATGAGGGTGAGATGCTTGCTTTCCCTTTGGAGTATTATTTTGAGCCATTTAAAAAAGAAAATACAAATAATGAAGGGTTTGGGCTAGGACTCTATATCACGAGCCATATTTTAAAAGCACATCATTTTGGATTTGGGTATGAGTATAAAGAGGGGAAGAATATTTTTAAGATTGATTTTGAGGTCGATTTCATCGTGAAATGATATCTACACTCTGACATGATTCTTTATTACAGCACCGCCAAATAATCTGAATTTTAGCCGCATTTTTACCATAAATGTTTGTTTGAAACTTA
>CAZHJR010000015.1:1631-26232 GCA_964533335.1 uncultured Helicobacter sp. | reverse complement strand
TTCAGCTTTATATCATGCTGGAAATCCAACATATCCATCTCTTTTATCTTTACCTTTTTCAATCTCAAATTCTAGCTTAGAAACGTCACCTCTAACAAATAAAATGACAATAGATATCTCATTTCCATAAGGTTAAAAATGAAACAAAATATAATATACAAAATAATACTTTTTCTTATAGTTTTTTATTTACAAGTCTTAGCAGATGCCACACTTGAAGGAACTACAAAAACAGCTTATCTAAAAGATGCATATGGAATTAGTGGAATACACTATCAATGCAATAATGGAACTTTAAAAACTACTGGTACAGATGGTAGCTTCACCTATGATAATACTTGCAGTGATATCACATTTTCACTAAATAACAAAGTTATTTTAGGAGCAATTTCAACTGCAAATATCCCTACAGATTATAAAGTTTATATTACAAACTTAGCAGGTACAATTAGAACTGATACATCAA
Organism: uncultured Helicobacter sp.; assembly: GCA_964533335.1. Classification (GTDB taxonomy): domain Bacteria; phylum Campylobacterota; class Campylobacteria; order Campylobacterales; family Arcobacteraceae; genus CAIJNA01. Next base: position 25,766 of record CAZHJR010000015.1, on the reverse strand, counting down.
CCCCCTATGTAAAAAACTTGGCTAGACTTTTACAATCACTTGACAATGATGAAAATCCTAAAAATGGCATAACTATAGTTAGTAACAATATAACTTCATCACTGACAATAAACTCTAACACAACACCAACTACTTTACAAAATATTCTCTCACTTCAATATCCAACAAGAACTTTAGTCTCAGAGCTTTGTGCAATTGTTCATCTTGAAGAAGTTTTAAGGGATGATGGATTTTATGTTGATACTGTACCACCTTGCAAGCCAGGATTAGCTTTAGATATCAATGCAACATCAAATGATAAATCATATATAGAACTTATAGGTGAAAAAAACAGTAAGATATACCTCAATGGAATTGATACAAATGTATCTCTTGATAGCGATGGAAGATATTATGATTTTGAGTTAAATACCCCTATTAAAAGAGCTACTTTTGATGATTTTAATATCACTTTAGTAGATAGCACAGGTAAAATATCAGAAACCTTAAGTCTCCATATCTTAAATGATACTGATCAGCCATTTATTACAAATTTTCCATCAACTAATAGTATTACTGTAGTAGCAGGAGCGACAACGGTAATAACTTTTACAACAACAGACGATTCTGTTACAAATGGATTAACGGTATCCTATGAAGTTTTAGGAACGCATAAAGATTTATTTAACATTACAGACAACGGTGTCCTTACCTTAAAATCTCCTACAACAACAAGACCTCTAGATATTCAAATTAAGGTCAAGGATAAAGCAAATCACTACGATACAAAGTCGCTAACTATAAACTAATAAAAATAGTATTAGTTTATAGAGTTTTATAGATTCTTTCTAGTTTTTGATACACACTCTCTAGGGAGATATTTTCAAGGTTTTCAAGAACTTCCATCATTACAACATTGTCCTCTTTACCATTCCAAACTTTTTTGTAACTTCCTTCTTTATAGCCATTATCTTGTCTAAATTTATTAAGACAATTTTTTCCAATATACATTTTTTGTAGATTTGAAAATGACAATCCAGCTATTTTACAAGTTCTAAAAAATTGCTCAATAAATATCTCATTTGCACCATTTGTCGTCATATTTCCAGTTTGGATTGCAAGAGCAATATAAGAAAGTTTTTCAGCCTCTTTTACTAGTAATTTAATATCAACATCTTCTACTTTGATAGCTTCGTAAATACAATGAGTATTAACTAGTGCAACTGCTTTTGGAATATTTGTTTCTTGCAAAATATAGCTCATCAAAAAATGCCAAATATCAACAAGTTCTATATGAATATTTTCTAAATCTGGATTTGAAGCTATATTTTTCCAATGTTTCCAAGGGGTAGATTCAATAAGCTCCCCTACTTCCATATGGATACATCTTAGCCAATTTATCTCTTTTTCAAATTTATTCACTCCAAGTTCCCAGTTGGTTCCATTTGTCTCATCATTGAGCTTTTTTTGAAGCACAAACATCTCTTCAAGTTTTGATGGAAAACTAGAAGACTCTTCTAATAATTTTGCCAGTGGTAAACAATCTTCAACAACGGTATTTAATGCCGCATCTTCTTTTGGTGTGTATTGCATTTTATTCTCTTTTTTCATGACTATTCTTTAATGTTCTTTTTTAAAAGCTTGATGTTATCCAATTTTTTCTTAAATCTCTACACTGCATTTAATTGCTTTTGAAAGGGATAGAATATCTACATTTTCTAAACTAACCCCAGTTGGTACCCCTTGAGCAATTTTTGTAAATTTTATATTGTAAGATTTTAATCTATCCTCAATGTAAAGAATAAATGCATCATTCGCGAGACTTGGTGTAATCGCAAACAAAATATTTTGAGTATTATTTTTGTCAATTATCTTTTTCAATTTATCAAGATTTTCCTCATCAAGATGCTCCAAGACAAAATAGGTTCCATCATATTGTTTTGAATCTTCAATATTAAAAATATCTTTTGCTGATTGGACTATACAGAGTCTCTCTTTTATCCTATCAGTATCAAGACAAATTTCACAAATCTCATGCTCACTCATCGAATTACAAAGTGTACATTTTTTAATAGTTGCAATTGCATCTTCTATGCTATGGGCTAACTTTAATCCACTATAAGAATTTTCATACACAATGTGATAGGCAAGTCTAAGTGCAGACTTTTTACCAATAGATGGTAAATTTTCAAAACTCTCCACTAAATTATAAAATTTATCCAAACCTTTTTTTGACACTCGACCCCTTTGATTGCTAATTTATAAGGTATATTATAACAAAAACAAGATAAAATCGCGACTTGTTAAAGAAATTTTATACATTATTGGAGAATGCAATGCAAAATATGTGTTATTATGAAATCTTAGAAGTATCAAGAGATGCTGATAAAAATACTATTAAAAAAGCCTATCGACAAATGGCGATGAGATATCATCCAGATAAAAATCAAGGGGATAAAGAAGCAGAAGAAAAATTTAAATATGTCAATGAAGCTTACCAAATTTTGAGTGATGATGAGAAAAAAGCAATCTACGATAGATATGGAAAAGCTGGACTTGAAGGTCATGGAGGTGGACGAAATTCAGGTTTTGGCGGAGGATTTGAAGATTTAAGCTCTATTTTTGAAGATATGTTCGGAAGTTTTGGTGGTGCAAATTCACGAAGAAGATCACAAAAAAGATATAAATACACAATTGATACCGAAGTTTCTGTTACTCTTGATTTTAACGAAGCAATATTTGGAACAAAAAAAGAGATTAAATACAAATATAAAAAAGCTTGTGAAAGTTGCAAAGGGACAGGAGCAAAAGATGGTAAATTAACCACTTGTAAAACTTGTAATGGTCAGGGGCAGGTGCATATGAGACAAGGTTTCATGACATTTGCACAAACTTGTCCAACCTGTCATGGAAGTGGTGAGTCTGCTGGAGAGAAATGCCAAAAATGTCAAAGCACGGGATATGAAGAGGTAAGCGAAAGTTTTGAAGTAAATATTCCAGAAGGAATCAATAGTGGAAATCGTATTAGAATTGGAGGAAGAGGAAATATCTATCCTGACGGTACGAGAGGTGATTTGTATCTTAATATTAAAGTAAAAGATGACTCAAATTTTATAAGGCACGAGGATGATATATATATTGAGATGCCAATATTTTTTACACAAATTGCTTTAGGAACAACCCTGACAATACCTAGTATAAGAGGTGAATTAGAACTTGTAGTACCAAAAGGGACAAAAGATACAGAACAGATACGATTTAAAGGAAAAGGTGTTAAGAATGTTAATGGAAGAGGATATGGAGATTTTATTGTGCAAATTAAAATCCAATATCCAACCGAACTAAATAGTGAACAAATAGAGCTTTTAAATAAATTACAAATGAGTTTTGGACTTGAAAGTCAACCACATGAAGATATTTTTAGCTCTATGTTTAGCAAAGTTAAAAAGTGGTTTGAATAATGAAAATTAAATCTAAACCAATGGGTGATTATGGGACAAATTGTTACATTGTTGAGATAAATGAAAGGCAAATTATAATTGATCCTGGGGTTGGAGCATTTTCTTGGGTACAAGAAAATGCAAAAAATCCAGTAGCTATTTTAAACACTCATGGGCATTTTGATCATATTTGGAGCAATCACGAGATAGCGACATATTTTAATATTCCAATTTATTGTCCAAAAGATGATGTTTTTATGCTCCAAAATGATCCATTTTCTTATGGCACTCCAAAAAGTAAAGCAAATTTCGAAGTTGTTCCAAATCAAACTATCAATCTACTAAGTACAAACATAACATTTCATCACTTTCCTGGTCATACACCAGGATGTAGTGTGATTGAGATTGGAGATAATCTATTTAGTGGTGATTTTATCTTTAATGGCTCTATTGGAAGGGTTGACTTTCCTTTCTCAAATAAAGAGGATATGAAAAAAAGTTTACAAAAAGTACTCTTATTTACAAAAAACTACACCATCTATCCAGGTCATGGCAGCAAAACAAACTTAAGCAACGAAAAGCCTTCTTTAAAAGCTTGGCTTAATTATTTGTAAGTTAGAATTGGGAATAGATAGAAAATATATTAGGTAGTAAAATGAAAAATAAAATAACAGTTAGAATGATTTTGCTCATGTTGGTTTTTGGATTTGTTACTATGTTAACTGTAACATATAATGCAAGACAAGAAGGGATAAAAAGTGGGCTAAAAAAAGCTGATGCTATTGCTGAAGTTGTAAAAAGTGGCTTGACTGCTCACATGATTAATGGAAATATGAATCAAGTAAATGTTTTTTTAAATTCTATAGCTCAAACTAAAAATGTAGATAGGATTTGGATTATTAGAGGGGATAATGTTATTAAACAATTCGGGGAGGCAAGTTCACTTGTAGCTCCAAAAGATAAGATTGATGATGAAGTTATTAAAAGTGGTAATCCTTATTTCGAATTAAGTGAAACTTTTTTTTCAAAAGCTGAATTAAGAGTAACGATACCTTACAAAGCAGTTGCAAGTCAAAATATAAATTGCCTTAATTGTCACAGTGTAAATCCAAATGACACTCTTGGTGCAGTTAGTATTGTTCTTGATGTAACTGATTTTAAAGATAATGGTATTCAAAACTCCTTAATTATTATACTTATAACCTTGTTAACAGTGCTTTTGGTAGCTTATTTTATAAACAAACTTATCAATCCATATATTGAAACTCTAGAGATTATCAAAAATAGAATTGATGCGGCATCAAATGGTGTTTTTAAAAATATTACGATTTTAAAAGATAAAAATGCTCCAAGAGAAACTAAAGAACTTATCGATAAATACAATCTACTTACAGATAGCCTTATGAATACTTTTACAGATATTGATAATAAATTAAAAGGATTCGTAGGACAAACTGTTGATCCAGATCTTCATAGTAATCCACTTGAAGAAGCTAATCATATTATCAATAATCTTTCCTATATTTATCAATTTAAAAAAGAGATACAACTAGATAAAACCAAAAAAGAGATTTACAAAAGGTTATGTGATATTTTCAAAAATCAATTTAATCTTAGTAATGTCAATATTGTTGAGATCACAAATAATGAAACGGCTGAAAAAGTATATCAAATTGGTGATCTTGATTTTTGTACAAGTGTTATTTTAAAAGATCCAAAAGAGTGTAGAGTTTCAAGAAATGCAAACAATGTATCCTCTGTGGACTTTCAAAAAGCTTGTCCATGTTTTGCTAGCGATGATTATCTTTATTTTTGTATTGATATTGAAATTGGATTGAATTCCAAAATAGTATTTAATTTTATTTTAAAAGATAAAGATGAATTGAATACTTTTAAGAAAAATCAGTTATTTATAGAGAGTTATATTAAAGAAGTTGCTCCCGAGATTGAAGTTAAAAGATTACTTAAAGCCCTTGAAGATTCTGCATTAAAAGATGGTTTAACTGGACTATATAATAGAAGATTTTTAGATGAACATCTTAAAAAGCTAATCCCACAAGCAAAAAGGGAAGAGATGAATATTGGTTTATTGATGCTTGATATGGATCATTTTAAAGCAGTTAATGATGAATATGGTCACGATATAGGAGATAAAGTTCTTGTCTCTTTTGCTCAAACAGTACAAGAGAACATTAGAGATTCAGACATTGCCGTTAGATTTGGTGGAGAAGAGTTTTTAGTTCTTTTAGTTGGTGTAAAAAGTGAGCAAGACGCTATTGATGTAGCTAATAAAATAAGAGAAAAAGTTTCACTTAATGAGATAGATGTCTATGCTGGAAGTACTATGAGAAAAACAATCAGTATAGGTCTGTCAATGTTTCCACAGGATTCTACTTCAATAGTAAAAGTTATGAAATTTGCTGATTTAGCACTCTATGAAGCAAAAACTTCTGGGAGAAATCAAGTAAGACGATACGAAGAAAATCCAACGGATACTTTGGAGTTATTCTAGTTGATAAGCTAAAAAAAGAGTTTTTTTAACTCTTTTTCAATTTTTGTTTTAGTTATATCTGTAAGGCTCATATTTTTTAAAAGTTCTTTTGTGTTATCATCAGGCACAAAGTAGTACAAACTCATCAATCTAATTGCTCTTAAAAATCGTATATTATCCTCTTGAAAACTTATTGGATTAACAACTCTTAAAATCTTATTTTTAATATCCCCCATTCCACCACAATAGTCATAAAGTTTCTGTTCATCCAGATGATACATCAAAGCATTACAGGTAAAATCCCTTCTTTGTATTGCCTCTAGTGGAGAGTTTGTTGTTTCCATTGTAAATCCGTGATAACCATCAGCTGTTTTTTTCTCTACCCTAGGTAGAGATATATCAATCCCTTGATAGTTATAGACAAAAAATTGTTTTGATAATTCACTTGCCCCTAATTGCTCCATGAGTTTATAAAAATGCTCTTTTTCTACATCATATATCTCTATATCAATATCATCACTCTCTCTGCCCACGATTTGATCTCGTAAAAAGCCACCAACAATATAAAGATTTGTAGTATAGAGTTTAAAAAAAGTAAGAATTTGATTGATTTTCTCTTGTTGTGAGGGGGAAAGTAAAAGTGAAAATTCTTCTACTGTAGGATTGTTTTTCACTTTTTACTTCTAAGATTTATATATTGCTAGCGATAATATCACCCATTTGTGAGCAGTTTACTTTCTCTTTACAATCATAAGCTGCTAAATCACCCGTTCTGTATCCATCTCTCATCGCTTTTTTGATTGCATTATCAATAGCATCAGCTGCAACTGTTTCATTCAAAGAGTATCTTAGCATCATACTTGCACTTGAAATTGTAGCAATTGGATTTGCAATTCCAAGCCCAGCAATATCAGGAGCTGAACCATGAATTGGCTCATACACAGCAGTTTTCTCACCTGTTGATGCTGATGGCAAAAGCCCAATACTTCCACTAAGCATCGATGCTTCATCGCTTAAAATATCTCCAAAAATATTTCCAGTTAAAATAACATCAAATTGTCTTGGATTTGCAATTAATTGCATTGCACAGTTATCAACATACATGTGACTTAGTGTAACATCCGGATATTCGCTACTTATTCTATTTACAGTATCTCTCCAAAGTTGCGATACATCCAAAACATTTGCTTTGTCTATGCTGCATACTTTTTTTGATCTTTTTTGTGCCAATTTAAAAGCTACATGAGCAATTCTTTCAATCTCAGGAACAGTATAAACCATAGTGTTCCATCCTTTGAAGTCATCTTTCCCTTTTGGCTCTCCAAAATAGATTCCTCCAATTAGCTCTCTTACAACCATGATATCAACACCTTTGATAACAGATGGTTTAAGGCTACTTGCATCTACAAGCTCATCATACACCATGGCAGGTCTAAGGTTTGCGAATACACCCATCTCTTTTCTAAATCGTAATAGTCCAGATTCTGGTCTTAGTTCTCTAGGAAGATTATCCCATTTTTGTCCACCAATAGCACCAAAAAGACAAGCATCACTATTTAAAACACCATCAATTGTTTCTTGTGGAAGTGGATTTCCAGTTGCATCTATAGCACATCCACCCATAAGATATTCTTTATAGTTAAAATTTATATCAAACTTTTTTCCAACTACATTTAAAACTTTTATAGCTTCATCAACTATCTCTGGACCTATTCCGTCCCCTTTGATGATTGAAATATTATAACTTGCCATGTGCTTCCTTTTTTGCATAATTCATAAGTCCACCATCAGCAAGTAACTCTTGCATAAATGGAGGAATTGGTGTAAAGTCGTATGTTTTCCCTGTATCTATATTTTCAATCGTCCCTTTATCTAAGTCAATAGAGATTAGTTCACCCTCTTTTATCTCTAAAGCATTTGGAAGTTCAAATATAGGAAGTCCCATATTAAAAGCATTTCTATAAAAAATTCTTGCAAATGACGGAGCTACAACAGCAGCAACTCCAGCAGCTTTTAGGGCAATTGGTGCATGTTCTCTTGAAGATCCGCAACCAAAATTTTCCCCAGCAACAATAATATCACCTGGTTGTACTTTTTTTGCAAAATCTGGATCAGCATCTTCCATCACAAATTTTGCCAAATGATGTGGATCACTACTATTTAAATATCTTGCTGCAATTATCAAGTCTGTATCGATATTACTACCAAAATTCCAAACTTTTCCTGTAATTTTATTCATTTTTATAATTTCCTTAAAAACTAATTTTCGCGGATTGTAGCCAAATCTTTATAAAAAAATAATATAAGATGGTAATTATAAGAAATTTTCGGTATAATCCACAACTTATTTTACAAGCAAAAAGGTTAAAAAAATGGCAGTTAAAGATATCAATAAAGCTATCGAAAAAATTATTAAAGAGAATAAAGATGATATATTAACCTACGAAAGTTTAATTAAAATATTTCCAAAAGCACCTACATCAGTTTTGGTTAAAAAAATTTTAGCACAAGCACAACTATTCAATACAACTCTGATAAGTTCAAAAGAATTAGCAAAAAGACTCAATAAGAAAGAAGCAAAAAGAAGAATTGATGCAAGAGAAAAGCTTAAAAATGCAACGGATGGTGAACAGTTTGACCTTCTAAAAGATAAAGAGCAACTTGAATGGTCAAGATCTGATTCCCCAGTAAGAATGTATTTACGAGAGATGGGAAAAGTAAATCTTCTTACAAAGGAGGAGGAAGTTGATATTAGTAAAAACATGGAGCAAGGGGAAGATGCTATTTTAGATGCAATTTGTTCTGTGCCATATTTAATCGATTTTATTCTTGAATACAAAGAACCTCTTGTTAATCGTGAGCGAAAAGTAAAAGAATTATTTAAAAGTTTTGATGACGAGGAAGAGGAGGAGGAAGATTTAGATGATTCATTGGATGATCTAGAAGATGAAGACCTTGAAGAGATTGAAGAGATTGAAGATACAGATGAAGAGAAAAAAAATAAAAAAAATAAAAAACTTGATAAAAGAGCAGAAAAAATCATTGAAGCATTTAAAGAGTTAGAGAAGGCAAAAAAAGAGTGGATGAAATTTATCTCTAAAGAGGAAGCCAAAGGTGATGATGAGATTGAAATGATGGTGTTTGATCTTGCAATTGCTTTTAAGAAAAGAACACTGAAAGATGCACTTGTAAACCTTGGACCCACAAGTAAATTGATTACAGAGATAGTAAAAGCGATGGAAACAGCACTACAAAGTGATGCAGGGTTTGAGAGTGAACTTAAAAGATTAGAATATAAGCTTCCGCTTTTCAATGAAATTTTACTTGAAAATCACCAAAAACTCCTGAAAAATATTTTAAATCTTTCAAAAGTTGAGATTACAAATATGGTTCCAGAGGCAACAATGGTTGGAACTTACATGGAGATAAAAAAACTTTTCCAAACAAGAGAAGCGAGTAAGGGTGGATTTGATCTTGAGGAAGAAGAGCTTAAAGATATTTTAGAGCAGATTAAATTGGGTAAAAAGATAACAGATGAAGCAAAAACCAGAATGGCTAAATCAAATTTACGACTTGTTGTTTCTATTGCAAAAAGATATACAAATAGAGGATTACCTTTCCTTGACTTAATCCAAGAAGGAAATATTGGGCTTATGAAAGCTGTTGATAAGTTTGAATACAAAAAAGGATACAAATTCTCAACTTATGCTACATGGTGGATACGACAAGCAATAAGTAGAGCTATTGCAGATCAAGCAAGAACTATTAGAATCCCAATCCATATGATTGAAACAATTAATAGAATCAATAAAATCATAAGAAATGGTATCCAAGAAAATGGAAAAGAACCATCTGTTGAAAAAATTGCAAAAGAAGTTGGATTAACTGTTGATAAAGTAAAACAAGTTATTAAAATAACAAAAGAGCCAGTTTCTCTTGATGCTCCAATAGGAACAGAAGATGATGGTAAATTTGGAGATTTTGTTGCAGATGTCAATGCTTCAACACCAATAGATGATATTATGAAAGATGACCTAAAATCTCAAATTGATCAGATTTTAGGGCAACTTAATGAAAGGGAGCAAGCGGTTATTAGAATGCGATTTGGACTTTTAGAAGATGAAAGTGATAGAACCCTTGAAGAGATTGGAAATGAACTCAATGTTACAAGAGAAAGAGTAAGACAAATTGAAAGTTCTGCTATTAAAAAATTAAAACATCCAAATGTAGGAAGAAACCTCAAAAACTATGTAGAGAGTTAATCAACCAAGATTAACTTTTCCCCTACCCCATCGGGTATAAAATTTCGTTATGCACTTTATCACAAGCCTTTAAGATCTCATCACCCAATATAGTATTCATAGCATCCAAAGAGGGTTTAAGCTGTTCTTTTGTGGTTGCTCCTATGATAGTTGAAGCTACAAAATCAAATTGTTTTGACCAAGCAATAGCCAGAGTTACTGGATGAATATCAAAATCACTTGCAATTTTGAGATATTTTTGTGTTGAAGCTAAAGTTTTATCATTCATAAATCTCTGAGCCATTACTCTTTGTCTTTGATTTGATGACTTTAGATAATCACTAAATCTTCCAACCACATCGTTTTGTTGATTGTATTTTCCACTCAATACCCCACCAGCAAGTGGTGAATAGGGTAAAAGTGAGATTTGCTCTTTTCTTGCCATAACTACCATCTCATCCAAAAATCTTCGATTTAAAAGTGAAAAATTATTTTGAATAGATTCAAATCGTGCATACTTATAAAATTGGCTTGTCATTAAAGCTTTTGTCGTTCCATAAGCTGTATCGTTTGAAGTGCCTATATATCTTACTTTTCCACTTTGAACCAATTTATCAAAGGCTTTTAAACTCTCTTCAATTGGAACAACCGTATCTGGCCAATGCATCTGATAAAGGTCAATATAATCAGTATCAAGTCGTTTTAAACTCCCTTCCACTGCCCTTAAAATATGAAAACTATCAATCGCAGTAAGCCCGTGACGAATTGGTGGAACAAACCAGCCATTAGCAGCTCCAGCAACTTTAGAAGCAAGTATGATGCTATCTCGTGGTTTTGTTTTTAACCATTTTCCAACGATTTGTTCTGTCAATCCAGCAAGTTCTCCACTTGGTGGAACTGGATAAAGTTCAGCAGTATCATAAAAATTTACGCCCCGTTCAAATGCTTCATCCATAATAGCAAATGCTTCTTTTTCATCCAAGCATTGTGTACCAAATGTCATCGTTCCCATACAAATGGGGCTCACTCTCAAGCCACTTTTTCCAATATATCTATACTTCATATCCAACCTTTAAATTTTTTATTATACTTTGAAAACTTAAAAAATTCCCAAAAAGAATCTTGTAAAGTATTTAGGACTCCTCTTTATTAATAGTAAATTAATTAGTTAGATTATTTTCTTTCTCTAGCCACAATAATTTATTTTTTGCTATAATCCACCCTTAAAAAAATAATTAAGGAATTATATGTTTAAACAAGTTTTACCACTTAGTCTTATTATCTCAATGAGATTTTTTGGGCTATTTATAGTGTTACCTGTGATATCAGTTTATACACTAAGTTTTGCTGGTGCTACACCGCAAATAGTAGGGATTGTTGTAGGTGGTTATGCTATAACTCAAATGATTTTTCAAGTCCCATTTGGAGCGATGAGTGATCTTTTTGGAAGAAAAGGAACTATTATAACAGGACTTTTACTCTTTGCTATTGGTTCTCTTTTATGTGCTATTGCAACTGATTTACTCACTTTACTTTTAGGAAGGTTTTTACAAGGTGCAGGGGCAATTGGAGCAGTAGTTACTGCTATGATTAGTGATTTAGTTAAAGAGGAGCAAAGACCTAAAGCTATGGCAATTATGGGTGGAATGATAGGAATCAGCTTTGCACTTGCTATGGGAGTTGGACCAGTTATTGCTGGATTTGCTGGGGTTCAATCGCTTTTTTGGATAACAGTTGTACTACCACTTTTATCTATAATTCTTATTATTAAAATGGTTCCAGATGCACCACAAGTTACACACACATATCACGACCATAGCAAATTTGGATTTCTATTAAAAAATGAGATTATAAAAATGAATATCACAAACTTTTTACAAAAGGGTTTGATGACTTTTGCTTTTATGATTATCCCTATTATTTTAACAAAAAGTTTTGGATGGGCATTGACTGATTTATGGAAAGTATATGTTCCAGCCCTTATTGCAGGTGTACTATCTATGGGTCCTGCAGCGATGATTGCTGAAAAAAAAGGGAAATTCAAAGAGGTATTACTTCTAGGTATCCTCTTTTTTGCTCTTTCATATTATTTAATAGGAAATGCTACAACTGAATTAGCCTTTATTATTGGTGTTTTGGTCTTTTTTATAGGATTTAATATGCATGAACCAATTATGCAATCACTCACAGTAAAATATGCGAAAGTACATGAAAAAGGGAAAGTTCTTGGAGTGTTTAACTCTTTTGGATATGCAGGTACTTTTATTGGTGGACTTATGGGTGGAACTTATTTAGTAGAGATAGATGGAAGCTTTGCGAATAGTTTATATGATATCTCTATGTTTATTGTGATGATTAGTATCTTATGGTTTGCACTTATTGTTATGTTGCCAAATCCTAAAAAGATGAGTAATGTTTATTTAGATATTGAAAATTTAGATGAAAATAAATATACAATTCTTGATACTTTAAATGGTGTTGATGAGTGGTATATCAATAACACAGAGAAACTATTGATTGTAAAATACAACAATACGATTGTTGATGAAGAGATGATAAAAAACACTATAAAATAACCATTAAGGTCAAAAATGTTTGAAAATTTTTTAAGATTTTTTGTCCAAAATTCAAGGATGAACTATACACTTTTTGTGTTGATTTTTATGGCTGGGATTTGGTCATATCACAAAATGCCAAAAGAGGTTTTTCCCACTTTTGAACTTGATATGGTTTCAATTAGTGGAAACTATACAGGTGCAAGTGTTGATGTAATGGATAAGATGGCAGTTGTTGCTATTGAAGATAATGTCAAGTCGATAAATGGGGTTGCAGATATGACAACTGTTATCACCCCTGGGAAGTTTTCTATTATCGTTGAGTTTAAAAAAGGGCTTGATAGATACGATGTTTTAAATAAAGTAAAAGATGCTGTTACTTTAACTTTAGGTGATTTACCTAAAGATATGGATGAGCCAGTTGTCAAACTTATGGATAGAAATAGGGATTTGGTTGATTTAGCACTCACTTCAAAAACTAAAACAGTCGATGAGATGAAAGAATTCGCCGAAAAATTTAAAAGTAAACTCTACGGAATTAATGGAGTAAGCGAAGTAACGGTTTTTGGTGATAGTGATAAGTTTTATGAAATTGTTTTAAATGATGAAAAAATCGAAGCTTACAATATCAATAAAAGTGAACTTTTTGATAAATTGTCCCTTATCTCTTATGTCTTTCCTGTGGGGAAAATAGAGGATAAAACAAAGCATTATTACATCTCTACTCACAATGGTGCGAAAACTGAGGAGGAGCTTCAAAATACCCTTATCAAACTTCAAAATAACACAATCTATCTACGAGATATTGCATATGTAAAGAAAAAGTATGAAGATGCAACTACACTTTATTCATTTAATAATCAATCTTCAATCTCTTTATCTATCAAACAAAGTGAAACAGCAAATGCAATGGAGATTACAAAAGAACTTAAACAACTCCTTGCAAAAACGAATGTCAAAGATATAGATATAACTATCACAAATGATAATTCAAGAAGAATTACTGAAAGATTAAATGTCATATCTTCAAATATTTTATTTGGAATTATTTTAATTACACTTCTTGTTGCACTTCTTATAAATACGAGAATGTCTTTTATTATCATTATAGGTATTCCAACCTCTTTTGTTATTGGTGCTATTTATATGTATCTTTTTGGGTATTCAATTAATATGATATCTCTTATAGGTGTTCTTATAGCGATTGGTATTGTTGTTGATGATGCCATCATTGTAAGTGAAAATATTCAGCAACATTTAGAAACAGGAATGGAACCAAAAGAAGCTGCAATAGCAGGTGCAAAAGAGATGGCGATGCCTGTGTTTATTGCTTCAATTACTACAATTTTCTCCTTTTTACCACTTCTGATGATAACAGGAACCATGGGAGAGGTGATGAAACTTATTCCAATAGCTCTTTCTATCCTTTTAGTTGCTTCTTTTATAGAGAGTTTTATTTTCCTCCCAATTCATGCAGCTCATACACTCAAATCGAAGAGTAAAGTGACATCTTGGGAGAGAGCAAATACTATTTATAGTTCAATTATCCATTTTTTTATGAGATGGAAAAAAAGTTTTATTGTTTTGTTTATCATTTTAGTTCCTGTTGCGACTATTATGATGGTCAAGAATAGTAAGTTTCAGATGTTTCCACAATACGATGTAAATAGTCTTAAAATCTCTATCAAAGCAAATGAAAATACAACCTTAGAGGAATCATTTGTAATAGCACAAAAGATTGAAAAAGAGTTGCTTTCCAAAAAAGAGGAGTTTTTTATTAAAAGTATAAACTCAACTGCTGGATATAGAAAAGATACTGCAGGAAATACAGATAGAAATCCTTATGTAATCTATATCAATATAGAATTTACAGATATTAAAGGGGATAATATCGTAGATAATTATATCACTCCGACTCTCTCTCTTTTTGAATTAGATACGACTCCAACACGAACCAAAACTTCGATGGAGCTTTCGAAAACAATAAGTAAATTTATTGAAAATCAACAAATGAAAGAGAAGCATAATCTTGAAGAGATAGCAGTCCTTGAACAAAAAGTTGGTCCTATTAAATCAGATATCCAAATAGGTTTGATGTCGAATAATTTAGAACTTACAGAAAAAAGTATTTTACTCCTTGAAGGTACTTTAAAGAATATCAAAGGGATTACCTCTATCCAAAATTCTATCAAATATGGAAATGATGAGATAAAACTTGAAGTGAATGATTATGGAAAAAGTTTAGGTTTAAGTGAAAGTTCAATTGGCTCATACCTTGCAAATCTCTATTCAATTAAAACAAAGGCGACTGCTTTTGATGATACACAAATGATTGATATCAAAATCACGAGTAAAAATAAAGATGAACTAGAAAAGCTCAAAATCAATCAAATTCCACTAAGTGATGGAAGAATGGTTGCTTTAGGGGATGTTTGTACTTTTCATATCAAAAAATCTCTAGAACAAATAGTCAAAGATGATAGTGAACAAAACTTCTATTTATATGCAAATGTTGATCCTAAAACAATCACTGCAACAGAAGTTTTAGAAAAACTAGCACCGATTTTAAAAGAGATTGAAAAAAGTGGAGTAAAGGTTGTTTTAAAAGGGGAAGCAGAAAAAAACAAAGATCTTAAAAATGATATGTTGGCAGCTTCAGCACTTGCATTACTCCTTATTATGCTTTCATTACTTTATATGTTTAATTCATTTAGAGAAACTCTTATCGTAATGAGTGTAATCCCTTTCTCATTTTTAGGGGTCCTTTTAGGACATCAAATTATGGGACTAAATCTCTCTATGCCTTCACTAATAGGAGCTTTAGGACTCGCTGGGGTTGTAATTAATGATGGAATAATTATGATGGAGTATCTTAAAAAAGCAAAAAATATAGAAGATGTTTTTGAAGGAGCCATAAGAAGATTTCGACCTATTATCCTTACTACAGTAACAACACTTATTGGGATGATAACACTTATCTTTTATCCATCAGGGGAATCGGCTATTTTCCAACCAATTGCTATTTCGCTTGGATTTGGACTTGCCTGGGGAACAGTTTTAAATCTTTTATATTTACCAGTTATATACACTTTTTCTAAACGATTAAAGTGAATTTCATAGAGAGATTCTAAAGAATAATGATTTTATGATTAAATCATAAAATCATTATTTAAAAAATAGATTTTTTCTATTTTATATTCTATTTAGAATATAGTTTATACAGAATTGCTTTAGCTTTTTTTAGCTCTAGAGCAACAATTTTAAACTCCTCCTCTAGCTCTTTTCTATCACTTTTCAATTCTATCTCTTTTATCTTTTTTTTAAGGTCTCTTTTTCGTTTATTTAATTTTTTAATTAAATCTTTGAGGGCTTTTTTCTTACCCTCAATTTTATAATCACCTAAACCAAGAAAATGTGCAACACTTTTGATAAATTTCTTAATCTTCATACTTTATCCTTTGTTTCTAAAATAGATTCAATATCCTCAAGATTCATAGACATCTCATTATTTAAACTATTACTGATTCTAGCAACACTTGCAAATGTAGTTTCAGCCATAGCTATAAGATTTTTACTAATATCATAAGCATATGCACTATCATTCATCAGCGATGTAGCCATCTCATTTGTGATGAGACTTTGTCTAATAAGTCTATCGAGTGTACCATTTGCCAAGATATCATATTTTTCAGTATGTAGTTTAGCTTTTGCAAGTAACAATACAGTTACATCCTCTTCATCTGTTGTAACTATTATATTAATATTTCTTAGAAGTTCAGCCAAATCTTTTCTTATAGTAATGTATTGCTCTTTTATATGCTCATTTGTACTATTTGTATATTTAATTAAGTTTTTTTGTAAATGCTTGGTATCTTTAACTGCTTCAACCAAATCCCTATTAGCAAGTTTTAACTTATATAAAACCTCTATATCACTTGGTGCCATTTGTCCTTGAGCTTTTGTTGAAAAATCTATAATCTGCCCATAAATTCCTTTGATTTTATTATTATAAAACTCATCAATATCAACAGGCTCTTTACTATACAAATCTTGTACTACTTCATCAAGTGGCATAGTTGAAACTATATTGTGCCTTTTTAAATTTAATCCATGAGCAATTATTTCAAATGAATTTTCATATAAATGTTTCGTTTCCCTAACGATTGCTGCCATCGCAGTTGTCGGAAGTTCAAGTACAGAATTATTAAGATATCTAGCACTATCAGTCCCTTCAGCTGATTTTGAAACACTCGGCTTAATTGTTTTATTAAGAAAATTCACAAGATTATTTATAAATGGTATAAATATAATAACACCTATTATTTTAAAGAAACTATCAAAAACTGCAAGTTTCAATGTGTAATTTTCGCTTGCTATTCCAAGTAAATCGCTTATAACATCTACACAATATATCATTGGATTCAGAACAATAATTGCAATAATTGCTGATACAACATTAAAAATAAAATGTGCTCCAGCTAACCTTCGACCATCCATACTAGAACCAAAAGAAGCTATTACGGCAGTTACTGTAGTACCAATATTTGCTCCAATTGTAAGAGCTATTGCATTTTCATAAGTTATTTGACCAACAGAAAGTGCCGCAAGGACAAGTACAATAGTTGCATGAGACGATTGCATTAAAATCGTTGCAATTATACCTATCCCTACAAATATCAATACACCCTCAATTCCACCAACTGCAAAGCTTGCTAAATCAATCGTTTCTTTGAATGCATCAAATCCCTCTTTCATATAATGAATTCCAAGAAACAAAAACCCGATTCCAGCTAAAATATATCCTATTCCTTTAAGAGATTTTGCTTTTTGAAATATCAGCAATACCCCAAAAGCCAACAATGGCATCGCATAAGCTGATATTTTTACTTTAAGTCCAAATCCAGCCATAAGCCAAGCACCTGTAGTTGTACCAATATTTGCGCCAAGGATAATTCCAATCCCTTGAGTTAATCCAATAAGTCCAGCTCCTATAAAAGATACTGCTAATACAGAAACTAATCCACTTGATTGCATGATTGTGGTTGTAATAAACCCAAATCCAATACTTTTATATAACTTATCTGTAGATTTTTCTAGAATATTTTCTAATGTTCCTCCAGAGAAAGCTTTAAAACCCTCTTCGAGTGTTAACATACCAAATAAAAAGATAGAAACACCAGCTGCTATCTCTTTAAAATCTGGACTAATCCAAAAACCATAAGCCAATATAACTAAAATACTTGGCAGTATTATTCGTCTTAACATTACAGTGAAATCCCTCTAATAACGAAGTAAATCAATGCAGCTAACCCTGCAGCTGTTGGAACAGTTATAAGCCATGCGGCAACTATTCTTTTAACCGCATCTCTTTTTACATATTGTACTTTTGCGGCACTTTTTAAGATTTTTTTCGCCACTTTAATTTTATCTTCTTCCACATCAATCATCTTATACAATTCAACAATTCTTTCATAATCATTTTTTTCTTTATCTGCTTTTGATTCTAAAGATTTTAATTCACTTGTTAATGATTTTAAAATTCGCTTTTCATCATCTAAAATTTCTTTTTCAGTTTGTATAATCACTTCTTGTCCAGTACTAGTTAAATATTCTCTTAAAAATCCAACTCCAAAAATACCACCAATAGCAATATGTGTAGAACTTACAGGAAGACCCATCTGCGAAGCGATAATAACAGTAATAGCTGCAGACATCGCAACTGAAAATGCTCTCATTTGGTCAAGTTCAGTTATTTCACTACCGACACTTCGAATAAGAGTTGGTCCATAAAGTGCAAGACCAATAACAATTCCAAATGCTCCAACAGCCATAACCCAAAGAGGGATATCTGCTTTTGATGAAATTTCACCAGTCATAACAGCATCATTAATAGCAGCTAGTGGTCCAATAGCATTTGCAACATCATTTGCCCCATGTGCAAAACTTAAAAGTGCTGCTGCAAATATAAGAGGTACTGTAAAAAGCATATTGATTGAATCTCTATTATTTTCAAGATTCTCAGCTCTTGCAGCAACAGTTTTTTGTACTAACACATAAGTTACAGCAGCAAAAATAAGTCCTAAAATTGCAGCTATTTCAAAAGAAGGTTTCTTCTCATCTGGTAAAAAACTAAAAGTCTCAACTATTGAAGGCCAAATATTTGTGACACCTTTGAGTGTCAGATATGTAACAAATGCCCATGTCATGAAAGCTACAAAAATAGGTACCCAAATTTTAGCTGCTGCTATTTTATCCTCTTTATAGACCATCGTTTTTTTAATAGTATATAGAAAAAAAGCTGCCACGATAGCTCCCATAACTGGAGAGATAATCCAAGAAGCTACGATACCACCCATTGTTCCCCAAGCAACAACACCAAAACCTCCTGCTGCTATACCAGCCCCCATAACACCACCAACAATTGAGTGTGTCGTTGAAACCGGAGCTTTGAAATAAGTAGCTAAATTCAGCCATACCGCAGCTGCTAATAATGCAGCCATCATAGCCCAAATAAAAGCATTTATATCTGTTCCAAATGAGTTGATGTCGATGATTCCATTTTTTATAGTTGAAACTACATCTCCACCTGCGATAAATGCACCGGCTGCTTCAAAAATAGCTGCTATAACAATAGCGCCTCCCATTGTTAAAGCTTTTGAACCAACCGCTGGTCCAACATTGTTGGCTACATCATTCGCACCAATATTCATAGCCATATATGCACCAAAAAGTGCGGCAATTGCTAGAAAAACATTGTTTGGAATCCCTCCAGTACTTAAAAAACTGTATGCTAATACAGCAACCATAAAAAATAAGGCAAAACCAAGCCTTATAAAATCTATACCACTACCCTTAATGGCCTCTTTTTCCATTTTTTTCACTGCTTGAATCATTTCCATTCAAGTTACCCCGTATTTTTTAATTTACACAAAATATCAAATTATTATAGCTGTAATTACACCATCAAAAAAGCCGAATAGATTATTCTTTTGTTATAAAATCTATGACAAAGTGTTCATTCTTCGGATTATTTGACGGTGTCACAACACTACAGCTTCAACATGATTTATAACTATTGTCTGAAATTAATAATTACAATCATTTTTATATATGTGCATATTGTAATTCTACTCCTACAAAAATTAATTACATCTTGATAACAGTCATTTTAAGTAATATTTAAGTAAATTAGGTTAAAGGTGAAAAAGGAATTATTATTTATTTTGTATCTTTTTTAAGTTTTTCTATCTCAAACCACTCATCATTTACTCTATCCTCTTTCACCCCAATCCAAGGCTTCTTTTCACTTTGCCATAAAGCCTCATTTGGTTTGGGACAAGCTCTCACACACTCTCCACAGTAGATACAAAGATGCGGGTTGTAGTTGTATTGTAAAGATTTTTTATTTTTTTCATTTTGGCTTGGATTGTCTGTTTCTACAAAAAGTATCGCTTGTGGAGGACAAGCCTTTTCACATTTGAGGCAATAGATACACTCACTTTCCCCATACTCAATAAGCCCACGATTCCCTGCTGGTTTCTCTATTGGAGAGGCTGGATAGTCTATAGTTTGTGGTTTTTTAAAAAGATTTACAAAAGCTTTTTTTATACTTGTTGTCATAATTATTCCTACTTAGCAGTACATGACAAACATGGGTCAAACGATGCTAAAATAGCTGGTGCATCGGCATAGCTTGCTCCTTTAAAAACTTCCATAAAAGCTGGAATACAGGCAAAAGTGGGTGTTTTTATCCGTACACGATTGAGTATCGCTTTTCCATCCCCTTTGATATAATACATCAATTCCCCACGAGGTGCTTCAAGTCTCACTAAACTTTCCCCATTTGGTTTCCCTTTCAGCTTAGTCAAAATCTCCCCATCAGGTAGTCCATCAACGATATTTTCACACATTTGTATAGAGTTTAGTATTTCAGCAAGTCGTACCATATTTCGTGAGTAGATATCTCCACCAAATGCCGTTTGCATCACAAATCCAACCTCTTTATAGGGCAAATATTCAGTTTCATTTCGCACATCAGTTAAAAGTCCCGCTGCCCTTGCAAGTGCTCCAATCGCATTATAACTATATGCTTCATCTAAACTCAAAGTCCCAATCCCTTGAAGCTTCAAAGATAAACTCCAATTAGAGTTAAACTCATCAATATAGCTATTCACTTTCTCTTTGACTATTTTGAGGTTTGTTTTTATATCTTTAATTATATCTGTTGAAATATCTCGATTAACCCCACCGATAGTGACATAATCAAACTGCACCCTATTCCCTGTGATTTTTTCTTGTAAACTCATCACATATTCTCTATCACCCATAATTCTCATAAACATCGCCTCAAATCCAGCGTTTTCACAAGTATGAGACA
This sequence comes from uncultured Helicobacter sp., assembly GCA_964533335.1. Taxonomy (GTDB): domain Bacteria; phylum Campylobacterota; class Campylobacteria; order Campylobacterales; family Arcobacteraceae; genus CAIJNA01. The sequence continues at coordinate 4,683 of CAZHJR010000015.1, read as the reverse complement.
AGCACAACATATGAGAATGTATCCTATCAAGTTCCACCATCAAGATACGAAGATATTTTGCTTTACGGCTCACTTCCCCGTCAAGAAGATTTTCAACAGCTGTTGTGTAACATAAAGAGTGTGTAATCGCACAAAGACCACATATTCTAGCCACAACATAGGGAATCGCATCGTATTTAAACTTCGTAACACAAGCTTTTTCTATCCCTCGATGGACAAATCCAACATCACTCTCCACCCCGATTATCGTTTCATTTTCACAAGAAAAACGAAACTTTACAGGTTCAAGAAGTGAGATATGTTGTGCACCTAGTGGGATGTTTATTATTTTTTTATTTAACATTGGTTTTGTTTCCATCTTTATATTCCACAACTAGATAATGGCATTTGTTCGCTATCTTCATCTAAGTAAAGCCCTTTTTGGCTATTTTCAACGGCTATTCCAAACATATCAACTATCTCCCTTTGGGAAATAATAGCACTTGGGAGAATCTCTACAATACTTGGTATGATCTCATCTTGTTTCACACTTGTATAAAACATCGTCACTTCATCAATCGCACCATATTTTGAAAATATCCATTGAATCTCAGTATTTTCACTATCTAGTTTGACACCATTTAAAGTCAAAAAATGCCATATTTTTTTATCATAAAATACCTTGATATCTGCGACCACCGTAGCTAAACTTGTTGGGATTCTATTTATCATCTTTACTTCTCTCTTTCTCAACTTTCTCTTTTGTCTCTAAAATCTCCAAAGCCTTTACAACTCCATCCATAATCAGTTCAGGGCTACTCGCACAACCAGCAATATAGACATCCACAGGAATATATCTATCGACACCATCTTCTACATTGTACATCCCACGAAAAACTCCACCCGTACAGGCACAACTTCCAACAGCAACCACCACTTTTGGATTTGGGATTTGATTGTAAAGTTCAAGGAGTCTTGTACGACTTCTATAAGTAACAGGGCCAGTTACAAGGAATATATCAGATTGTTTTGGATTTCCAGTATTTATCACTCCAAATCTTTCAAGGTCGTATTTAGGACTAAGACATGCTAATATCTCAATATCACAACCATTACAACTTCCAGCATTGTAGTGGAGAATCCAAGGGGATTTTTTTCTAAATTTTTTAAAATCAAACATAACGAAGCCCTATAAGATTGATGATACTAAGGAGTAGTCCAAGTCCTAAAACGATTTTGATTAAACTATCTATTCTCACCCTTGCTGTCGCATTATCCACCAAATTTAAAAGGAAAAATACCCCAACAAATAAGCCAAAAGCTAAGGGATAATTATTCCCAGCAAAAAGGATTAAAAGCAAATAGATAAAAACATATTCAATCCACTTAGCCATATACAGTATCTCAAAAAACACTCCACTATACTCAATCTCAACTCCACCAACTATCTCTTGATGAGCTTCGGTTGCATCAAATGGAGAGAGTTTGAGTTTTACTGGCATTGTGAGTAAAAAAGCGATAAAGAGAGCTGTCATACTTACCATTGAACTTGGATTTGAACGGATAGTTTCAATATCAAAACTCCCATTAAGCATATAAAAACCAACGGCAATAAGTATCAAAATAGGCTCATAAGCGACGATAGAGAGCAACTCTCTGTTTGAGCCAATATGAGAATAGATAGACTTGACACTATACCCAGCGAGTACCACAAAGATAGAAGAGAGGAGATGTAAAAATATCACATAGAGTAAACTTTTCCCTAAAATTACAAAAGCAACCACAATCCAAAGGGTGATAAGGTGCATAAAGGCAAAGATAATATGGTAATGGTTGATAATCACAGCCTCTTTATCAAGGAGTTTAAACATATCGTAAAAGGGTTGTAAAACAGGAGGTCCGACCCTATTTTGCATCCTAGCTTTTACAACTCTTTGAAGACCGTAAATAAGCCCTCCAAAAAGTGGAGTAAGTGCTATCAAAAGATATTCAATCATACTAAACCTCCAACTATTATAGAGATAAGCAAAGATATTGAGATATAAAAAATAGCTTTTTTAACTTGAGAAGTTATCCCAAAATAATATGCTGATAACTCTATCTCATCTTTCTCACCGCAGTTGTATTCGTTTGTTCTTTTGATATTTGCAAAAGGTAAAAGATAAAAAAGAATCGGCACTATCCCAATCAAAATAGCAGGGACTACAATCTCATAAAAATCCAAAATCTCAAATCTCAAACTTCCTAAAACCCCGATAATCAATAAAAATACTAAGGCAAATGAGGTGATTTGATAAGAAAGTGGTATTTTTATTTTCCCCTCTTCTAGTTGAACACTTTTATTTTTTGGTAAAAGTTTTGTAACCACTTTGAAATAAAGAAGTGTCAAAAACACTGAACCAATCAAAATAAAAACTAAACTAAAGAGATAGATAATATTCTCTTCTCCAAGAGTTGCTAGAAGTTCAATCGAAGCAAATTTTCCTAAAAAAACACCAAAAGGGGGAAGTGTTAAAGAACCAAATCCGATCAAAATAAAAAAGACTATCAAAGGGGATTTTGAAGAGAGATAATCGATATCTTGAAGATATTTGAGATGATATACTTTTTCTAAAATCCCAGCTTGTAAAAACAACAATGCCTTTGAAATAGCATGAAAAACAATCAAAATAAGGACGATATTTGTGGCTTGTTCTGTTCCGATACTTGCTATCGCCATCATAAGTGCAAGAAGTGCTATCGTTGAAAGCCCTAAAATCTCTTTGAAATAATCTTTACTCAAAGCTAAAAGTGAGGCGGACATAAAGACAAAACTCCCAGAAAATACCACAATCATAGCCAAAAGTGGAGAAAATGCAGGGGCGATTTTGAGGATAAGATAGGGAGCAATTTTGACCATTGTCGCACTGTGAAGTATCGCACTTACAGGGGTTGGAGCCACCATCGCACCAAGGAGCCATCTTTCAAACGGGATAGAAGCACCTTTTATAAACGAAGCGATTATTAAAAATGAGATAGGAAGTAAAATCTTCCCATCAACCGATACAAGAAGCAAATCTAAATAAATAGTATC
>CAZHJR010000015.1:0-1531 GCA_964533335.1 uncultured Helicobacter sp. | reverse complement strand
TTGCAATCTTTAAACTCTTCACTCTGTATATATTTCAAAGCATAGATAATAATAATCCCACCAATAATATTTATCACAAGCAACATAGTTGAAGAGATTTTATCGACCAAGATATCGTTTGAAACGATTGAAGGGGTTAAGGTAAGGATAAAAAGATACAAACCAAGCTGAATAATTGCAAAAACACCTACCAATTTGCTTTTGTATCTCCACCCTACAAAAGCAAAAAATAGGAGCAACACCACATCTAAAACTTTAAAAAAAGTATGATAGAGTTCAGCAAGATTGAAAGTTGTGATATTTGTTAATGAAAAATTACCTACTGCTAAAAACGATAAAAAAGCGACATAAACATAAGCAAGGAGATTTCTCACTCGAACACTATTTAAAGGGAGCGTTAAAGCAAATAGTAATGGTGTAAATATCATCATAAAAATATTCATCATCTCTCCAATAAGTTATTGTAAAACTCTATACTAAAAAAGTTACAATCAAGTCCAACTTATATTAACCACACACTATTGCAATAAAGCTTTTGTTTGCTCTGCTATCTCTTTCTCTTCATCTGTTTTTATCACCAAAACTTTTGCTTCAATATGCAAATCTTTTAAGATAAGGTTTCTCATCGCTTCATCATTCTCACCAATTCCACCTGTAAAGACGATACCATCGACTTTTCCTAAAATAGCACTGTAACTTCCGATATATTTTTTGATATGATAGGCAAACATTTTATGAGCTAATTTCGCTTTTTCATCTCCATCGTTTGCCATTTTGTCAATTGTTCTCATATCACTCTCTCCACAAATTCCAAAAAGTCCACTTTTTTTATTGAGAATTCTATCAAGTTCATCAGTTGTATAGTGATTGAGTCTTTCGAGATACAAAACAATCGCAGGGTCCAAATCACCACATCTTGTCCCCATTATTAACCCTTCAAGAGGTGTGAAACCCATAGAGGTATCGATACTTTTTCCATTTTTAATAGCACAAATACTATCTCCATTTCCAAGATGTATCGTAATAAGATTGCACTCTTCTAACTTTTTATTTAAAAGTTTTGCAGCCTCTTTTGCCACATAAAAATGGGAAGTTCCATGAAATCCATACCTTCTTATTTTATATTTTTCGTAAAATTCATACGGAAGTGCATACATATATGCCTCTTGTGGTATTGTTTGGTGAAATGCAGTATCAAAAACAGCTACCTGTTTTACTTTTGAAGCAACCCTTTGCACTTCTAAAATCCCTTGAAGATTTGCCCCATTATGCAAAGGAGCTAGGGGAATTAATTTTCTGATGGTCTCTATTGCATCCTCATCAACGATAACACTTTTTGTAAACTCTTCTCCACCATGAACTACCCTATGCCCTATTCCACCAAGCTTTTCAAGTGAATCTATCCCAAACTGTTCTAAAACTCTCTCCACTTCTAAAATAGCCTTAAGATATCCATTTTCCTTAATCTCTTCAATTATCCCACTTGTAACAACTTCCAAACTATCCATCTCAAAAAGTTTAAATTTCAAAG
>CAZHJR010000014.1:0-26594 GCA_964533335.1 uncultured Helicobacter sp. | reverse complement strand
AAAATCAGCATGGGTCATCGCTCTATCTTTTTTGACATTTTCATAGTAGATTTTTCCACCAACTGCTTTTCCGTTTTTAAAAAGGACTTGTGAAGCTAAAGCACCTGAGATTTTATATGTTTTCATATCTGTAATCATCCCAAACTTATAAGTTTTTTCAGAGAAGAGTTCACCAGTTTCATAAAATTCATTGACTACTCCATCTACTTTTTTGTTGGTTGATTTGAGATATGCGATATTTTTTTTGAGTTCAATTTCATCATTTTTATAACTGTTTCCAGCAACTAAAAGAGTGCCACAAAGTGTTAAGATAGCTAAGATTTTTTTCATTGAAAGCCTTTGATTTGAGATCAATTATAGTAGCTTTTTATCTCTTTATTTTCTATTTTTAAAAGCTCTCCATAAAAAATAGATGACAAAAAATTCAAGAAAAATCAGTCCAAAATGGAGATAATAAACTTGTGTTTGGTTGTCAAATATTTCATAATATTTTAAAATTTCATAAAAAATATAGGAAACAGCAAGTCCAGCCAAATACCCTTTTTGTTTTGCAACATCAAGGAAACTCAAAATTTGTACACGATTAAAAAAAACAGTTTCGGCCCTTACTAGATAACTTCCAAACATAAATGAGATTTGATACCCGATATAAACTAACAGTGCTGTTGTGTAGTTGTAAGGGTTGAAAAGAAAATATCCCACCATCAAAAACATCACAACTTCCACCCCTAAAGAGATAAGGTAAAATGAGTTTATATTGAGTATCTTTGTGTAATATTTAGCAACAATTAAAAGTCCAATCGCTAAAAATATCCCACCAATTGAAAAAATTGATGGGCTAAGTGAACCATAAATCGTAAAAACAGAACCCATAGCGAGTCCTGTAAAAACTGAGTTGAGAAATTTGTATTGTAAAAAATCCCTTATTTTGATGGTTTTAGAAAGTTGCATTTATTCCTACTGTAATTGTTCGTCCCATAGTTCCATATCCATCAACCTCTTGATAGAGTTTATCTGTAAGATTATCTATTTTTAGATAAGTTTTTAGATTTTTTGAAACATCATAATTTGCAACTGTATTTATCAAAGTATATTTTCCTGTTTGAAGTGGAGTATATGGATATGTATTATAATCTAAATCATCTCTTTGTCCTACATAATTTGCACCAATTCCAAGATGAAGTTTTTCGATTCCATAATAATCAAGATGTAATTTTGCACTTTGTTTGATTCTTCGAGTCAAATCTTTTCCATTTTTATCTTTTGCTGATTGTTTTTTATAATTTATCCCAACCAATAAATTTGGCACCACTTCATCTTGATAATTTACTTCATAACCTTTAAATTTTGATTTTCCTGCAATATTGTAATAATAATCATCTCCATAAATTGTTGATGGATATGGTGTTGGATCTTTCCATTCAATCAAATCTGTTGTTTCAATTTCAAAATATGTAGCTTTGAGATTTTTAATTTCTAAAGTAATATCACTACTTTTTGTAGTTTCCGGTTGTAAGTTTGAAGTTGCATTGTACCAAATCTGAGAAAGAACTGGCACTTTATAAGCCGTACCGTAATTTCCGCTCAAACTAAAATCTTGTGCAAAATTATATTTAGCTCCAATTTTTCCAGTTGTGGCATCATCAAATAAATCGTATTTATCAAATCTTATAGATTCAGTTAAAACCAATTTATCAAAAATATTGCTATTTGTTAAGTAATATCCAGTTGATTTAATCTCTTTTTTTGAAATTTCATTTTCACTTTTTTGGTTTCCAATTCCAACTAGAAGAAACGATTTTTCTGCATAAGCAATTTTTCCATCAACTGAACTTTCTTGATTATTTCCATTAAATTTCTTTGTATATCCAAGTGGGTCATCTTTTTTAAATGAAGTTTTTGCATAGCTTACATTAAGATAATCTTTATCATCAAAGTTGTGCTGATATGATGTTTTATAAAGTCTATTTTTTTGAGTTAATTCTCTTGTATTTAAGTTTGCTTTTTCAGTTTCTGTACAAGTTAATGGATATGTTTTATCACATCCATCATATTCAACTTTTGCATCAATATCTGTAATATTAAATTTCACTTCATCACTATCACTTAGTTCAAACCCGAATTTACCATTGAGAGTTTTATTTGTGTATCCATCAGCTTCATAATCTTCACTATTCTTTCCTCTTGGTGTTTGAGCTGAAATTCCATCTGTTAAGATATAATTTGCACCTAAAAAGTAAGAAAAATTCTCAAGTTTTTGAGAGATATTTGCACCAGCTTTTTTTGTATTATAAGTTCCATATTCAATATTTGCATTTGTTATAAGCTCTTTGGTTGCTTTTTTTGTAATGATATTTATCACACCAGCAACTGCATTTGCTCCCCAAATACCACTTTGAGCCCCTTTAATTATCTCTATTTGAGCAATATCACTTATCATTAAATGTTCAAGTTGTGCTTGACCCTCAGTTCCAAGTTGATCGTTGTATTTGATACCATCTATAAGGACAAGTGTATTACCACTACTCATTCCACTTAAGAAAAATGAACTTTGTTGCCCTATTCCACCACTTTGTGCAATTGAAATTCCACTTAGTCTTAAAGCATCCAAAACTGTAGTAATATGCTTTTCCTCAAGTTCAGCACCTGTAATCACTTCTACATTTGAAGTGATATCTTTGATTGATTGTTCACTTTTTGTAGCACTTGTAACTGTTATCATCCCTAAATCTTCAACAGCTTGAAGATATGTTGTAGCTAAAATTGCACTAGCTACAAAACTTAATTTTGTATTTTTTTTCAATTGATTATTCCTATATTTTATATTTTTTTGTATTGTTAAAAATTAAAATATAGCAGGAGGAGATGTCTTTCGCTCTTCGTATTCAAAAGCTTTAAGATGGTATTGGAAGTTGCTATCAACCCTTGTGAGTTTATGCAATGTAGAGTACATTGCAATAATAGCAAGTGAAAAGTATCTGTTAAAAAATCCTCTTAAGTGTTTCATCTAAATTGCGATATCCAAAACAATAAGGAAAAAGAAAAGTATCCCAAGGTAACCATTGACTGTAAAAAAAGCTTTATCTATTTTTTTGAAGTCTTTATTGACAAGGTAATGTTCGTAGCTTAACATAATGATACTAGCAAGTATCGCTCCAAGTCCAAAGAGTCCAAGATTTGCTTCAAAAACAAATAAAGCCCAAAAAATGATAGTTGCAATATGCATGATTTTAGAAAAAAGCATTGTTTTTTCTACCCCAAATTTTGAAGGGATTGAGTGAAGTCCAAGTTCTTTATCTACTTCTATATCTTGCAAAGAGTAGAGCAAATCAAATCCAGCTACCCAAAACATCACCCCTAAAGAGAGATAAATACTCCATAATGTGATAGTTTCACTTACAGCCACCACTCCAGCGATTGGAGCCAGTCCAAGTGAAATCCCTAAAATAATATGAGCTAGTGCAGAGAATCTTTTAAAATAAGAATAGCTTCCAATCACTACTAAAATAGGCACTGAGAGATAAAAAGCAAGGTCATTGACAAAATAAGCAACTGCTATAAAAATAAGGGCATTGATGATAGTAAAGATATATATCTGGCTTGCAGAAAGTCTTCCATCAACACTAGGACGACCAACTGTTCTTGGATTAAGGGCATCAATATCACGGTCAAGATATCTATTAAATCCCATCGCAAAATTTCTTGCTGATAAAGCTGCTAATATCCCCATAATCATTAACTCAAACCCAAACCAACCATCACTTGCTACAACCATCGCTATAAAAATAAATGGCAAAGAAAAAATAGAGTGTTTGAACATCACAAGTTCATTAAAGTCATTTAAAAGTTTTGTTATTTTTTGCATTCGAGGATTTTACTATAAAGAAAGTTAAAAATGTAGAAATCAATTTTCTAATCTAAACAACAACTCAAGATGGATATACTTATGGGTAGAAAAACAAGGAGTAATTAACATGGCACTAAAAGTAGTATTATCACACAAAACACACTATAACTATGACAAAAAAGTAAATTTAAGCCCTCATATTATAAGACTTCGTCCAGCTCCACATAGCCGTACACCAATTGAAGCCTATTCCCTTAAAATAAAGCCAGAAAATCACTTTATAAATTGGCAGCAAGACCCATTTGGAAACTATCTAGCAAGGATAGTTTTTCCTGAAAAAACAGATAAACTCCATATTGATGTGGAAGTTTTGGCTGATATGATTACTATTAATCCATTTGATTTCTTTGTTGAAGATAGTGCAAAAAATTATCCATTTTCCTACAATGAAACACTCAAAAAAGAGCTTATCCCGTATTTAGAAAAAGATGAAGATTCACAAGCAATAAGAGATTTTGTCGAAACAGTTGATAGAGGTGAAATGCCTATTATTGACTTCTTAGTAGCACTTAATCAAAAAATCTATTCGCACTTAAATTATACGATACGACTTGAACCAGGGGTGCAAAGTTGTGAATATACATTGGGTAAAAAACTTGGAAGTTGTAGAGATTTCTCTTGGCTTTTTGTTCAAGTTTTAAGACATCTTGGTCTAGCTTCAAGATTTGTGTCTGGGTACCTTGTACAACTTACAGCAGATGTAAAATCGCTTGATGGTCCAAGTGGTCCTGAAGAGGATTTTACAGATTTACATGCTTGGACGGAAGTATATGTACCAGGTGCTGGATGGATTGGTCTTGATAGCACAAGTGGACTTTTTGCAGGAGAAGGGCATATCCCACTTGCTTGCACACCACATTACAACTCAGCTCATGCAATTGAGGGGGCAAGTGATAAGTGTGAAGTAGAGTTTGAATATGAAAATAAAGTAACAAGAATCTTCGAATCTCCAAGAGTTACAAAGCCATACAAAGAGGAGCAATGGGAAGCTATTTATAACTTAGGATTTGAAGTAGATAAAGACCTTGAAGCAAATGATGTGCGACTCTCTATGGGTGGAGAGCCAACTTTTGTGAGTATTGATGATATGGAATCTCCCGAGTGGAACACAGCAGCTGATGGAGATCACAAAAGACTCCTTGCAAATGACCTTTCAAGAAAACTATTAGGTTCTTTTACAAATGGGGGACTTTTACACCATGCTCAAGGGAAATGGTATCCAGGGGAGCCAATTCCAAGATGGCAAACTACTGTCTATTGGAGAAAAGATGGTATCCCTGTTTGGGAAAATCCAGAACTTTTAGCAGATAAAAATGAAACTTATCCATATACAACAGCTGATGCAAAAAGATTCCTCTCTCACTTATCACTTGTCCTTGGAGTCAGCCCTGAAAATATCGTCCCTGCTTTTGAAGATCCAGTTTATTACATTATGAAAGAAGCGGAGATGCCTCTTGATATAGACCCACTTGAATTTGACCTCAAAGATTCACTAGAGCGAAAAACAATTGCTGAAAAATTAACCAATGGGCTTAATAATGAAGTGGGATATCTCCTTCCTATTGGTTTTGGAAAAACAAAATGGATCACTTCAAAATGGGAATTTAGAAGAAAACATATGTTTTTAACTGCTGGAAATTCACCTATTGGACTTCGACTTCCACTTAACTCTCTGTTAGCAAAACCACATACAGAACTAGAACAAAGTTTTGAAGTGGATTTATTTGCTTCATTTCCAGCACTTGGAGACTACACTACAAATGTCAAAGAGAGAGCAAAAAATTTAAATGATAAAACAACAATTTACAACAGTTACTCAGCTTATGTAAAAACAGCAATGTGTGCAGAGGTAAGGGAGGGTAAACTTTGTATTTTCCTTCCACCTCTTAATGATACTGAACAATTTTTAGATTTAATAGCTTCTATTGAAGAAACGGCAAAGACACTTGATATGAAAGTGTTACTTGAAGGATATGAGCCACCACACGATTTGCGAACTGATAGAATCAAAGTAACTCCTGACCCAGGGGTCATCGAGGTAAATATCCAACCAGCAACCTCTTGGATGGAACTTAGTAATAACCTAAGCACATTATATGAAGATGCAAGAATGTGCAGACTTGGAACTGAAAAATTTATGGTTGATGGGAAACATACAGGAACAGGTGGTGGTAACCATGTCACTATTGGAGCATTGACTCCAAGTGATTCTCCACTCCTTAGAAATCCACGATTGCTTCAAAGTTTGATAACTTTTTGGCAACACCATCCAGGGCTTTCATATCTCTTTAGTGGAGCATTTATTGGTCCAACTTCTCAAGCACCAAGAGTTGATGAGGGAAGATTGGAAAATCTTTATGAGCTTGAGATTGCATTTTCACAAATTCCAGAGGAGGGTGATGTTCCTTTTTGGCTTACAGATAGACTATTTCGTCATATGCTTACAGATATCACAGGAAATACCCATAGAAGTGAGTTTTGTATAGATAAACTCTATTCTCCAGATAGTTCAACAGGTCGACTTGGTATTTTGGAACTAAGAGCTTTTGATATGCCACCACACTATCAAATGGCAATGTTGCAGATGCTTTTAGTTCGAGCCTTGGTAAGTTGTTTTTGGAAAAATCCATATAAACATAAGCTAGTACGATGGGGAACAAGACTCCATGATGAATTTTTGCTTGAACATTATGTAAAAGAGGATTTACGAAGTGTTGTGGATTATCTCAATGATGAGGGATATCCTTTTGAACTTGATTGGTTTGACCCATTTTTTGAGTTTAGATTTCCACTCCATGGAATGACAACGATAGAAAAAATGCACCTAGAGATTCGAGCAGCGATTGAGCCTTGGCATGTTTTAGGGGAAGAGAGTTCTTCACAAGGGACAGCTAGATATGTTGATAGTTCACTAGAGCGACTTCAAATCAAAGTACAAGATTTTGTCCCTGAAAGATATATTGTCACTTGTAATGGAGTGGAGATTCCACTTGTTAAAACTGGCATAGATGGAGAATATGTATGTGGTGTACGATACAGAGCATGGCAACCATGGTCAGCACTTCATCCTACTATTGGGGTAGATACTCCACTTACTTTTGATGTTGTGGATACTTGGAACAAAAAATCTATTGGTGGATTTAACTACTTTGTATCCCATCCAGGTGGTAGAAGTTATGAAACTTTCCCTGTAAACTCTTATGAAGCAGAATCAAGAAGAATCAATAGATACTGGGATTTTAACCATACACAAGGGGAAGCAGTCGAGTATAATCCACTTAGTTTTATTTCAAGTGTATCTTCATCGGTTCCAAATTCACTCAAAACCATAGCTATTACAAAAGGTGGGAAAAAAGTGTTGTTCCAAAAAGTTGGGGTGAACCCAGAGTATCCACATACACTAGATTTACGAAAAAGATGGTCAAAAAACTAGATGGCAATTTTTGATACTTGTAGGTTAAATGCATCTTTTGATGAGATGATTGATAGTGAATGCAATATAAAAGAGCATTGGAGTGAGATAGCAAAAGCTTTAAAAAAAGCAGGTATCAAAAAATTAGAGCAAAAACAATTTGAGATAGACTGGCGACTTGAAGATAATGGGGTCACTTACAATATCTATAATGACCCAGATGGAACAAATAGAAAATGGAATCTTGACCCTATCCCTTTTGTTCTTAAAGAGGAAGAATGGGATGAAGTGGCTCGTGGACTTAAACAACGAGCTAAACTCCTTGATCTTATCTTTAAAGATATCTATTGTGAACAAAAACTTTTAAAAGATGGGATTATCCCTCCTGAAATTATTTTTTCCCATAAAGGATTTATCCCTGAGGTTGTAGGGTTTAAAAACAAGGAGTATTACAGCTTACAGTTTTATGCAACCGATATCAGTCGTGGACCTGATGGAAAATTTTGGGTTATCAACGATAGAACATCTGCACCATCAGGTCTTGGATATGCGATAGAAAATAGGCTTACAATGAACTCTATAGCCAATGAGCTTTATCCAAATATCCAAACAAAAAAGCTAATTGGATTTATTGAGGGTTTTAAAAAAATGCTCAAAAACTCACTTAAATCAAAGCAAGAAAATCCTCTTATTGTTCTTCTTACCCCAGGACCTCACAATGAAACCTATTTTGAACATTCTTATTTGAGTGCATTTTTAGATTTGACATTGGTTCAAGGGGAGGATTTACTTTCACGAGATAATCATATTTGGCTTAAAAATTTAAGTGGGCTTAAAAAAGTTGATGGGATTGTAAGAAGAGTTGATGATAGGTATTGTGACCCACTTGAGCTTAAAAATGATTCAAGACTTGGAGTCACTGGTCTTGTCAATGTTGCTAGAAATGATAATATCTCTATGGCAAATCCTATTGGGATAGGTGTTTTGGAAAATAGTGGGCTCAACCCTTTTATGAAAAATATCTGCAAATATTTTTTAAATGAGGAACTTATTTTGCCTCAAATCGCTACTTGGTGGTGTGGACAAGAGGGGGAATTGGAGTATGTTTTAGAAAATATCTCCAATCTTATCATCAAAAAAATAGATAGGTCTGAAAGAGTTGAGACTTATATTGGTAAAAATCTAAAAAGTGAAGATATAGAAAAACTCAAAACAAAAATAAAACTTTTCCCACAAGCTTATGTAGGGCAAGAACATATCAATTTTTCAACAACTCCTTCATTTACAGGAAAAGAGATAGAACCACGAAATGCTATTATAAGAGCTTTTAGTTATAGAAGTGAAGATGGGTATGAAGTGATGTCTGGAGGGCTTGTAAGGGTTGCTGCTTCAAAAGATTCTTTGATGTTTTCTGGTCAAAATAGAGGAAATAGTAAAGATTTATGGATTTTAGGAGAAGATGAAGATATTTCATCTAGTCCACTTGTTCAAAAAATCTATATTGATTCAAAATTAGACAACATCTCAACAAAAAGAGCTGAAAATCTTTTTTGGCTTGGTAGATATATCAATCGAGCAATTATCACCTCCCGTATGATACGATTTAATCTCAAAAATATGATGAATATTTATAAATGTGATGGTTGTGATAAAACAAGTGATATCTCAAAAATCTTAAACAATGCAACAACTCATCTTACTATGACCTATCCTGGATTTTTAGAACTTCAAGAGAAAGAACCACTTAGTGAGATGCTTGATGTTATCAAAAACTACAATAGAGTTGGAAGTTTGAGTTTTACAATCAGAATGTTAGCAAATTCAAATATCAATGTAAAAAATCTTCTTACGATTGATGCTTGGAGAATATTTGATAAGATGGATAAAAATTGGCATAGCTATGTGATGCAAAAAAATCAACCAGTAAGGGAGCATATCAATCAAATCAACAATCTTTTAATCTACCTTATGGCATACAAAGAGTTAATTAGTGAATCGATTTTTAAAGAACAAGGGTTGGTACTCTTTGATATTGGAGGGAAAATCGAAATATCCCTTTTACTTATATCAAAACTAAGGTCACTTCTTACTATGAAGCATGAGAAGATGCTTCAATATGAAGTGCTTGATAGTTTACTCAATTCTTACGAAAGTTATAACTCCTATAGGGCTTATTATCAATCAAGTCTTGATTTATCAAATGTGGTGGAATTTTTGATATTTAATACAAAATATCCAAAATCTCTTATCTATATAATTACAGAACTTTTGGCAAACCTCAAAGAGTTACCAAAACAAAAAAATAGTGCTTATTTTAGTAGCTATGAAGAGGCTATTTTTAAAATCTATTCAAAAATAAAACTTTCCAATCCAACAGAGCTACTTACGATAGAACAAGGTCAATTTTGGTACGAGAAACTTGAACAGTTTTTATCAGAGATATCCTCTTTATTGATACTCACTTCTGATGAGCTTACAAAAACATATTTTTCACATCATAACGATTAAAGGAGTAAGGCGATGATATATGAAATCTATCATGAAACTTCATTTGAATATGGAGGGATTGTCACCTTTAGTCATAATATAGCAAGGCTTAAACCAAAAAACACCTCTACCCAAAAACTTTTAGAATATAGACTAGAAGTTTCTCCACACCCCTCAGAAGAGAGTGAATTTGTTGATTTTTTTGAGAATACAAATACCTTTATCTCTTTTAAAGAGCCTCATAACAGTTTAGTTCTTAAAGCTTTTTCTACAGTGCAAAGAGATGAAACCCAGATACAAAAAGAGATAGAAAGCTATAGCCACTCTACAATTACCTACGAAGAATCAAAGGAGAGGTTAAAAAGTTTGCAATTAGAAGATAATTGCCCAAAACTTTATCTTTTCCATACTGATTTAATCCCTATGGCAAATGACAATATTGTTGCATATACAAAAGAATCTTTTTTAGAAAATCGACCATTATTTGCTTGTGTGTATGAATTTATGGGTAGGATTTTTGAAGATTTTGATTTTGAGAGTGGATTTAGTGATGTTACAACACCGATTGATATCATCTTCAAAGAGAAAAAAGGGGTTTGTCAAGATTTTGCTCAATTTGCAATTTCAGCTCTAAGAACAATAGGGATACCCACAAGATATGTGAGTGGATATATTAGAACATTTCCAGCAGAGGGTAAAGAGAAACTTTTTGGAACAGATGCAAGTCATGCTTGGTTTAGTGTCTATGTCCCAGATATAGGATGGGTTGATTTTGACCCAACGAATAATAAAATTCCAAACGAAGAGTATATTATTTTAGGAAAAGGGAGAGATTATCACGATATCGCACCACTCAAAGGGGTGGTGCAAAGTAGCGGATTTAGCAAGCTTGGTGTAAAAGTGGATGTAAAAGTAGTAGAATCCACTACTTCTTAATAACCATAAATGCACTTTGGATAGCTTTGTGTGGAAAAGTTATCCCTATCTCTTTTGCTACTTTTTCATTTATTACAAGATGTGCAGTTCCTGTCTTAACTGGAATATCAGCGATATTTACACCTTTTAGAATTCTATCAACCATCTTTGCTCCATCTTTTCCAATTTCAGTATGGATAAATCCATATGTGAAAAGTGCACCCTTTTGTACTTGCTGGTAACTTGGAACACAAAGTGGGATTTTATGACTATTTGCATAGAGAACAAATTCATCTATGAGCACTTCAACATTAGACTCTCGTGGGAGATAAATTGCATCAACTTTTGGCAATTTGTCAAGATACTCTTTGAGATTTTCATTAGTTGGAATCTCTTTTTCAATAATTCTCAATCCCAAACTCTTCGCAACATCTTTTATTGTATCTCTCGCTTTAATAGCACCTTTATCTTTATAGGCAAAAGGGAGTAAAATAGTTTTTGCTGTTGGTGCTATAAGATGTAACCACTCAAATCGTTTGATATCACTTTGAGGAAGTCTTATTCCTGTAATATTTTTTTCAGGAGCTGTAAGATTAGCAACAATTCCAGATGCAATTGGGTCATTTACGGGAGCAAAAACCACTGGGATATTGTTTATCATAGTTGCTTTTTTAACCTCTTTTGATGCTGGTGTACTTGAGACAAAAATAAGGGTAGGATTTTGCTTGATAACTGATGCAACTAGGCTTGGAAGATTTTTTTCTGTTTTAGCTGGTGGAGAAATAATATAAGTGATATTTATATTTTCCTTCCAACCATACTGCTCCATTTGCTCTTTAAATCCTTTAAAAGTTTCTTTATCGACATCTGATAGAGAGATAAAAGCTACAGTTGGAATAGTTGTGTTGGTAAATAGATTCGATTTATGAATCATATACCCTCCGATAACTAAAATAAACAATATTATGAGTAGAGTATTTCGTCTCATGTGAACCCTTTGTTTCCAAAATTTGTTGATTCTATCATATAGTTTATTAACATAACAAGGTAATTGATGTATCATAGTGTCAAAAAAATTAATCAAGTGGTGAAGGTTATTCAATGAGATTGTCTGAGAAGTTAGCTATTAGTACGTCAGTTATAATGTTGGTCGCTGTTAGTATCTTATTTTTAAATATGCACATCCAATTAACAACTACAACTAAAGCGACAGAGATTGAACATCAAAGACAAGAGCTTCTTAATATCAAAAGAGAAATAGCACTTATACTTGGTAAAGCCAAAGAAATTTTAAATACTATCGGGGTTGTAAATAGTGATATTGAAGGGTATGAAGAACGATTAGAGGATAGATTAGAAGTTTATTTAAAAAATAATAAAGAGATTCGAGAGATAGAATATCTTACACTTGATGGTATTCATGTAGCCATAGTTTCAACAAAAAGATTATTTGAACAATCAGATGCAGCTGACCATACAAAAGATCTATTTTTTCAAACAGTGCTCAAAAATGGTTACTATATTGGAGATATCTATTTTTCTGAAACATATGATGAAATGATGGTAAATGTTGCAACAAAGGTTGTAGATGCAAAAAGTCAAAAAATAGTTGGAGTCCTTTACTCAAAAGTCAGTATGAGTCATATTCAAGAGCTTATCACTGATAAATTAATCAACTTTGATTCTGTCATTTTACAAAGTTTAAATACAAAAGAGTTTGTCTATAAAAGTAGTAATGCAGATAAATTTAAAGAAAAAGTACTTGCCCTTGATTCTAATTTAGCAAACATTGAATATGATGGAGAATCTTATGTGATGGTGAGTGATAGCTATATTGATAGTTACTTTAAAATGAAATTTTTTATATTTATGAAAGAGGATAAGCTTTTTAAACAAATCAATGAAACAATCACAGAAAATCTATTTTTACTAGCGATTATTGTTTTATTCACTTTTTTATCGATAACCTTGATTGTTACTGAGATATTAAAACCACTCAGACAATTAGTGAAAAAGATAATTATAAAATCAAATAGGATTGATAGCAACTCTTTTAAAGTTATACCTGTAGAGAGTGATGAAGTTAAAAATATGGAGTTGTATTTCAACGAATATATCCATTTATTAGAAGAGGAAAGAGACACAATCAAAAGCTTAAATGAGAATCTTCAAATGAGAATTGATGAAGAGGTTGAAAAAAGTAAGAAAAAAGATGCAGTCTTATTTGAACAAACAAAAAATGCTCAAATGGGAGAGATGATAGGGAATATTGCACATCAGTGGAGACAACCGTTAAGTGTTATTAGTACCTCAGCAAGTGGAATACTTATCAAAAAAGAACTAGGTACACTTACAGATGAAAAAGAAGCTGAGATGTTGGAATCAATTATCGACAAGGTAAATTTTCTATCAAAAACTATTGATACATTTAGGAATTATATAAAAGAGAAAAAAGAGTTTAAAGATGTCGTTTTACAAGAAACAATTATGAATGATATTGGGATTATCCAAGCAACTCTTACAAATCATTATATCAAACTTATCAACAACCTTCATGATTGTGAACCAATAGTTATCAAGACACTCTCAAGTGAACTCTCGCAAGTGATTATTAACCTTTTTAATAATGCAAAAGATGCTCTTATTGGCAAAGAGATTAGTGAACCATTTATCAAAATATCTTTGCAAAAAGAAGATGATAAAGTAAGAATTATGATTGAAGATAATGGTGGAGGGATCTCTGAAGAGATTTTACCGAAGATTTTTGATCCTTATTTTACAACTAAACATCAATCACAAGGTACTGGACTTGGACTTTATATGAGTAAAGAGATTATAGAGAAACATTTAGGTGGTAAGTTATTTGCAACAAATAGTCAAAATGGTGCTATTTTTACAATAGAACTCCCTTTGTCTTTTTCAAATATTGAGTAATAATTTATTCTTGATTTGGTATAACCTAAAATCTTTTTTCATACATATATCCCACTTTAAATCGAAAAGCAAGAAGATTTTCTAAAATAGCGATAATAACAATATAGTTAATAAAACTACTTCCCCCATAGCTAAACATAGGTAAAGGTATCCCAACAACTGGGGCAAACCCTATAACCATCAAGATATTTACCGCCATATTTAAGAAGATGAGTAGTCCAACACCACTTGCAAAAACAGTGACAAGAAAATCATTTTTAAATGTAAAATTGAGTAAAAGCAAATAGGAGATAAGAAGCAAATACATCACAACAAGCCCAATCGCTCCTAAAAATCCATATCTTTCAACAACATAAGCAAAGATAAAATCACTTGTAGCAATTGGAAGAAACTTCAGTTGAGCTTGTGTCGCTTCATCCTCAACTTTTCCTAGAAGACCGCCAGAACCAATAGCAATAAGGGATTGTTGAACATGATAGCTTGGTTTTTCACTTAAAAAATCTGTAACCCGTTTTTTTTGATAATCTTTTAAACCATAGGTATATAAAAGGGGAGAAACAACTAAAATAACCCCCACAATAGTCAAAATAATTTTCTTTTCAACTCCAACAATAAAAAGTATCCCATATCCTACAAGAAGCAAAACAAGACCTGTTCCCAAATCTGGCTCACCAGCAATCAAGAAAAATGGAAGTAAAATATAAAAAGAAAAATAAGCAAAATCTCTTACCCCATATCCATTTTTAGGGGGTGGATTTTTAT
This sequence comes from uncultured Helicobacter sp., assembly GCA_964533335.1. Taxonomy (GTDB): domain Bacteria; phylum Campylobacterota; class Campylobacteria; order Campylobacterales; family Arcobacteraceae; genus CAIJNA01. Next base: position 12,177 of record CAZHJR010000014.1, on the reverse strand, counting down.
GTACTAAAAAAGCCATTTGAAGGAGAAAAATAGGTTTAAAAAGTTCGGATGGCTGGATTGTAAGATTGATAATGGGGATATGTAGCCATCTTGTTGCACCTAATTTACTTACCCCAAAAAACATAACACAAAGGAGTAAAAAAATTCCAAGCCAATAAAAAAATGGGATAAAATCGACAGTTTCTCTTATGGGTAAAATAAATACAATAACAAAAAGCATAAAAGCTATAAAATAATAAAGAAGTTGCTTTTGAGATAACATATCACTTATTTCACCCACAAGGAAATGGGAAAGAATAATAAGGGGCAGTATAAATAAAATGAGTTCATAATTAAAATGTGATACTATTCGTTTATCAAAAAAATTCATGGCGAAACAATACCTTAAATAGGCTGAAAGAATATCAAAAATGACTGAAAAATATATCTCAAATAGTACCGATAGGCTTGATAAATTTTTATCGATAGCAATAGAACAACCGCGAAATCAAATAGAAGCACTTATCAAAAATAGCTGTGTGAAAGTTGATGGTAAGATTGCCATAAAAAGCGGTCAGAAACTTAAACTGGGTCAAGAGATATCAGTTGATTTTAAAGAAGCAACTCCAACTGAAAGTAACTTTTTAGATGAAGAAATTTTGCAATACGATATAAAAATTATTTATGAAGATGAATATATTTTGATTGTTGATAAACCTGTAGGTTTGGTAGTTCATGATGCTCCTAGCGTAAAAGAACCTACCTTGGTCGATTGGTTAAAACTCAAAAATATTTCCCTTTCAACTTTAAGTGGTGAAGAGCGACATGGGATAGTGCATAGGCTTGATAAAGGGACAAGTGGACTTTTGGTTGTGGCTAAAACAAATGAAGCTCATACAAATTTATCCTCTCAACTTGAAGATAAAAGTATGGGAAGATACTATATCGCTTGTATTGATATTCCACTAAAAAGTGATATTGTGGTAGAAAAACCAATAGGGAGAAATCCAAACCAAAGACTTAAAATGGCTGTTACAAAAGATGGTCGTTTTGCAAAAACAGCTTTTAAAAAATTGATTGAAAATAAAAACAATGAAGATAATAGTCATAAGTATGAACTTATCTGTGCAAAACTTTTTACAGGGAGAACTCATCAAATAAGAGTTCATTTAGAATCTTTAAACAGACGGATACTTGGAGATGATTTATACGGTTTTAAGGGCAAAGACAGTAATATTAATAGAATTTTTTTGCATGCATATAGTCTGTATTTAAAACATCCAATAACAAATCAAGATTTTGAATTTGTTGCACCAATACCACAAAATATGCAAAACTTACTGAAACAAAATTTTGATAAAGGAATAATGAATGAAAAGATTAATAAAGAGTATATCGCTAGCTGCTTTGTTGATGTTGGCAACTGGATGTGAAGCTCCAAAAGCTCTTCAAACACCATCAACAGAACCAAAAATAGATGAAAATTTACCAGTTGTAAATGTACAAACAATCAAAACAATGCCAGATATAAAATCGGTAAGTTTAGAGTGGATTGGAACTGATAAAGAGAATATTAGTGGATACTATATCTATAGAAAAGAATTAGAAAAAGAGGGTGCAAAATTTGTTAGAGTTGGAAGTGTCAACGATAAATATACAAAACATTTTATAGATACTGAACTTGTTCCAAATACTCAATATGCCTACTGCATCTCTGTAATTGGTGCAAATGGATTTGAATCAAATCCAAGTGATGCAAGGGCTACAAGAACATATCCTGTTTTTGATTCAGTTTCTTTTATCCATGCTACAAGCAATCTACCAAGAAAAATTAGAATCGAGTGGCGACCACATGATCTTTTATCTATCAAAGAGTATTTATTAGAAAAATCTACACCAACAGAGGCTGAGTGGAAAAAAGTAGCTCCTATTAAGAATAGACTTAGTGCAGAGTTTATAGATACAGATTTAAAAGATGCTGCGACATATAATTATAGACTCAAAGCTATTAGTTTTGATGGTATCGAATCAAATCCAAGTGAAATAGTAACAGCAACAACAAAAGCTTTACCACTCCCAATATCAAATCTTGAAGCAACAAAAGATAAACCAAGAAAAATTATACTAACTTGGAAAGGAAGTGCACAAACAGATACGGTTGGATACAACATCTATGTAAGTAGTGAAGCAGATAGAGGTTTTAAAAAAATCCATACTGCTTCAAAAGAGGATAACACATTTGAACATGTTATAGATGAAAATGACAAAACAAATTTCTATAAAATCACAACAGTTGATAAAGATGGATTGGAAACAGATATCAAACTTTTAGCACCAGTTATGGGTAAAACACTAGCTTCTCCATTGCAACCAACTATAACGTTGGCACAAATCACTCCAAATGGTGTCATACTTAATTGGATAAAAGGTGACGATAGAACAATTACATATAATATTTATAAAACTACAAGAGAGAGTTTTTTCAAATCAACAGAAAAAATGATTAAAAATGTGCAAGCTTTAAGATATGAAGATCCAGATGTTGTTCGAGGAATTGAGTATAAATATGAAATTGAGGCTGTAGATCAATTTGGATTGGTTTCACTAAGAACAAAACCAGCTGCATTATCTATGCCAAAATTAGATGAGAAGCCAGAACCAAAACCAAATCAAACACCAGCACAATAGGTTATTTGATAGATGCCTCATATTATTACAAAAAAACATGATTTATTAAAAACTCCATCTTCGCAAGATGGAGTTTTTTTTGATTTTACAGCACATTCTCCAAAAGAAGATAAAATTTGTGTAAGGGTTGATGATAAAACTTTTCTCCTTACAAAATTAGAAAAAAATGGAAACCATCTCATAAAACTAGATGTAACCACAAGGGTAACCCCTATAAGTATTGCAAAAAAGGCTTTGCAAGCTTATATTGACATCACAGGTTGTGAGGTAATATCTTCAAATATCACAATACATGGTTCACGAATGGAACCAAAAAAAGAGTATCTCAAAGATATAAATTATTTTGTAGATGAATTTCATACTACGAAGGATGTTTGCATAGAAGTTGGTTTTGGGAGTGGAAGACATCTTTTATACCAAGCAAAAACAAATAAAGAGAAAATATATATAGGGATTGAGATACACACACCATCAATTGAGCAGGTTTTAAAACAGATACGAATTGATAATATAGAAAATATTTTTGTGGTTAATTATGATGCGAGATTATTTTTGGAGTTTGTAGCTTCTAATAGTGTGAGTCAAATTTTTGTTCATTTTCCAGTTCCTTGGGATAAAAAACCACATAGAAGAGTGATGAGCAAAGAGTTTATTGATGAATCTTTGAGAGTTTTAAAAGTTGGTGGAACTTTAGAATTAAGAACTGATAGTCCATTGTACTATGAATATTCAAAAGAGCTATATGAAACTTATAATGAAAAGAGTACAATAGTAAAAAATCAAAATTTAGAAGTAAGTAGTAAATATGAAGATAGATGGAAAAGGCTGGGGAAAGATATCTGGGATTTGACTATCTATGCAGATAAAGTATCCCCTGATATGAAACTAAATAAAGACTTTTCATTTGAGGTGGAGAATAAACTTTTATTTAATCAACTTGTAGCTAGGCTACCAAAAAAACCAATGGTACAAGATGATTTTGTAGTTCATTTTTCTTATTCATTTGAAATCACAAACAAAAGTGGAATTATCCATATAAGTATGGGAAGTTTTAATAAGCCACTTTCTATCTATCTTATGGTGGATGGGGCAAAAATAAGTTATTTTATAACATTGCCAGTTCCTACGAGTGCAAATCATAAAGCACATAAACTAATAGCTCAAATATTACAAAATGGTGGAATACAATGATTTTAGCAAATGATATATGTCTTACATATGATGGGAAAAAAGATATTATCCATAATGGAAAGTTTCATATAAAACAGGGAGATTTTGTCTTTATAACAGGTTCAAGTGGAAGTGGAAAATCAACACTTTTAAAATCTTTTTATGGTGAACTTAGACCAAAGAGTGGAACACTACTTGTTAATAAACAAAATATAGCAAAAGCGAGTAATGGACAGTTAAGAAGCTTGCGAAAAAATATTGGGATTATTTTTCAAGATTATAAGCTTATCAAAGAATATACAGTTGAAGAGAATATTATGCTACCACTAAAACTCAATGGGTATAATGATAAACTTTCTCTTGCTCAAGCAAAAAAATTACTTAAACATGTAAAACTAAGTTCAAAAGGGGAAGCTTATCCTTATGAACTTAGTGGTGGAGAACAACAAAGAGCAGCAGTTGCAAGAGCATTAGCACACAATCCAAAGCTTATTTTAGCAGATGAGCCTACTGGAAATCTTGATGATTATTCAGCGGAAGTGATTTGGAGTCTGCTAAGAAAAGCAAATGAGCAACTAGGAATTACAGTAATTGTTGTCACACATAGAATACCTGATAATTTTGGGTTAAGTTTTAGAAAATTTGATATTTTATCTGGAGATATTTATGAGTCTTAAAAGATTTTTATCGTTTAGTTTACCCCTAGTTATTATGCTATTTTCTTTTAGTATCTATGTTTCTGTAGCAAAAATGATAGATAAATACGAAACGACAATTAATAATGATTATTCAATTGTTATAGTTACAGCAACACCAATAACAGAAGATGATGTAAGTAAATTGGCTTCAGTAGATTTAAAAGAGATGAAAGTCTTATCAAGAGAAAATATACTCAATGAACTTAAAAATGAAGTCACAGAGGGGTCATTTACACTTTTACAAGTAAAGTTACCCTATTTTTATACTCTATCATTAAATGAATTTCCTACATCTTCAAAATTAGAAAGGATAAAAAAAGAACTTTTAACGATTGAAGGTATGAAGTCGGTTGAAACCTTCTCAAAAGATCATGACAATGTCTATTCTTTATTTTTATTTATTAAAACTGTTTCAATGATAATGTTCATATTTATGGTGATTTTTACACTCTTTATCATTGCAAACCAAATCAATATTTGGTTTTATGAACATTATGAAAGATTGCAAATTATCAATCTTCATGGAGGTTCTTTACTTTATGGAGCAAAACCAATCATACAATTAGCACTTATTAGTGCTTTAATTGCAGCTGTTTTAGTGCTTGGAAGTGTATATTATATTGACTTGAACTATGAAATTATTTTTTCACCAGAGATTTCAAAAATCATCACTCAAAATAGAATCGAATACACAATTTTAGAAGCATCTTCTGTGATTGTATTGTCATTGTTTATATCATTTGTTACTGTTTTTGGTGTATTGATAAAAAATAGGTTTAAATAAAAAATGAAACTATTTGCTATATTGTTTTTTATTGTCCTCTTTCTTTTTGGTGCAGATATAAAAAAAATAGACCAAAAGATTACTTATAATAAAAATATCCTTGATGCCAAAAAAGAGGAACAAAGCAAAACAAATGAAAAGATAAAAATTTTAGCACAGGCACTTTCAAATGAGGAAGATAAATACAATGCAATCAATGCAAATCTTAAAAAAATATCAACAAATATAGCTACAAATAAAGTCAAACTAGAAGAAGCTAAAAAAGAGATACAACTCCTAAGTGAAAAATCAAAATCGATAGAACAATACAAAATTTCTGTAGAAGAAAAGATTGTAAAAGCGGTTGTTGATAAATATACAACAACTATTGGACGAGAGCTTTTAGATAAAAAAACAATCAAAGAGGTTATTGAAAAAGAGAAATTTAAATTAATTTTTGAAAACTCAAAAGATAGTATTATGAAATCAAATATCGAGTATTTTCAAGTAACAAATTTAAAAAACGACAATGATGCTAAAAGGGTGGAGTTAGAGAAGTTTATCAATGCTGGACTTGCAGAAGAAAAAAGATTTATAGACCTTAAAAAGGCACAAGAAAGTTCAATTGAGAGTTTAAAATCAAAACATACTGAGTATCAAAAAGAACTCAAAGCAATCGTAAAAAAACAAAATCAACTCAATTCCCTTCTCAGTCAACTCAATATTGTAAAAGAGACAGAACTTGAAAAGATAAAACGAGCTGAACTACAAGCTAAAAGAGCAGCTGAGCGAAAAGCAAAAGAGGAAGAAAAACGGGCTAAAAAAGCTCAGATGGTTGGAACAATACCTACAGTTGTAGAAGATGAAAATGACAATAGGTCAAAAGATATAAAAGTTCTTTCAAGGGAAATTTTGGAAAATGATGCTGATTTAAAAGTTAGAAATATGGGAAATACAAACCAAGGGATAAAACTCTCAGATTTTAGAGATGTGAAGATGCAAAAACCTCTTAATGATTATACGGTGGTGAAAAAATTTGGTTCTTATGTAGATCCTGTATATAAAATAGAACTCTTTAATGAATCGGTATCTTTAAAATCACATACAAAAAATGAAAAAGTTTTTAGTGCTCTTAAAGGGCAAGTTGTATATGCAAAGAATGATGCAGGTTCCTTAGGAAATGTTGTTATTTTAAAACATAGTGGGGATATCCATACAATCTATTCTCAACTAAGTCAAATAGCACCAACACTTAGTGTAGGAAAAGTGATACCTCAAGGGTATGTTGTTGGTAGAGTTGAAGATACTTTAGTATTTCAAGCTACAAAAAATAATAGATATTTAAATCCATTGGAGTTATTTTGAAAGCATTAGCACTTTTTAGCGGAGGACTTGATTCGATACTTTCTATGAAATTAATCATTGATCAAGGGATAGAGGTTGTAGCAATACATGTAAATACAGGATTTGGTTCTTTAAATGATAGACTCACATATATGCAAAAAATGTGTGATTTTATTGGTGCAAAATTAGAAGTATTAGATTTAAAAGAGAAATATTTGGATGAAGTTTTGTTTGAACCAAAATATGGTTATGGAAAAAATTTCAATCCTTGTATCGATTGTCATGGTTTTATGTTCAGGCATACTTCAAAATTGCTTGAAAAATATGATGCTTCATTTATGATTAGTGGCGAAGTTTTAGGTCAAAGACCTATGAGTCAAAACAAAGATGCACTTGGAATTGTTCAAAAGTTAAGTGAAAATGAAGATTTGGTTGTAAGACCTCTAAGTGCTAAATTACTTCCTATTTCTAAACCAGAAAGAGAGGGTTGGATAGATAGAGAAAGACTCCTTGATATTTGGGGGAGAAGCAGAGCTGTGCAGTTAGAGATGGCAAAAACGATTGGATTAGAAAACTTTGAGCCACCTGCAGGTGGCTGTTTACTCACTGATGTACAATTTAGCAATAGACTTCGAGATTTTGTAGCCCATGATACATTGGAGATTGACGATATCGATACACTCAAAGTTGGAAGACAAGTAAGACTTCCTGATGGTGCAAAGCTTATTATTGGAAGAAATCAAGAGGATAATGAAAAATTAGAAGCAACAAACAGTAAGAAATATCTTAAAGCTAGAATCGTAGGGGCAACTGGACCATTAGTGCTTTTTGAAAAAAATGCAACTGAATCTGACAAAAAAATGGCTGCAGATTTTATAGTGAGTTATGGAAAAACAGAAATGGGGAAAGTATATGATGTTCATTTTGGCGAATTTGTAATGCAAGGGGAAAAACTACCATCAAAAGATGCAATACAAAAATATTTGATAGTTTAAAACCTCTACCAAATCGATTTTTACTTAGCAAAAAATCGATTATCTTCTAAAATTTTAATCCCCTCTTTAATAGAATTGATACTTATTGTAAACTTCTCTTTTACATCATCTGTGAGTTCAAGTTCTACAATTTTTACTATCCCTTTTGCACCTAAAACAACAGGAACACCAACAGTTACATTTTCAAATCCATATTCACCATTTAGCATTGCAGAAGAAGGAATAACTATTCGTGAATCATTTAAAATCGCTTGAACCATTACAGAAATGGCACGTCCAGGTGCATAATATGCAGAAGTTCCTAGATATTTCACTATCTCAGCGCCCCCCTCTTTTGTATTTTGAATAATCTCATCCATCTCATTTCTTCCAATGATTTGATTAAGCGGTATCCCACCAACAGCTGAGATTTCAGGCATTGGAATCATATTTTGACCGTGGTCTCCTATTACCATTGCTCTTGTTTGACCTGGACCAAATCCAACTTTTTTATTGATTTGGTAAGCCATCCTTGATGCATCAAGTGCTCCTGCCATCCCAATAATTCTCTCCCGATCCCAGCCTGTAAGCCTATGAACTACATAGGTCATCACATCAAGAGGATTCGATACACAAATAATAATTGCATTTGGAGAATATTTTATGATTCCATCAACTACCTCTTTGACAATTTTTGCATTGATAAGAAGTAAATCCTCTCTTGTCATATCCCCTTTTCGTGGTACTCCAGCAGTAATAACAACAATATCACAATCTTTCATATCTGCTAGTGTTTCTGCTGCAGTAACAATACAACCTTGAGGAGAATAATTTGTTGATTGTCCTATATCTATCGCTTTCCCTTTTGCTATATCTGGATAGAGGTCATATAAAACCACTTCGTGACAAGTTCCTAAGAGTGTCAAACTATATGCAGCAGTAGCACCAACAAATCCAGCTCCTACAATACCAACTTTTCTTCCTATCATTTTTTCTCCTTAAAAATGTCCCATTTTTAAGGGACCTATTATTTAAAAGCAAGCAATAAACAACTTGTTTTTTGTTTTTGTGATTGTAACGATTTAGTGGAAAATTAGAGATAAAAGTGACAAAAAAATCTCCATTTTTTAAAAGAAAGAGGTAAAAAGTAGCATCTCTAATCACTCATAGGATATAATCGCGACTATGAAATCTATAAATAATAAAGAACTTTTACAAAATAAACACAAAGCTGGGATTATCCTTCGACCAAACTCAAAAGAGTTAAAAGAGGTTTATTTACAGATAAAAGAGAAATTTGAGCGACATAACATTACAACTATTATAGAACAAACAAGTGCTGAAATGATAGAAGTTGATGATGGGCAACCGCTTGAAGTTTTAGCAAAAGAGTGCGATTTTTTAGTTACTATTGGTGGGGATGGAACACTCATCTCTGTTGCTAGAAGAAGTATCAAATTTGGAAAACCAATTTTGGGGATAAATCTTGGAACATTGGGGTTTCTCACTTCTGTTTTACCAGAAGAACTTGATAGTTTTTTGGATAATTTTTTAGTAGATAATTATACGATAGATTCAAGGATGATGATAAAAGCTACCATCAATAAAAATAAAACTATCGCTTTTAATGACATTGTAATCAAAAGTAAATCAGTTGTTCATATGGTAAATATAGAAGCTTTTGTAGATGGGAAAAAGTTTAATAGTTACTATGGAGATGGACTTGTTATCTCAACTCCAACAGGCTCAACTGCCTACAATCTTAGTTCTGGTGGACCTGTTGTCTATCCTTTAACAGATGCTTTTATCGTGACACCTATCTCAGCTCACTCTTTGACTCAGCGACCTTTGGTACTTCCTGCTGATTTTGAGATAGAACTCCAAACACCAGATAAGGATGGAGCTATTATTTTAATCGATGGGCAAGACACTTATGACCTTAAGAAAGATGAGATTGTAAGGATAAAAATTGCAAATCAAAAATCAAAGCTTATAAGAGCAAAAGAGAGAGATTATTTCTCTGTTTTAAATCAAAAACTGAATTGGGGAAAATAGTTTGATTGAGAGATTTTATTTAGAAGAGTATCTTTCATTTGAAAAGATAGAACTTAACTTTAAAAATGGTCTTGTGATATTTAGTGGACCGAGTGGTGCTGGAAAATCGATACTTTTTAATAGCATGGTGGGGTCATTTGGATTTAAAGAGATCAAAGCAAAACTTTGTGAGATGACTATTGCAAATACAAATATCAAGAATGAAGATTATTTAATCGATGATGATTTTGTGATAAAACAGATAACAACGACCAAAACAAGACATTTTTTAAATAACCAAACTATCTCTAAAAATGACCTCCAAGAGTTTTCAAAAGGGTTTTTTAAACACCTTCATCTAAAAGATACGAGTGATTTTGAAAGTGAAAATATCATAGAGTTTTTGGATTTTTTAGGTATCTTACAATTTGAAGAGTACAAAGAGACTCATGAACAATTTCAAACTATCTATAAAGAACTTAAAGAGATAAAACACAAACTCCAAAAGATTTATAAAGATGAAGAAAATTTAGAAAATCTCAAAGAATTTGCAAAATTTGAAATAGAAAAAATCACTAAAATCAATCCAAAAGTTGGCGAGTATGAGGAACTTAAAGAGCTAAAAGATACGATAAGCAAAAAAGATAAGATTGAAAAAATTCTCCTTGAGGCAAAACCATTTTTGGATAACACCCACAAAATTTCAAATGCATTATCTATGCTTGATATTGATAGTAGTTTTTTTGATGATGCGATAAATGAAGTACATAATCAATTTGAAAAGTTTTATGACAAAATCCTCTCTTTTGAAGATATGAATATTGAAGATACTCTTGATAGGATAGAGGAGCTTGCAGGATTACAAAAAAAATATGGCTCGATTGAAGAGGCTTTGGAGTACAAAAAAATAAAACAAAAAGAGCTTGATGAGTATGAAAATATCACATTTGAAAAAGCTATTTTAGAAAAAAATTATAAGAAGTATTCACTTGAGATTGAAAAAGTGGGGATGCAACTCACACAACTAAGAGCAAAAGGGATAGAGATTTTAGAAAATGATATGAATATATTTTTAAAAGATCTATATTTAACAAATTTAAAAATTGCATTAAACACTATTGAACTAACTAAAAATGGGTATGATGAGGTTGTATTTACTTTAAATAATACAGAACTAAAAAAGCTGAGTTCAGGAGAATTTAATCGACTTCGTTTGGCACTTTTAACTGCAAGAAGTATCTATGAGTGTGATATTAATGGGATACTTTTCTTAGATGAAATCGATGCAAATTTAAGTGGAAAAGAGAGTGAATCTATTGCAAAAGTGCTTAAAACTCTTTCAAAAAACTACCAAATTTTTGCAATCTCACATCAACCACAACTAAGTTCAACTGCAGACCAACACTTCTTAGTTGAAAAAATTGGGGAGATTTCAAAGGTGCGAGAGCTTAATGATGAAGAGAGAATATCGGAGATATCAAGGATGATAAGTGGTGAAAATATCACAGAGGAAGCAACACTTTTTGCGAAAACACTTTTAACAAAGAACTAAATAAAAACTAAAAAAGGATGAAATTTTGAGAATATTAAGTGGAATACAACCAAGTGGAACAATCCATATCGGAAACTATTTTGGGATGATAAAAAAGATGATTGAGAGTCAAGATGATGGGGAGTTATTCGCTTTTATAGCATCGTATCATGCTTTGACTTCGGTAAAAGATAGTGAGTTTTTAAAAAGAAACACTTTTGAAGCTGCTGTGAATTTTCTAGCTCTTGGGATGAATCCACAAAAATCTACTTTTTGGGTACAAAGTGATGTTCCTGAAGTGCTTGAGCTTTATTGGATACTCTCAAATCATACCTCAATGGGATTATTAGAGAGAGCTCATAGCTACAAAGACAAAACAGCAAGGGGACTAGCTACAAATCATGGATTATTTTCTTATCCTGTTTTGATGGCTGCTGATATTTTACTATTTGATTCGAATATCGTCCCTGTTGGAAAAGACCAAATCCAACATGTTGAGATGACAAGAGATATCGCACAAAGTTTCAATAATCACTATGGGGAGATTTTAGTTATCCCTGAAGCAAAAGTGGATGAAGTAGTTGCTACTGTACCTGGAACTGATGGGGCGAAGATGTCAAAAAGTTATGGAAATACGATTGATATGTTTGGAACATCTAAAGTTATCAAAAAACAGGTGATGGGGATAGTAACAGATAGCACAGACTTAAATGAACCAAAAGAGTGGGAAAACTGCAATATCTATGCGATTTGCAAACTTTTTATGTCAAACGATGAACTTCTTGAGTTACAAAAAAGATATGCAACTCCAGGGGAAGGATATGGGCATTTTAAAATGACTTTATTAGAAAAAATAAATAGCTACTTTGCACCCTATGAAGCAAAACGAAATGAACTTTTAAACCATCCAACGATGGTAAAAGATATGTTAAGTGATGGGGCTAGAAAGGCTAGAGTTATTGCTAGTGAGAAGATGAGAGTTATTAAAGATGCTGT
>CAZHJR010000013.1:9098-27776 GCA_964533335.1 uncultured Helicobacter sp. | reverse complement strand
CCCAGCATCCGGAGCCACTTCAAACAAATCCCTAAAGAAAGTCTTTTTCAATAAAATTTACAATATGCTACATTAGTACAAACTGTAATCACGCATAAATATCTAGTAAAGTACCATCTATTTCATCTTGTGTTTGTAATGCGACCACATTCGCACTAACTGCAACATACGAGATTATTTGATTTGTGACCTCTTTTACTAAATCTGTATTACTATAAATGATATCATTTTGCATTTTTGTATTGATTGCTTCTGGAGTGTTTTCACTACTTTGAGTGATATTTGTTTCTATCCTTCCAACGCCCTGTGTTGTACTATTCGCAATATTATGTGCCGAACTATTAAGCGAATCTTGATTAGCATAAATTGATGAAGTATTAGCTCCTATTGTCATAAGTTCCCCTTCTAAATTGTAGATAGATGATTGTATAACTTGTGAAATAATAACATTATTAAATTTTTATGATACTCTTTATATAGCGACGAAAAATTAGCTTATGTAACACATTATAAAGTTACATAAGGTATCTTATCATCAACTCCAGCTTCAGAAAAACCTTTTAGCCGTAATCTACAGCTGTCACAAAGTCCACAAGCTTCTTTTTCATTTTTATAACAACTCCAAGTGTATTCAAGTGGAACACCAAGTGAAAGTGCCTCTTTGACAATCTCTCCTTTTGTCATATGCACTAAAGGTGTTATTATCTGCAAGTTAGTCTCTTTTTTTGTACCTTGATTCATTGCAGCTTCCATTTTGGCAATAAAATCATCAGTACAATCAGGATAACCACTACTATCTTCTTGGACAACACCTATAAAAAGAGCTTGTGCATTATGCTTTTCAGCAATAGCTGTTGCAATACTTAAGAATATCCCATTTCTAAATGGTACATAAGTGATAGGGACACCAGCTTCAATCCCGCCAATTGGTACATCTATAGTATTATCTGTAAGTGCAGAAGCTCCAATTTGTGTAAAAAATGGGATATTTATCTCGTATTTCTCTTTCACATCAAGTTCTATACAAATATTTCTAAAACACTCTAGTTCTTTATGTTCTGTTCTTTGTCCATAATTAAAATGAACAGCTATTATTTCATATTCATCATTTTTAGCAATATATGATGAGAGGGTAGAATCCATCCCTCCACTTAATATACAAATTGCTTTTTTATTTTTTTTACTCATTCTTTATCCATAAAATTTTTAATTTATTATACCTTCTTGTAATTGAAAGCCTTTGTAATTGTCTCTATGGTATAATCGAAAAAAATGTAAAAGGATTATTTTGGACGCAGGAACACAGTTAGTATCAGCATCAATATGGGTGCACATTTTTGCAGTGTATGCTTTAGTAGTTATTATAGGTATCAATTATTATACAGTACAAAAAGAGGAGAATTTCTTTTTTTTAGCAAAGAGATTGAAAAAATTAACACCATACTTTCATTCGATTAATTTTATTATTGCATATACAGGTGCAGTGCTTTCAGGATTTACCCATGATTTAAATCCGACAGTTATTTTAATGATACCAACATCATTATTTTTAATGATAACAGAAATTAAAAGGTATAAAAAAATGAGGGTGATACAATTAGCAGATATTAAACTTCAAGAAGAGTTTAAAATTTTTGCTAAAAAGATTTATACTATGCAAATTGTGGCGATTGTTTTTGTTTATATTATTTCAAAATTATTTTAGGAATTTAGTTTGCAATTTATTTATCATAAAGATTCTTCTGAGGAATTTCTAAAAATAGATGGAGAATTACACAATTATATTTTTAAAGTACGAAGACAAGATAAAGAGAAACATATTTTCTTTAGAAATTTAATTGATGATTTTATATATGAGTATGAAGTGGAGTATTTAGATAAGAAAATAGCAACACTTCATTTAGTTTCACAAGAGAAGAAAATAGTAAAGTCAAAGAAAAAACTCCATATAGGTTGGTGTAAAATTGATTTTAAAAATATTGAAAAAGTGATTGCATCTCTCAATGAAATTGGTGTTGACAAGATTACATTTATTGATTGTGAGTATTCTCAGCGGAACATCTCTATCAATTTTGATAAATTAGAAAGATTATTGCAAAACTCTTCTTCGCAATCTGGTAGAAGTGATATAATTAAATTAGATTATGTGAAAAATTTAGATGAATTTTTAAAACAATATCCAAATAGCTATATGTTTAATTTTAGTGATAAAAATATCAAAGATTATAAAGATTCCATTGAAACAATTGTTTTAGGGTGTGAAGGTGGGTTTTCTAAAAATGAAGTAGCTAAATTTAATAGTGAAAAAATCGTTGGAATTGATTCTGATATTATATTGCGAAGTGAAACCGCAATAATGAATATTGCATCGAATATACTCTAAGTAGATATTAAATAGAACCCAATTAGATAAGAGATATATCTTATCTAATTGGTGTGAAAATTACCATTTTCTGATAACTGTATGGCAAGCAACACAATCATTAACAACTTTTCCATATTGTTTTGATGCATCTGCAAATTTATTTTCATTAATTAACTTTTTAAAGACCTTCAAGTCTGCTGCAATATTTTTATGAATATTTGAGATTACCTGAGTCGCTTTACTTCCGTTAGTAAATGATTGAGTATCAACCTTTGAAAAAATACTATTTGCATTTATAACAGTTTCAACACCTTCTAAAATTGTTGCTTTTTGATTATAAAAAAAACCTTTTTGGATTGTATTCATCCCTTGTTCCATAGAAGCCATTGTATCGTTAATTGTTTTTGTACTATCAGCACTTGCAATTGTTGCAAGAGCTGATAAAATTAATATTAATCTTTTCATATTTTCGTTCCTTTATTAATGTAGTTTTTTCCAAACTGATTTTTTCCATAGCACAGCAAGTATTGTAAATATTGCAGCATAGAGAACGAACCAAATACCTAAAGCATCTCTTTCTGGTTTACTAGGGTCACCAATATTTTCTAAGTGTTTTATAACTTTTTCATAACTTTCTTTTGTCAAACCAACTGCTGGCATCGCTGTACCTTCAAGTTGAACTTGTGGGTTTTCAATAAAAGTTTCCAAGAAATTTGTACTTCTTGCTCTAATTATTATTGATAAATCTGGAGGTAATTTACCCATATATTTTTTCAAATTATCTTGATATTCTAAAACTTTAATATCAAAAGCTAAAGAATCTTTTTCATATTTGAATTTTTCTTTTTGACCAATTTGAGTCCACTTTTCACCAAGCGCCTTTCCATCATATCTAGCTGCATGACATCTACCACAAGCATCAACATAAACTTCTTTTGGAGTCAATTCTTTTTTTGTAATCGATTTTAAGTAAGATACTATATTTGAGATCTCTTCAGGTGCCATCCAGTTATAAGCTGGCATTGGATGTGCTTTTCCACTTCCTTCTGGAAATTTGTGAGCTACATTTGATGCTTTCGCAGGATCAGCAATAAATGCTGCCAAATAATTTGAAGCAAAAATTGTGCCAGCATTACTTAAATCTGGTGGATTTACACCATAACTAGCACTTGCAGTTACTGGATCCATTGGAGCAGGAACATTTTGCGAATTGATGCTATGGCAAGAAATACAATTTGCCATTACTAATTCTTTACCTTTTGCTGCATCACCCTCCGTAACTGCCGGCATATTTTTATATGCAAAGCCTTCACTCTCTACATGCTTATGCATTTGAGAGTGAGCGAATGGCTCAACTCCCCAATATGTTACAAGTGAAAAGAATACAACTACCGCTAATATTTTTAATTCTCTCATTATATTCTCCTTATTTTATTTTTTCATTTTTAGTTATGAATGGTAATGTAACCCACAGAACTATAAATGCAATAGCTGCCCATAAACCAATTGTACTAAACATACCTTCAGGAGGTAATTTACCCATCATAGTTAAAACAATCATATCAATTAACAATAACCAGAACCATACAAAAAACATTGGTCTTTTATGTGCTGGAATCGCATTTGGACTTCTGTCTAAGAATGGTAATAAAAGGAAAATTACTTGAGAAAAAGCAAAAGCAATCAAACCTGGGTCTTTAGGGAATGGTCTTAAAATCTCATATGACCATAAGAAATACCACTCAGGATAGATATGTGCAGGAGTTTTAAGTCCATCAGCTGGGTCAAAGTTAACTGGATCCATTGCAAATGCAAAATGATAAAATGTTAAGTAGAAAAATAAAATTAAGAAAAATCCAAGAACCATAAAGTCTTTTGATAAGAAATCCCATTGGAATCTAATAACTTTAGCATTTTGAGTATCACCAGCTAAATATTTTTTAGCTTCTTCATCAAAATCAATCATTGCACCTTCTTGATTGTTAACATGTGGAATTCTTAATGTTCCAAAGTGTAAAACAATAACACCAATAATTGCTAGTGGTAATAAAAGTACATGAAGCATAAAGAATCTTGTTAAGAAAGCATCACCAGGAACATAATCTCCTCTAATCCATTCAACAACACCATTTAATTCCAATGAACCTGCACTAAATAAGTTTGTAATAACCATTCCTGCCCAATAAGACATTTGACCCCAAGGTAACATATACCCTGAAAATGCTTCAGCTGAAAAAGTAACAAATAATAACATACCAGAAATCCAAATCATCTCTCTCCCTTGTTTATAAGAACCATAATAGATTCCTGTAAACATATGAATATATATGATTAAGAATACAACAGATGCTGCAACACCATGAATATGTCTAAATAGCCAACCATAACCAACTTCTTGCATAATTGTATAGTTTACACTATCAAATGCTAGAGCTGTATCTGGTTTATAATACATTAAAAGGAAAATTCCAGATATTGTTAGTAAACCAAATGTTACTGCTAATATCATCCCCATTGCCCATAAGAAATTGATATCTTTTGGAATCCAATACTCTTCAGCTAAAACCCTTCTAAGAGTTCTAACTGCAAGTCTATCGTGTAACCATTGTTCTGAAAATGGTTTTGCATTTTGATCGAAATGTGCCATAATTACCCCTTATACTTTGAGTGGTGTTTCACCAAGAACACCATCAGCTTTCATTTTTTCATACTCAGGACCTGCTTCACCTAAGATAATTTTTCCATTTTCAAGTTTAAATGGTGGAATTAACATAGGAAGTGGAGCTGGTGCCTTTGTATTTATACCAGATTGGTCATATGTCGCACCATGACAAGCACATAAAAATGCTTCATTATTCGTAGCATTTTTTGGCTCATATGATGGGATACATCCAAGATGTGTACAAAGACCAATACAAATCATATAGTGGTCACTTCCAAGAATAATATCTCTTTTTTTAACTACATCGCTCGATGCAGCAACCATTTCTGGTGTTTTTTTGAGAATAAATACTGGCTTTCCTCTCCATTTTTCTGTGTAGAGTACATTCGCTTCAGCTGTTGAAACATCAACTGTAGTAGTACCTGCGGCTTTTACACTCGGAAGCGGATCCCAAGCTTTTTTCATACCCGCTAGTGCAAATACGCCACCAACGGCAGCACAAGCACCAAATGCAATTCCCATTGCATCTCGTCTATTCATACTTTCAGACATACTTTTTTCCTTATTTTAAATTTTTAACACATCATTATAATATTTAAACTCTTAATTTTTTATGACTTATATCATAGTATTTATAAAATGAATTAAATAAAGAGATTAAGAATTTTCTTAAATTTAGTAAAAAAGATTTTCTTTGAAAAGAGCAGATTTGATTTTTTTCATTTGTTGGTGTTTATTATTACACCATAAAGGATCAATTAAAGAATCGTTACTAATCCCTGCAGTTACCCTAGAAATAGAGACTCCTTGAGGTAATAGCTTGATTGATTCGACTAGTGTATTGATATACAACTCTTCACTAATTGGTTTAAAATTACCTTTTGCATAATCAATTGCAAGGAGTGTATTTTTTGTTACATAAAGAGGATGGAACTTAATTGAATCAATATTTAATTTAAGTGACTCTGTAACTGTTTGTAACATCATCTCCTCTGTTTCATCAGGAAGACCAAAAATAAGATGCCCACAGATAGGTAAATTTCTTTTTTTTGTTTTTAATATCCACTCTTTAATATTGGCAAAATCATGACCTCTGTTGATTTTTTCTAAGGTTGTGTCAAAAATAGATTGAATCCCATATTCAACCCAAATTTCATAAGTAGTTGATTTCATTTTTTCATTTAATAGGTACTTTGGCAGAGGACGGTTTGATAATTCTTCCAAATAATCGAGTGTTTCATCTGTTATACTATCAGTTCTTGTTCCAATACTTAGCCCCAATACATTTTCAAAGCTTAAAGCTTTTTCATACAGGGTTTTAAGTGTATCAATTGGTGCATAAGTATTAGTAAATGATTGAAAATATACAATAAATTTTTTTGCTCCAAATTTATTTTCTAGTCTTTGTTTTGTAAGATTGAATTGAAATTCCAATTGGAGAAGTTGCTTTTCTAAATAGGGATTTTCAGTACTTTGAAGATTTAATTTAAATTTAGATTTATCGGTAAGATTTGGTGAAAAAGATTCATTTTCACAAAATGTACAGCCACCTTTAGCGACTGTACCATCAATATTAGGGCAAGTAAAACCACTGATACTTATAGGTATTTTGTAAACTTTCTCACCAAATTTATTTTTGAAATATTTACCTATTGTTAGGATTTGTCTCAAAACTCGAAATTTTCCTATACAATAAAATAATCACCATCAAAACTAACCATTGAGTAGTTTCTGTCGTGACCTAATGAATCTTTTAAATCATTGATTGAAAGATATTCTAATGAGTCTGCACCAATATATTCACAAACTTCCTCTTTCGTCATAGTAGCATTAATAAGTTCCTCTTTTGTAGGTGTGTCTATTCCATAAAAGCAAGGGTGTTGAATCATAGGACTTGCAACTCTAAAATGAACTTCTGCAGCTCCTGCTTCTTTTAACATTTGTACTATTCTCTTGCTAGTAGTTCCCCTTACAATACTATCATCAATCACTATTAAAGATTTACCCTCAATAATTGATTTCATAGGATTGAGTTTCATTTTTACTTTGATATTTCTCATCTCTTGAGTTGGTTCAATAAAAGTTCTTCCAACATAGTGATTTCTTATAATTCCAAGTTCAAATGGAATTCCACTCTCTTGAGAATATCCAAGTGCTGCAGGAACCCCAGAATCAGGAACCGGAACAATCATATCAGCCTTGATAGAACTATTGAGGTCATTTTTAGCCAATGCTTTCCCCATATTTTCTCTTGTTCGATACACACTTTTCCCATCTATAACACTATCTGGTCTTGCAAAATAAATATACTCAAATGCACAAGGTCTAAAAGGAAAATCACTATAGAGTTGAATAGAGACAGGGTCCTTATCTTTATCTGAGAGAATTAACATTTCACCAGGTCTAACATCTCTAATAAAATCTGCTTCTACAAGGTCAAATGCACAAGTTTCACTTGCAACTATCCATCCACCACTTTTAAGTTTTCCAAGACTTAATGGTCTTATTCCATATCTGTCTCGTATAACAAAAAGCTTACTTCTACTTTGAATGATAAAATTATAAGCACCTTTGACATGTTCTAGTGCTTCTGTTATTCTATCTGTTAATCTATCTTTTGTTGATCTTGCTATAAGATGAATTAAATTTTCAGTATCCATACCCGTTTGAAATATAGCACCATCATCTATAAGTTTTTGTCTTACCTCTTGTTTATTTACAAGGTTTCCATTGTGAACAATAGAGATTTCACCTAGTTTGTATTTTGCATGAATTGGTTGTGCATCAAATACAGAATCACTTCCTGCTGTTGAATATCTGTTATGTCCTATTGCCATATCACCTTGTAAGATTTTAAAAGCTTTGTCATCATAAACATCTCTAACATAGCCTCTATTTTTAACGGTATAAATCTTTTTATCGTTATAACCACCACTACTTATCCCTGTAGCTTCGTGACCTCTGTGTTGCATTGCAAAAAGAGCAGCTGAAGCTAATCTTGCAGCATTGTCATTTCCAAAAATTCCAACTATCGCACACATATTATAATCCTAAACAATCATTAATTGAGTATAAACCATTTTCTTGGTTTACGAGCCAAAGAGCTGCTCTGATAGCACCTCTACTAAAAGTATTTCTTGCAGTTGCTGTGTGGTTTAGTTCAATAAACTCACCATCATTGTAAAATCCAACAGTATGCCTTCCAACAATATCTCCACCTCTTAAACTCATAACACCAATCTCATCTTTTGTTCTAGCACCAATCACTCCATCTCTTCCGCTAACTCTTACAGCATCAAGGTCAAGCTCTCTTGCATGTGCAGCATGTTCTGCTAAAGTCAAAGCAGTACCACTTGGAGAATCCACCTTGTGTCTATGGTGTTGCTCAACTATTTCACAATCAAAATCTCTTAGTGTTTTAGATGCAAGTGATACAAGTTTATTTAAAACAGCAACTCCTAAACTCATATTAGTTGCATACAAAATGGGTGTAATTTTACTTGCTTCTAAAAGGAGATTTTTTTGATGCTCGTTAAAACCAGTGGTAGCAATTACAAGTGGTTTATTTCCACCAAGATTAATAACAGTTGAAAGAAGTTCTTCTGTTGCTTTTGGAGCTGAAAAATCGATTACTACATCACAATTTTCTAACATTATTTTCATATCATTTGTGACAACAGCACCCTCAGGCAAAGTTTTTTTAAGTTCATCAAAAACATGAACACTTCCAATTGTAGCAAGAGAATTGTTTTCTAAATCATCAATTAGTAAAGATCCAACTCTTCCAGTACTTCCTAAAATTCCAACTTTTAACATATATTTTCCTTAATTTATTGTAGATATGCAATTGCACCAATTCCAGCAGTTGCACCATCTCCAGCTGCACAAACTACCTGTTTTGGAGCATTTATTCTAATATCACCTGCTGCAAAAAGTCCTGCAACAGAAGTTTTCATATTTAAATCGACAATTACTTCACCTGAACTATTCACATCACACAAAAAACTACCATCATCTTGGATAAGGATTTGGTTGAGTACATCTCTCCCAACAAAAACAAATACACCTAATACATCAAGAGTTTTAATCTCATTTGTCTCTTTTGATTTCACAACTAGCCCAGTTACACCCATCATATCACCAACAACCTCTTCTATTGTGTGACTAAGAACTTGGACAATATTTGGAATTTTATTCATTTTTTCTACTTCGTGAGGAGAAGCTCTAAATTCATCCCTTCTATGAACAATATAAACTGTTTTACAAATATTTGATAAGAAGATTGCTTCTTCAACGGCAGTGTCACCACCACCAATTACCGCAACATCTTTACCTTTATAAAAAAAACCATCACAAGTAGCACAAGTACTTACACCTCTACCAAAGAACTCTTTTTCCCCTTTTACATTTGCAGGTTTTGGCACACTTCCTGTTGCAATTAAAGCAGATTTTGCTTCAATCTTTTCACCATTGATAAGAGATAAAGTGAAAATGTTATCTTTTTTTGTAAGTTGTGTAACTTCATTCATGCTGTGTTGGAGTCCAAATCTTTGACATTGTTCTGGCCATTTTTCCATTAGCTCCATTCCCGTTACAACTTCAAGTTGTCCAGGATAATTTTCTATTTCACTACTTTGTGTTATTTGTCCTCCAGGAAGCCCTTTTTCAAACATAACAACATTTTTAAGTCCACCTCTTGTAGCATAAAGTCCAGCAGTAAGCCCTGCTGGTCCACCACCAATGATTGCAAAATCTAACATCTGTTCCCTCTTTTAATCTTCATAGTATTTTTTATAAAAACAAAAAGGTCAGGTAAACAAGATACCCGACCTTCCCACAAATTGTATTGGTTTATTATAGTAAAGTATTTAATTTATCAGCAAAAGCTTGCTTTGAAGCTGCACCAATCATAGTATCAACTACTTTTCCATCTTTCATAAAAAGAATAGTTGGAATAGATCTAACTCCAAACTTGCTAGCTAATTCTTGTTGTTCATCTGTGTTGATTTTACAGATATTTGCTTTTCCATCAAAGTCGTTTGCTAATTCTTCGATAACTGGAGCAATCATTCTACAAGGTCCACACCATGGTGCCCAAAAATCTACTAAAGAAACACCATTATTTACAGTTGCCTCAAAATTCTCACTTGTTAATTCAATATATTTTCCCATTTTCTATCCTTTAATTTGTTTGGAAAAATTATAGGTAAGTTTTTCTTTAATCAACCTTTTGGCACTCAATTAAATAAAAACTTACTATGTTGTATCAGAGTAATTTTAAGATTGCTTCTTGGGAAGAGGCATTTTAATAGGAATTAGTTTATGAAAATTATTAGTTCGTTTTGCTATAATCGGCGAAAAATTAATTGATGGATAAAATATGTTAGATATAAGAAAAGAATTTTTAGAGTTTTTTAGCGGTAAAGACCATGTAGTAGTTAAGAGTTCCCCTTTAGTACCAGATGATGCAACATTATTATTTACTAACGCTGGTATGGTTCAGTTTAAAGATATATTTACAGGTGCGGTTTCAATCCCAGCTAATCCTAAAGCTACAAGTTGCCAGCTGTGTGTAAGAGCTGGTGGAAAACACAATGATCTTGAAAATGTTGGTTATACAGCAAGACACCATACTTTATTTGAAATGCTTGGGAACTTTAGTTTTGGTGATTATTTCAAAAAAGAGGCTATCGCTTATGCATGGGAGTTTATTACAGTTAATCTAGCACTTCCAAAAGAAAAGTTATGGGTTACTGTACATAACAATGATGATGAAGCATTTGATATGTGGACTGAACACATTTCAAGCGATAGGATAGTGAGATTTGGTGATAAAGATAATTTCTGGTCAATGGGTGAGACAGGTGCTTGTGGACCTTGTAGTGAAATTTTCTATGACCAAGGTGCAGAGTATTTCAATAGCCCAGAAGATAAAATGGGTGGAGATGGAGATAGGTTTTTAGAAATTTGGAATCTTGTGTTTATGCAATATGAAAGAAAAGCTGATGGGACACTATTACCACTTCCAAAACCTTCAATTGATACAGGGATGGGACTTGAAAGAATTACGGCTATTAAAGAAGGGGTAAGAAATAATTTTGATTCTTCAACATTTAAACCGTTGATTGATAAGTTAGAAAGCATTGCTACTATTAAAAAAGATGAAAATAATATCGGCTCATTTAGAGTAATTGCTGATCATGTAAGAACAGTTGCTTTTATGCTTTCTCAAGGGATACTTTTTGATAAAGCAGGAAGAGGATATGTGCTTAGAAGAATTTTAAGAAGAGCTGTAAGACATGGTTATCTTCTTGGATTTAGAAAAGCTTTTATGGCTCAAATAGTAGATACTTTAGTTGAGATTATGGGAAGTCACTATACTGAGTTGAAAGAGCAACATAATTTTATAAAAGAACAAGTAACGATGGAAGAGGAGAGATTTTTTAATACTATCACAAGTGGTATGGAACTTTTCAATGCAGAACTTGCAAATACAAGTGATGTATTTAGTGGAGAAGTTGCTTTTAATCTTTACGATACACATGGATTTCCACTTGATTTAACAGAAGATATGCTTAGAGAAAAAGGTTTGAGTGTTGATATAGAAACATTTGAAAAATGTATGGATGAGCAAAAGGCAAAGGCAAAAGCTTCTTGGAAAGGGAGTGGAGATGAAGCAAATGAGGGGGATTTTAAAGCTGTTTTAGATGAGCTTGGGGTAAACGAATTTATAGGATACGAAACTACATCATCAAAAGCTAAAATTGTTGCACTTTTTGATTCAAATTTTAAACGAATCGAAACTTTACAAAATAAAGAAGAGGGTTGGGTTATGCTTGACAAAACACCTTTTTATGCAACGAGTGGAGGGCAAGAGGGTGATGTTGGAGCTTTAGAAGATGGTCAACATATCGCAATTATTAAAGAAACGAAAAAAATTCACGGACTCAATATCTCAAAAGTATCTGTTGAGAGTCTGAATTTAAAGATAGGTGAGGTTGTAGAAGCTGTTGTTGCAAATAGAGATGAGGTTGCAAAACATCACAGTGCTACACATTTACTGCAAAGTGCACTTAGAATGGTATTAGGTGATACTATTTCACAAGCTGGGAGTTTAAATGATGATAAAAGGCTTCGATTTGACTTTACTTATCCAAAGGCATTGACAAAGGCTCAATTGGATGAGGTACAAGATTTAGTAAACTCAATGATAGCAAATGCAATAGCTGGAAATGTGGAAGAGTTACCTATTGAAGAGGCTAAGAAAAAAGGTGCCATTGCCATGTTTGGTGAAAAATATGGCGATAGAGTAAGGGTTGTAGAATTTGGTGATGTAAGTGTTGAATTTTGTGGTGGAACTCATATTAAAAATACAGGGCTTATTGGAAGTTTTTATATTACAAAAGAGAGTGGTGTAAGTGCAGGGGTTAGAAGAATAGAAGCTGTCTGTGGACTGAGTGCTATTAATTATGCAAAAGAAGCATTTGAAAAATTGAGTGCTATTGAGGTTGAGCTTAAAAATAAAGACTTACTTCAAGGTGTAGCAAAACTTAAAGAGCAAATTAAACAACTTAAAAATGAACTCAAAGATATTGCCCAAAAAGCACCAGTATCATTGAGTGAAATTGTAATAAATGGTACAAAAGTGATAGTTGATATTGTTGAACAAGGTGATATGAAGAAGATTGTTGATGACCTTAAAAATGGACATGAAAGTGTTGCTGTTTTATTGATTCAAGCTAAAGATGATAAGGTAAGTTTAGTTGCTGGTGTAAAAAATTGTAAAATCAAAGCAGGAGAGTGGGTAAAAGCAATTGCACCAATCGTTGGTGGAAATGGTGGTGGACGACCAGATTTTGCATCAGCAGGTGGAAAAGATGTTAGTAAAATAAATGAAGCAAAAGATTTTGCTCTTGGATTTGCTAGGGAAAATATTTAATTTATGGCTTATGGGATTGTTTTATCTATAATTTTAGCTTTTATCGCTTTATTTTTAGGGAAATATGTTTCTATAGGTTCTGCTGTTATAGCTATTATTTTAGGGGTAATTGTTTCAAATAGTATTAAATTACCTCATAAGTACAATAAAGGTATTGGATTTAGTGAAAAAACACTTTTAGCCGTAGCAATTGCAACTATGGGGATAACTCTTGATTTTTCGGTTCTTTTAGATTTAGGATTTGAAACACTTTTATTGATTGTAATTGGTATTGGGGTAACTATTTTTTCAAGCTTGTTTATTGCAAAGTTTTTTAATATCGATAAAAATCTAGCTCTTTTGCTTGGGATTGGAAATGGAATATGTGGTGCAAGTGCAATTGGTGCTTCAAAAGATATTGTAAAAGCTAAAGATACAGATGTTGGGATCTCTGTTGCAGTTGTAAATTTATTAGGAACCATTGGAATATTTTTAGTTCCATTTATTGCACTTTCAATTGGTTTTGATGATAAAAGTGCTGGAATATTAGTAGGAAATACACTTCAAGCTGTGGGTCAAGCAGTTGCTGGTGGTTTTGCAATAAGTGATATTGCAGGTCAGAATGCAACGATTGTAAAAATGGGAAGAGTCTTGTCTCTTACTTTAGTTTTAATTGCTTTATTGATTATTTTCTTAGATAAAAGTGAAAATGGTTCAAATTCAAGAACAAATGTATTTAAAAACATTCCATCGTTTATACTTTTTTTTCTCTTTTTTTCATTTTTAGCAACAATAAATATATTACCTACAATAATTGTAGATGTAATAAAAGAGATAAGTCATTTTACACTTATTGTTGCAATGGCGGCTATTGGGCTTAAAATAAGTTTTTCAAGTATAAAAGAGAATGGTAAAAATGCACTGATTGTTGGTAGTTTAGTATTTGTAGTGCAAATTATTTTTACAGCATCATTTATAATGTTCTTTCTTTAATAAATTAAATATCAATCCCTTTAATTTTATAAGTGAGTCTATGCAACTCACTTTTGCCATATTCTTTAATTATCTCCATATGTAGTTTTGTTCCATACCCTTTATGTTTTTTAAACATATATAATGGATACTCTTTGTCAATCCCATCCATAAATCTATCTCTAGTCACTTTTGCTAGTATTGAGGCTGCACTAACCTCTTTAATAGTAGCATCAGCTTTAATAAGGTGTTCTAAATTATCTATTCCAAAAGAGGTGTTGCCATCCATTAGGTAATGGTAATCTTTTAAATGTTCCATTATCTCTAAAATACTATTTTTAATACAAACAGCAATACCTAACCTATCAATCTCTTTATTTGATGTAAGAACAATATGATGATGTGTATTTTCTTTTATAATATCAAATAAAATTTCCCGTTTTTTTTCAGTTAACTTTTTGCTGTCATTAATAATAGCAAACTCTTTTATTGTTGTAATGTCATTTTTAAATACAACTCCAGCAACACACAAAGGTCCAGCAAGTGGACCTCTCCCAGCTTCATCTATTCCACATAATTTTTTCATCTATTTTCCTAATGCCCATTCATAAAATGGAACTATTTGAGCTTCTATTGTATCTATAAAAATAGTATCAAAATTACTTATTGTTACAATTATAATTTTATTGATTTGATATTTTTCTATATATTCTAAAAGTTTTGGGAGTATTTTAGAAATAGTATTGTTATTATAAAAAGGTAGACTTATAAAAATAGTATTATTGTGTGGTGTATAAAAATCGATATTATCAAGATAATATATTGGCTTATTTTGATTAAAAAGTTCTAAAAAAATCATATTTGCAAATAGATTGGGAAAATTTTTTTTTGAACTTACAATATCAATCAAGGCAAAATTAAAACAAAATATCTTTTTTACAGCTTTTGGTTGCTCATACTTAGGACATAAAATGATTGTATGATTGTTTTCTAATTCTTTCATTGTTTTATAAAAAAAATCTTTTGAAATTTTCATCTTCTTTTTTAAAATATTAAAAAGCCAAAAAGGTGATTTAAGTTCCCCTGATGATTTTATGCAAAGTTTTAAAATCTCTATAATATTAATATTTCTATCATAGAGTTTAATTAATTCCTTATTTCTAATAGATTTTTTATAATCTTTATATTCTATAATTTCTGGGATATTGCCGTACTTTAAAAAACTATTGAAACTATTGGTGGTATTTTGATGCTTAGTATCAAATAACAAATACTCCTCAAAATCAAGAGGCATAACTTTTAAAGGGGTAAAATTCTCTAAGGGAATATAGTAAATACTTGATAAGATAATCTCTTCAACATTAGGAATTGGAAAACCTTCAGTATAGTTTTCAATAATACATATTTTTATTTTATTTTTTTCTAAAAAAGATTCTATATTAAAAAGTTCCTCTTTTTCATATCTAAAATCATCTAAGTCAATATAAAGATAATCCTCATCAATTACTTTTAAATAATTCCATATAATAGATGTTTTTCCGACAAGTTTCGGACCATAGAGAAATGTTTTTTTACTTGTAATAGAAACTTTTCTATCATATAAAGTTGGAAAATTAATTTTGCTTTCATAAAGTGATTCTAATATATTCATAAAGAATTCTACAATATTCCTTTTTAAAAGGAAATAAATTAGTAAAAATAGGAAAAAAATAGTAAAAATTAGTAAAATATTATTGACTTTATTGAACTTTTTAGCTAAAATCCCGCCTCATACATAAGATCAGGGTTGTATTAAAATAATGCCTGACGAGTTCTTTAAAGGAAAAAAAATGGAAAAAATTAGATTAAAGCTTAAAGCTTATGATCATAGAGTTTTAGACAGATCTGTTGCTTCAATTATTGAAGCTGTAAAGCGAACAGGTGCTGAATTAGTTGGTCCAATTCCAATGCCTACTAAATTCAGAAGATATACTGTTATAAAATCACCACATGTTAATAAATCAAGTAGAGAGCAATTTGAAATCAGAATTCATTCAAGAATTATTGATATCGTTTCTGCTACTCCAGATACTATTGATTCGTTAATGAAACTTGATCTTGCACCAGAAGTGGATGTAGAAGTAAGATCAATGGGTAAAGAGTAGGAGGAATTTATTGTAGAAAAAATCGGAATGAGTAGAACTATTACAGTACCTTCAATACCTGTTACATTAGTAAGAGTATTAGATACTAAAGTTTGTGAAGTTAATAATGGTGTAGCGATTGTTGCATATAGCGATGGTAAAAAATTTAACAAAGCTATCGAAGGTCAACAAAAAAAATATAATATATCTAAAGAGTTCAACAGATTTGCAACTATGAATGTAGCAAATACTGAGGCTGGAGATTTAGATAAATCTGCTTTAGTTGAAGGTGTGGTTGTTAAATCTACATTTAAAACAAAAGGTAGAGGATTTTCTGGTGTTGTAAAAAGATGGAACTTTGCTGGTGGTAGAGGTTCACACGGACACAGAATGGGTAAAAGAACAGGTTCTATTGGTAACTGTGAGTGGCCAGGAAGAGTTCAACCAGGTAAAAAAATGCCAGGTCAATATGGTAATGAAACAATTACTCATAAAAACAACGTAGTTTCATTTGATAGTGAAACAGGAATTTTAGTTCTTAAAGGATCAGTTGCTGGTGCAAACGGTGCTTTAGGTAAAGTAAGGATAGCATAATGTCTAAATTAGTAGTATTAAACGATAAATTTGAAGCAAATGGTGAATTAGCTTTACCAGAAAAATTTCAAGGTATCAATGCACACAATTTACATTTATATGTAAAGTCATATTTGGCATCTTTGAGATCTAATACGGCTAGAGTTAAAAACAGAAGTGAAGTAAGTGGTGGTGGTAAAAAACCTAAATCACAAAAAGGAAGTGGAGCTGCTAGATGGGGTTCTAAAAGATCACCATTGTTTGTTGGTGGGGGACAAGTATTTGGACCTTCAAATAGAAATTATGATCAAAAAATAAATAAAAAACAAAAAGTTTTAGCATTACAATATGCAATTAATGCACAAGCTGAAAGAGGAAGTTTATTTGTTGTTGATTCAGTAAAAGTAGAATCTGCTAAAACTAAAGATGCTGCTGCGATCGTTAATAAACTAAATAAAAGAGATTTATTGATTGTTGTTGATCAATTTGATGACAATACATATCTTGCATTTAGAAATATTAAAAATTGTTATGTGATAGAAAAATCAGAATTAAATGCTTATGCAATGGCTGCTTTTCATTCAGTATTGATTGAAAAAGCTGTAATTGATAGCTTAATAGCGTAAGGAAAAGGGTAAAATATGGCAGATATTACAGATATCAAATCGATCCTTTATACAGAAAAAACAATTGCACTTCAAGAAAATGGTGTAATCGTTGTTCAAACTAGTCCTAAAATGACTAAGAATGGATTAAAAGAGGTATTTAAAGAATATTTTGGAGTAACACCTAAAAATATAAATTCTTTAAGACAAGATGGTAAAGTTAAAAGATTTAGAGGAAGAGTTGGACAAAGAGCCGATTTCAAAAAATTCTATGTTACATTACCAGATGGTGCGCAAATAGCGAACCTATCGGCATAAGGAAGTAAAGATGGCAATTAAAAAATTTAGACCTATTACACCTGCTAGAAGATTTATGAGTGTTATGGACACTTCTGATATCACTTCTAAACCAACAGTAAGATCATTACTTGTAAAAGTAAAAGCAACTGCAGGAAGAAACAATAACGGAAGAATCACATCAAGACATAAAGAAGCTGGTGCTAAAAAGAATTATAGAATTATTGATTTTAAGAGAAATAAATTTGATGTTCCAGGAACAGTTTCAACTGTTGAGTACGATCCGTACAGAAATTGTAGAATTTGTTTAGTAACATATGCAGATGGAGATAAAAGATATATTCTTCAAGCAAGTGGTATGAAAGTTGGAGATAGCGTTCAAGCTGCGATAAGTGGTCTTGATATAAAAACTGGAAATGCTATGCAACTTATGAGTATTCCTGTTGGAACAATGGTTCATAATATTGAATTAAGTCCAGGACACGGTGGGCAAATCGCTAGATCTGCTGGTGGATATGCACAAGTTATGGGAAGAGAAGACAAATATGTAATCATGAGATTACCAAGTGGTGAGATGAGAAAAGTTCTTGGTGTTTGTATGGCTACTATTGGTGTAGTTGGAAATGAAGATTTCTCTAACATGGTAATTGGAAAAGCTGGTAGAGCTAGACATATGGGAATTAGACCACAAACAAGAGGATCTGCAATGAACCCAATCGATCACCCACATGGTGGAGGAGAAGGTAAAACTGGTCCAGGTAGACATCCTGTTACACCATGGGGTATGCCAACTAAAGGTTATAAAACTAGAAAGAAAAAAGCTAGTGATAAACTAATCATCTCAAAAAGAAAGAAATAAGGGTTAGATAATGGCAAGAAGTATTAAAAAGGGTCCATTTGTTGATGCTCATTTAGCAAAAAAAGTGGCTAAGGCTATAGAGACTAATGATAAAAAACCAATTAAAACTTGGTCAAGAAGAAGTACAATTTTACCAACAATGATTGGATTAACTTTTACTGTGCATAATGGAAGAAATTTCGTTCCAGTAATTATTACTGAAAATCATATCGGTTATAAATTAGGTGAGTTTGCACCAACTAGAACATTTAAGGGACACAAAGGTTCTGTTCAAAGAAAGGTAGGTTAATCAATGAGTAAAGCA
>CAZHJR010000013.1:0-9088 GCA_964533335.1 uncultured Helicobacter sp. | reverse complement strand
CCTATTAAAGCTAGATTAATAGCTAGAGAAGTACAAGGTATGAATGCTGAAGTAGCTATTGCTTCTTTAGAGTTTACTCCAAATAAAGCAGCTGGAATTATCGCAAAAGTTATTGCATCAGCTGTTGCTAATGCTGGTTTAGAATCTGAAAATGCAGTTGTAACAAGCTGTAGAGTTGATAAAGGTCCAGTTCTTAAGAGATTTACTCCACGAGCTAGAGGAAGTGCATCACCTAAACATAGACCTACTGCACATATTTATGTTGAAGTAGCTGCAATAGAAGGAGATAAATAATATGGGTCAAAAAGTTAATCCAATTGGACTAAGATTAGGTATCAATAGAAACTGGGAGAGCAGATGGTTTCCAAGTTTTGACAAAATGCCTGCAAATATAGCTGAAGATGATAAAATCAGAAAATATGTGAAAAAAGAACTTTATTATGCTGGAATAGCACAAACTGTAATCGAAAGAACTGCTAAGAAAGTTAGAGTTACTATCGTTGCAGCTAAACCAGGAATCATAATTGGTAAAAAAGGTGCAGATGTAGAAAAGATTAAAAGTAGTCTTGCTGCATTAGTTGGAAAAGAGATTGCTGTAAATATTAAAGAAGAGAGAAAACCTTTCCTTTCTGCTCAATTAGCTGCTGAAAATGTTGCACAACAACTTGAAAGAAGGGTTGCATTTAGAAGAGCTATGAAAAGAGTTATGCAAAATGCTATTAAAGCTGGAGCAAAAGGGATTAAAGTTTCTGTTTCTGGAAGACTTGGTGGAGCTGAAATGGCTAGAACTGAGTGGTATTTAGAGGGGAGAGTTCCATTGCATACATTAAGAGCAAAAATTGATTATGGTTTTGCTGAAGGTCATACAACTTATGGTTGTATTGGTATTAAAGTTTGGATATTCAAAGGTGAAGTACTTGCAAAAGGGATTCAACCAGAAAAAGCTGAAGAGTCTGAGAAAAAACGAAGACCAAGCAAACCAAGAAGAGGTAACTAATTATGTTAATGCCTAAAAGAACTAAATACAGAAAAGTAATGAAAGGTCGAAATAGAGGAAATGCTATGAGAGGTAATGAACTTTCTTATGGTACTATTGGACTAAAAGCTTTAGAGCACGGAAGAATAGATTCAAGACAAATTGAAGCTGCAAGGATTGCAATGACAAGAAAAGTAAAAAGAACTGGTAAAGTTTGGATTACAGTTTTCCCTGCAAAACCTCTAACAGCAAAACCTCTTGAAACGAGAATGGGTAAAGGTAAAGGAAGTGTTGATAAATGGGTTATGAACATTAAGCCAGGTAGAATTTGTTTTGAGATGGCTGGTGTTGAAGAATCATTAGCAAGAGAAGCATTAACTTTAGCTCTTCATAAATTACCATTTAAAACAAAAATTGTAACATTAGAGGCACAAAATGATATATTCTGATTTAAATACTAAAAGTTTAGAAGAACTAAAAGCATTATTAAAAGAGAAAAAGGTGTTATTGTTTGAACTTAGAGCAAAGTTAAAAACAATGCAATTAACTAACACAAGTGAATTAAAGCTAGTTAAAAAAGATATAGCTAGAATTCAAACTGCTATAACTGCAGTTAGTGCAAACTAAGGATAAGAATATGAATTCACATAAAAGAGAAATTCAAGGTGTTGTGGTTAAAAGAAGTGGAGACAAAACAGTTTCTGTACTTGTTACAAGAAAAGTTTTACACCCTAAATACCACAAAACTGTAAAAAGATTCAAAAAATATTTAGTTCACGATGAAAAAAATGAAGTGAATGTTGGTGATACGATTTCTGCTGTTGAGTGCAGACCATTATCTAAAACTAAATCTTTTAGATTAAAAACAATAATTTCTGCGGGAGTTAACTAATGATTCAAAGTTTTACTAGATTAAATGTAGCTGACAATAGTGGTGCTAAAGAGATTATGTGTATCAAAGTTTTAGGTGGATCTAAAAGAAGATATGCAACAGTTGGTGATGTTATCGTGGCTTCAGTAAAAAAAGCTGTTCCACATGCTCCTAAAATTAAAAGAGGTCAAGTTGTTAAAGCTGTTATCGTTAGAACTCATAAAGAGGTTCAAAGAGAAAATGGATCTTTAATTAGATTTGATGACAATGCAGCTGTTATTATAGATGCAAAAAGAGAACCAATTGGTACAAGGATTTTTGGACCAGTTGCAAGAGAAGTAAGATATGGTGGATTTATGAAAATAGTTTCACTTGCTCCGGAGGTATTATAATGGCAACGAAGTGTAAAATTAAAAAAGGTGATACTGTAAAAATTATCGCTGGTGATGATAAAGGGAAAGTAAGCGAAGTTTTAGCTGTTATGCCAAAAGTTGGAAAAGTAATCGTTAAAGATTGCAAAATAGCTAAAAAAACAATTAAACCTGATTCTGAAAAAAACCCAGATGGTGGTTTTGTAAATAAAGAGATGCCAATTGATATCTCAAATGTTGCAAAAGTAGAAGGTGAATAAGATGGCAGCTAGATTATTTGAAAAATATAAAAATGAAATCAAACCTGTTTTAGAAGCAGAGTTTGCTCAAAACAAAATGTTAACACCAGCTTTAGAGAAAGTTACTATCTCTGTAGGTGCTGGTGAAGCTATGAAAGATACAAAATTAATGCAAAACATTAATGATACTATTTCTTTAATTGCTGGTCAAAAAGCAGTTACTATCGTTTCTAAAAAATCTGTTGCAGGGTTTAAAGTAAGAGAAGGTATGCCTGTAGGTGTTAAAGTTACACTTAGAGGGGAAAGAATGTATCATTTTATGGATAAATTATGTACTATTGCACTTCCAAGAGTAAAAGACTTTAGAGGAGTTGATAGAACTGGTTTTGATGGACATGGTAACTTTAACTTTGGTCTTGAAGAGCAATTGATGTTCCCAGAAGTTGAGTATGATAATATTATTAAAACTCACGGGATGAATATTTCTATAACTACTACAACAGATAGCGATGTACAATCATTTAGATTGTTAGAACTTCTTGGTGTACCGTTTACTAAAGGGGGAAGAGCATAATGGCAAAGAAAGCAATGATATTAAAAGCAGCTAAACCTGCTAAGTTTTCTACTAGAGCTTACACAAGATGTTCTATTTGTGGAAGACCACACTCTGTATATAGAGACTTTGGTCTTTGTAGAGTATGTTTAAGAAAAATGGCTAATGAGGGTTTAATTCCTGGTATTAGAAAAGCTAGTTGGTAATATAAAAAAATAAAAAAAAGAGGATAAGCCCATGATGAATGATTTAATCGCAGACGCAATAACTCGAATCAGAAATGCTGCTATGAGAAAGTTAGAGTTCACTACTCTAATTCACTCAAACACAGTTGAAGCAGTTATGAATGTTTTAAAACAAAAAAACTATATCGAAAGCTACAATGTTGAAGATTTAGGAAATAATAAAAAAGCTATCAAGGTAGTTTTAAAATATGATGATAATGAAAAAAGTGTTATCAATGAATTAAAAAGAGAATCTAAACCAGGAAGAAGAATGTATAAAGCTGCTTCTGAGTTAAAAAACTTTAAAAATGGATATGGAACAATCGTAGTTTCTACTAACAAAGGTGTTATAAGTAATGATGAGGCTTATAAACTAAATGTTGGTGGTGAAGTACTTTGTTCTATATGGTAAGGAGCTAAACTATGTCAAGAATTGGAAAATTACCTATTGCAATACCTGCAGGTGTTGAAGTTTCTGTAAATGGTTCAGTTGTAGTTATCAAAAAAGGTGCTCAAGTAGTTGAAGTAGATACACATGGAAGAGTTGGAATTGATGTTGCTGAAGGTAATGTTGTTTTCTCTGTAAAAGGTGATGAAGCTCAAGATAAAGCTTTTTGGGGAACTTATAGAGCTTTAACTGCAAATGCTATCACAGGTTTAGTTACAGGATTCACTAGATCTTTAGAGATTAATGGTGTTGGTTATAAAGCTGCTGTAAAAGGTGATATTTTAGAATTACAACTTGGATATTCTCACCCTATTAATTATGATATCCCAGCTGGTATCGAAATTAGTGTTGAAAAAAATATAATCAATGTAAAAGGTAGTAGCAAACAACAAGTTGGTCAAGTTGCTGCAATAATTAGAGGCTTTAGAAAACCAGAACCATATAAAGGTAAAGGTGTTAAATATTCTGATGAGACTATCATTAGAAAAGCCGGAAAAACTTCTAAAAAGTAAGGGTTAAATTATGAGTAGAATTAAAGACTTAGCGAAAAAGAATACATTAAGATTAAGAAGAAAAAGAAGAATTAGAGGTAAAATTGATGGTTGTGCTGAAAAACCAAGATTAACAGTTTTTAAATCTAATAAATTTTTCTATGCTCAAGCTATTGATGATGTTGCGGGTGTGACACTTGCTTCAGTTGATAGTAGAGCAATGAAACTTAGTGTAAATAAAGAAAATGTTGTTAAAGTTGGAGCTGTGATGGCTGAAAACTTAAAAGCTAAAAATATCGAAACAGTTGTATTTGATAAAAATGGTTACTTGTATCATGGTGTAGTTGCAGCATTTGCTGATGCACTAAGAGACAATGGAATCAGAGTATAAGGGGCTTATGATGGCTGTAGTTAATAGAGAAGATTTCGAAGAAGCTATCGTTAAGATAGGAAGAGTTACTAAGGTTGTTAAGGGTGGTAGAAGATTTAGATTTACTGCACTTGTTGTTGTTGGAGATAAAAAAGGTACTGTAGGATATGGTACTGGAAAAGCAAAAGAGGTTCCAGATGCTATTAAAAAAGCACTTGATGATGCTTTCAAATCTCTTGTAAAAGTAAATATTCATGGTACAACTATCAACCATGATATTGAACATAAATATAATGCAAGTAGAATATTATTAAAACCTGCATCTGAGGGTACTGGACTAATCGCTGGTGGAGCTGCAAGACCTGTGCTGGAGCTTGTTGGTATTAAAGATATTATTGCAAAATCTTTAGGTTCAAATAATCCAAATAATTTAGTTCAAGCTACTGTTGAAGCATTAGCTATGATAAAAGGATAAAAGATGTCAATATTACAAGAATTAAGTCCTGCTGCAGGAAGTACTAAAAATACTAAACGAGTTGGAAGAGGACAGGGAAGCGGAAACGGTAAAACTGCTGGAAAAGGTAACAAAGGACAAAAAGCTAGAAGTGGATATTCAATTAAAAGAGGATTTGAGGGTGGTCAACAGCCACTACATAGAAGACTTCCTAAAGTTGGATTTACTTCAAGAGTAGTAAAACCTACTACTATTAATGTTGATAAAGTTACTAAAATAGCTGAGTTAGCAGAAATTACTATGGATTCTATTAAAGAGATCTATAGACTTTCAAATACAGTTTTAAAAGTTAAATTAATTGGTGCGGGTGCTAAAGATTTAGCATCTAAAATCAAAGATGAAAATGTAACTATTACTGCTGGTAAATAATTGTGAATAAAGACTTATTAAATAAAATCTTAATAACTTTAGGATTTGTTTTAATATACAGAATGCTGGCTTATGTGCCAGTACCTGGTGTCGATCTTGATGTAATAAAAGAGTTCTTTGATAGTAATTCGAACAATGCTTTAGGTCTTGCTAACATGTTTAGTGGGAATGCAGTTGAAAGAATGAGTATTATCTCTCTTGGTATTATGCCTTACATCACAGCTTCTATTATTATGGAGCTACTTGCTGCAACTTTCCCATCTCTTGGAAAAATGAAAAAAGAGAGGGATGGTATGCAAAAATATATGCAAATCATAAGATATACAACTATTGTTATTACTATCATTCAAGCTATTGGTGTTTCTATGGGACTTAATTCACTTACAGGAAAAACTGGTGCAAGTGCAATTATGCTAGATTTAAATACTTTTATCTTTGTAGCTACAATATCGATGGTTACAGGAACTATGCTTCTTATGTGGATTGGTGAACAAATCACACAACGAGGTATTGGGAATGGTATAAGCTTGATTATTTTCGCTGGAATTGTTTCTGCTATACCAAGTGCTATAGGTGGAACAGTTGAGTTAGTAAATAATGGACAAATGAATTTCTTAACGGTTATTGCATTATTAGTGATAATACTTGCTACAGTTGGATTTATAATATATGTTGAACTTGCTGAAAGAAGGATCCCTATCACTTATAGTAAAAAGGTGATGATGGAAAATCAATCAAAAAGAATTATGAACTATATTCCAATAAAAGTAAACCTGAGTGGTGTTATCCCTGTTATTTTTGCAAGTGCAATTTTAATGTTTCCTTCTACTATCTTACAAGGGAGTCAAAATGAGTATGTAATGATTATCGCAGATTATCTTAATCCAAATAGTTATACATTTAATCTTTTAACTTTTCTTTTTGTAGTCTTTTTTGCATATTTTTATGCTTCAATTACATTCAATGCAAAAGATATTAGTGAAAATTTAAAAAGACAAGGTGGTTTTATCCCTGGGATTAGAACGGGTGATACTACTAAAGACTTTTTAAATGAAACTGCAAGTAGATTGACATTTTGGGGTTCTATATATTTAGGTGCTGTTGCAACTGTTCCTTGGCTTATTGTAAAAGCTATGGGTGTACCATTTTTCTTTGGTGGAGTTGCTGTTATGATTGTTGTTCAAGTTGCTATTGATACTATGAGAAAAATAGAAGCACAACAATATATGAATAAATATAAAACTTTAAGTGCTGTAGGTTTATAACTCTTGGCAATACCTTTACGAAAAACAAACGAAATAGAAAAGCTTCGAATCGCAGGGAATGCGGTTGCGAAGACTCTTTCTTACTTACAAAATAATGTAAAATCTGGGATGACTTTATTGGATGTTGATAAATTGGGTGAGGAGTACCTCTTAAGTCTTGGTGCAAGACCTTCTTTTAAAGGGTTGTATGGATTTCCTAATGCTATTTGTACATCATTAAATGAAGTTATTATACATGGTGTTCCAACAAATCAAGTATTGCAAGATGGTGATATTTTAGGTATTGATATTGGAAGTGAAATTGATGGATGGTATGGAGATGCTGCTATCACAATACCAATAGGTAAAATATCAAAAGAAGATGAAGATTTAATAGCTTGTAGTAAAGATGCACTTTATTATGCTATTAGTATCATTAGGGAAGGGATGCG
This sequence comes from uncultured Helicobacter sp., assembly GCA_964533335.1. Taxonomy (GTDB): domain Bacteria; phylum Campylobacterota; class Campylobacteria; order Campylobacterales; family Arcobacteraceae; genus CAIJNA01. Next base: position 1,966 of record CAZHJR010000013.1, on the reverse strand, counting down.
GTTTAAAGAACTTAGCTTAGCCCTTGAAAACTTTATTACCAAACGAGGGTATGTTCCTCTTGTTCGGTTTTGTGGTCATGGAATAGGGAGAGAACCTCATTGTGATCCTGAGGTACCAAATTATCTTGAGGGAAAAAATGCAATGCAAGGACCAAAAATAAAAAATGGTATGGTGTTTTGTATTGAACCGATGATTTGTCAAAAAGATGAGGAACCAGTGATTGATAAAATTGATAAGTGGTCTGTAAGAAGTCGTGATGGACTGAGAACAAGTCATTATGAACACCAAGTTGCTATAGTAAATGGCAAAGCAGAAATATTAACAAAGATTTAAAAAAAGGAAAAAAATGGCAACGAAAGAAGCCATTTCAATTAAAAAAAGGATAATAAAAAATGGCAAAAGATGATGTAATTGTTATTGATGGTAAGGTGGTAGAGGTATTACCAAATGCAACTTTTAGGGTAGAACTTGATAATGGACATATAGTTCTATGTCATATATCTGGGAAAATGAGAATGCATTATATTAAAATTTTACTTAGTGACATGGTAAGGGTTGAGATAACACCTTATTCACTTGACAAAGGTAGAATAACACATAGATATAAATAAAAATGTAAAGTTTTTTAAGATTATCAATTGTGATTTGGAATTATCTTGAAAAACTTTTTTTATGAAATCAAACAGATTCTAATTGAAACAAATCCTATTTTAAAATTTAAATTATTTACCATACTTTATAAAGAGTTTTTAGTAAATAATGTAGATTTTACACAGCTTGAAACTCCTCTATTATTCACAAAACCATCATTTTATAAAATCTGTACTATTGTTAAACCACATGAAGTAAAACAGCGAAAAAATCTCCATGAAGATGAAGGTAAAATTGCACTTTTGCATGCAATTGCACATATTGAATATAGTGCGATTGATTTAGCACTCGATGCTTGTTATAGATTTAGGGATTTACCATATGAATACTATAAAGATTGGCTTGAAGTTGCTGATGATGAGATAAGACATTTTAAGATGATTTGTGATTTATTAGAAAACTACGGTGTACAGTATGGTGAGATTCCTGTCCATCAGGGATTGTTTGAAGCAAGTATGCGATCACTTACTTTAGTGCAAAGGATGGCTTTTATCCCAAGATATATGGAAGCAAACGGCTTAGATTCAAATCAAGCCATTATTAAAAAATTAGAATCTATCCCAAAAACAAAAGAGATAATTGAAGCTTTAAAAATTATTTTAGAAGAGGAGATTTCTCATGTTCAAAAGGGTGATCGTTGGTACAAATATGGTTGCTCTCAATTGGAAAATTTTAGTTGTAATTATTTTGATATTGTAAATAAAATTTATCCAAATTCTTTTAAAACGAATAAATCACTCAATATCGAAGCTCGTATAAGAGCTGGATTTAGTGATGAAGAGATAGAAAAACTAAAAGAATTTGATTACAAACACGATAAAATAGATAAATTTTAGCCGTATTTTTACCATAGATTTGTGTTAGTAATTATTATGCAGCACTCAATAAAGAGAGATTGAAAAACTTACTTTTATTTTGTTTTCCGCTGATATCAACTAAAAAAAACTTATCCCATCCAAGTTCAAAAGCCATATCTAAAATATACTCTTTGTCTTTTGTATCTTCAAGATAAATTAAATCATACTCTCCATCTGAAGAGATAAGGACACCGTGATAGCCATTTGCTTTTGCCAAAGAGATTTCGCAGGCAAATTGATTTTCTATTTTTGTGAGTGTTTTAGTAATTACCATTTTATTTCCTTTAAAAGTAGTATAAAATCCTAAAAAAAGGAGCAATAACTGTTCCTTTCTCGTAGTTCTTTTACGGAAAAAAATATACAAAAAATGGGTTACAAAGTGATATCTGATTAGTTATATGTTAGTTACAAATTATCTTTTGATAACAGATATACCAAGAGGGTATTTCAAGGTTTT
>CAZHJR010000012.1:6104-29030 GCA_964533335.1 uncultured Helicobacter sp. | reverse complement strand
TCTCCACAGTTCACAAACACTAAGAAGTTGTCTATTTTTATGAAAAAGTGTATGAACACTTCTTAGAATATTTTTTATAGACACAACCGTATCAACAACAAACGGACCTTTGTTCAGCATCACACAATCTGCCCTTTGAGCATTTGCTGCATCTATCACTTCAGCACGACTAGGGAGGTTATTTTTCATTTTCCCCTCAAGAATTTGAGTTGCATAGATGACAGGGACATGAGCAGCTTCACAAATACTAAAAATCTCCTCTTGGATATATGGGAGATTATCAAATCCAACCTCAATCGCCAAATCACCTCTTGCTATCATAACCGCATATTTTTCACTTTGTAAAAGTTGCTCTAAAATTTGTGGAAGATTTTTAAGTGCAAGTTTTGTTTCTATTTTTGGAACTATTGCGATATTGGTTTTATTTTTTCCTTGAAGCAACTCTTGTAGTTTTTTGATATCCTCTTTTGATTGAGCAAAAGAGATACCTATGATATCTGCATACTCTACGATATCATTAAAATTTCTCTCATCCGTTGGTGTGATAGCACTGATGACTAAATCTGTATCTGGAAAATTGATCCCTTTTTCTTCTTTAAGCACTGTTCCATTTTCTTTAGCTAAAAAAACACGACACTCTAAACCTATTGGAAGAATCTTTTCAACTTTACAGCCTATTTTACCATCGTCAATAAAAATATTGTCTCCAACTTGAACATAATTAAAAATCTCTTTATTGCTACAGCTAATGATAGAGAAATAGAGGCTCCCTTCATAATCATAGTTTGAGCTACCATCTATTTCATTTGGTGTGATAATAATACTATCGTTTCTAAAAAGTCTGATAACCTCAGGTTGAGTGATAAAGTTATGTAGTTTTGATTTTAATGTTTTTTCTTGCAATTTCAACATTATCTTTGTATCTGGAGATATAAATACTTTTTTATCTACTATCGCAAATAATCTTTCATTCTCTACAATCACTTTAAAAGAGTGTTTTTTTTCTTTTTCAAAATCTAAAATAATCACTTTATGTTTTGCTTTATATGCTTTGAGGTAGAAGTTATCATCGACAACCAATGTCGCAAGTTCCCTTTCATCTTCACCTTCCCCTTTTGTGTGAAAATGAGCTAAGATTTGGGGAACAATTTCAACTTTTTTCCCCTCTTTTGAACCAATTTTAAAAGGTTGTACAACTTTTACAATAGAACCTGTTCTATTTTTTGGTCCTGCGAGGTCAACATAGATTTTTGTATCTTTATTTTGAAGTTTATTTTCCTCTTGAATCGTTTTAGCCATCTCCCTCCAAGCCGATGGATTGTCATGAGCGGTATTTATTCTTAAAACAGAGGTTCCTATCGAGATTAAGTTTTTAATAAGAATAGGGGAGTCTTTGGTAAAACTAGGGAGTGTAACCATAATTTTTGTTATCAATTCACTATCAGCTGCTCCAAAAACAGTTGCATTTTTATCCATAAGCTCTTTTGATTGATTGAAATTTAGAAAATTATTTTCAGCTTCTAGTTGTTTCGTATTGGTTCCAAGTAGTGCTGATAAGATTATCAAATCTTGATTGATAGCACTTATAATACAACTTTGTGATCTTCCAAGAGAAGAGAGTCCAAAGCTTGTAAGTTTCTCTTGCAATGTTGTTATATCTTTTGAACGAAGATAGGTGTAAGCTTTTAGATTTTGGATGCTTTGATTGTTGCTGTTATCGCAAGAGTGTTCTATCAATTCGTTTTTTAAAACTTCTAACTCGTTGTAGAGATTTGTTAATAATTGTTTTTTCATATTTTTAAACCTTATCTTGTCATACTTTGTGCCATATCAAGCAAACTCTGTTTGATAGAATATCTTGAAGAATTGACATAATCAATAGTGACAAAATCAAATTTTCCATCTTTATAGACTATCACTAAGCCATCGTTTGTATCTTTCTCTAAAATTTTATCAATCGCAAATGTCACAAATTCTACAGCCATAAGTCTGTCATACACTGTTGGATTTCCACCTCTTTGGATATGCCCTAAAATTGTAGCTCTTGTTTCGATTCCAACATCTTCCTCTAACCAATTCACAAGCTTTTCAGTTTTTTTAGTCCCCTCAGCTACAATAACCACAATATATTTTCTCCCTAAAAAAAGCTGGTTTTTGAGTTTTTTTGCTAGGGAGTCTAAATCGGTTTCAAGTTCTGGTACAACACACACTTCAGCTCCACAGGTAAGTGCTGAAACAAGTGCTAAATAACCACAATCTCGACCCATCGTTTCGATAACACAGCCTCTTTTAAATGAAGCGGAAGTATCCCTTATCGCATCAGTTGCATTTCTTATAATATTTAATGAGGTGTCAACACCTAAGCAATAATCAGTCCCAAAAATATCATTATCGATAGTAGCAGGAATCCCTATAAATTCTATTCCAAAGTCATGATAAAATTGTTTTAGTGCCCTAAAAGAACCATCTCCACCAAGTATAACCAATTTGTTTATCCCATGACTTACAAGATTTTCATAAGCTTGTTTTCTATACTCATATTCAAAAAATCGTTTTGAACGAGATGAACGAAGTATAGTGCCCCCTTGATGCAAGATACCAGCGACATCACTATGGGTTGCTTTTTTGATATCCCCATCAATTAAACCCTCTAGTCCATCATATATCAAATAGGGTTGCACGCCCTTTATGTAACAATAATCAACAAATTGTTTTACAGCAGGATTCATCCCTGCACAATCTCCACCTGAAGTAAGTATTGCTATCCCCATAATTTTTAAGCCTCTTTTACAAATTTTTTTACTAACTTTTTCTTTCCAAATTCAACACCTGGTTGGTCATAAGTATTTATATCAAACATCGCACCAACACAAGAGGTTAATAATTCATAATAGTATATTAAAGAACCTAAATTAGCCTCACTAACCCTATCGATTGTTATTAAATCGACTGGAATTCCAGCTTCATTGACACTCTCTAAAGTTGCTAAACACTGAGCATTAATAAGTTCAGCAAAAGTGTGATTATTGATAAAATTTACCCCATTAATACCCTCAAGCCTGATATCTGGTATTTTTATATCTGTTTCAAAATCGTTTATTTTTATAAAAGTAACCGTTTTATTTTCTGGACCTTGCATCACAAGTTGTAAAAATGAGTGTTGATCGACACTCCCAACTAGCCCAACAGGTGTAAGCCCCACTTTTTTATTTGTTTTGTCAAATTTCCCTAAACTTTCACCCCAAAGTTGTACATACCATTGGTTAAAATAAGAAAATGAACTTGCATAAGAAAAGAGTACATTAATTGGTTTATCTTTCCCTTTTTTATAGTAGTAGTATGCTTTTGTTAGCAGATGATTGTGTTTTTTTGCAAAAAAATCCTCTTCAAATTGCAAAGCACCATCCATAATAGCTTTTATATCATAACCAACAATCGACAAGGGAACAAGTCCAACAGCACTTAGAACTGAAAATCTTCCCCCCACATTTTTAGGAATTGAGAATTTTACAATATTGTATTTTAAAGCAAATTTCCATAAAGGTGAATCCTCATCTGTAATAGCTATAAGTTTTGAGGTGTCACTTGAATTCAAATCTATTTTGAATCTATCAAGGATATATTTAAAGATAGAAGTTGTCTCTATTGTAGTACCAGATTTGCTAATAACAATAAAAATTGTATCGCTTTTGTTGATATTTTTTAAATTTTGATTGATGTTGATAGGGTCGCCGTTTTCTAAAAAGAGTAAATTTATATCTGAATTATTTTTAAATCTTAAAATAGCATCAATCGCTTTTGTACCCAAACTAGACCCACCAATCCCAATAATTGCTAGATTTTTGATACGATTATTTTGTAAATCTTCATTGTTAGCTATATAGCTTTCAATTTTTTCAAATAAAGGTGCAGTTGTATTTGGTAGAGTGTAGTAACCAACACTTTTACTATCTCTTTCTTTTTTTAGTTTTGTAAAAGAGTTTTCAATAAACTCTTTTGCTTTTTTTCCAATTTTTGGTTCAAATTTTGTCTCAAATGTAACCATTATCTATTTCCTACAAAGCTCACCATATCTACAAGTCTTGAGCTATATCCCCATTCATTGTCATACCAAGCTAAAACTTTTACAGTTTTTCCCTCAACTACACTTGTCATATCAGGGATAAAAGTCGCACTATAGCTACTTCCTATAAAGTCACTTGAAACTCTTTTATCTGTATCAATCTCAATCAAACCTTTAAAAGTCCCTTCACTTGCTTTTGCAATAGCTTCGTTTATTTCCTCTTTTGTAACCTCTTTTTTTAAGTTTACAGTTAAGTCAACTACTGAAACATCAACCGTAGGAACTCTCATTGCATAGCCATTAAGTTTTCCTTTTAGTTGTGGCATCACAAGTCCGATAGCCTTTGCTGCTCCTGTTGTAGTTGGTATCATATTTACAGCCGCTGCTCTTGCTCTTCTAAAATCAGCTTTGTGTTTTACATCTAAGATATTTTGGTCGTTTGTGTAAGCATGAATTGTAGTCATCAGTCCATTTTCAATCCCAAATGTATCATCTAATACTTTGCAAATAGGAGCTAAACAGTTTGTTGTACAACTTGCATTTGAGATAATCGCTTCGTTATTATAAATATCTGTGTTGATATTGAGTACAAAAGTTGGTGTATCATCTTTTGCAGGAGCTGACATAACTACTTTTTCTACACCATTTCGTAAATGAGCTTGACAAGATTCTGTTGTTAAAAATGCACCTGTACACTCTATAACAACTTTAGCTCCACATCCACCAAAATCAACATCTTTTGGGTCTCTTTTATTAAAAACAGTGATATTTTTACCATTAACCCAGATAGTGTTTTCATCAACTATTTTTGCATCAACTCCTGTATGAACAGAGTCATATTTGAGTAGATATACCAACATATCAAGTTTTGCTGTTGAATTGATAGCTACAAGCTCCAAATCATCTCTGCTCATCACTATTTTTGCTACTATTAAACCAATTCTACCTGTTCCATTTATTGCTACTTTAAGTGCCATTTTGTATCCTTTGAAAATTCTATTTGAGGTATTATAATCTCTATTGGCTTCTTAATGATTACATTTTTGAAGTATTATCAACCTCAACTGCTAAATCTGAAATCACTCTCGCTTTTGCAATACCTTGACGATTGAACATAGCACTATTTTTAAGCATATTGATATGGTTATTAAGTTGGACTAAGTTTGATTTGAAACCATCTTTTGATTTTGTAATGATATTTTTTTCTTCAAGAGAAACCTCCTCAGAACCACCGCCTAGAAGAGATTTTGCTTTTCCAAGATAGTTTAAAGCTGTTGTTGAAGTTGTAGAGATGATTTGTGTGGCAGTTACAAGTGCTTCTGTTGTTTTTGAGATTTGCACCATATTTCCTTCTAAGTTAAGAGCATCAACAATAAGAGTGCTATCTGCATACAAAGAGAGTTCTGCAAGTGCTTTTGGGGTTGGTTTTTCCCCTAGTTGATTGTATCTTTGAAGAAAAATCGCACTAGATTCTCTATATTTATGCAGAGCGGTTGCTGTGTTATTTAGATGCACTAAACTATTTGAAACTAATTTTGTAGCATTTGAAACCTCTCCTGCATAAGGGATTGGTAAAACCCTTAGGGCATTTGAAAGATAAGCACTTGCTTCAATTGTATTTGAGTAGTCACTTACATAATTTTTCATAATGCCAATAAATGTTGCAAAATCATCCATTGGCTTTTCTTGCTCTTTAATCGATTTGGCTACAAGGGAAAGCTCACTATAACTTTTTGAAACTAACTCTTGTTTTGAGATACAAGAGGTTGGTTGCCCAGTACATCCTCCAAAGAAAAATACCACTAAAATTAAAAATATATATTTCATAAACGACTCCAATTTTTTGTGCGATTATATCAAAAAATAGGATTACATTATTAGCTTTTTATGCCCATTTTTAATAATTCGTAAAAGTGGGAGTTTGTACCGTAAAAATACAAATTGTTTTATTAGATACCCTATGAAACCTTTTACTTGTACCATTCCATAGAGGTCACAAACAGCATATCTTCCACCAAGTGCGATGAGAGTTCCTTCAAGTTTTGGGTCACAAACTTTCAACTCTTTGTTGTTGATACTATTTATAACATTATTTGCTGCATATTTTGCACTTATTTTTGCAACAGTAACATTTGCAGGCATAATGACTCCCTCTTTGTTTTTAATTTGAGCAATATCCCCTATCGCAAAAACATTTTGATACTCTTTTGTTTGTAAAAATTCATTGACAATAATTTGATTTTTTTTATTTTTAGAAAGTTGTAGTTTTGTAGAAAGATTTGAAGCTTCAATTCCACCAGCAAAAATAACAAAAGAGTACCTGATATGTGTGCCATTACTTAAATAGAGAAAATTTTTATCACAACTTGTCATCTTTGCATTGGTAATAATATTAATTTTTAAATTTTTGAGTCTATCGTTTGACATCTGGATAATTTTAGGATGAAATCCACTTAAGATTGTATCTCCTGAACTAATAAGGGAGATTTTGAGATTTTCACAAATAAAATTCCCCCTTTCAAAAAAATGTTCTGCATAGTTTGCCATCTCAGCTGCAATCTCCACTCCACTAAGACCTGCACCAACTACAACAATATGTGTTTTATCACATTTTTTTGCTTCATCACTTACTTTATTGAAAAGTTGTGTTTCGAAACTTTGTTTAAAAAAGAGTGCTTTATGAAGTTTTTTTATATCATCTGTGTTGTTTAGTCCATCAATTGAATTAGGAAAAAGTGTCCTTGTCCCCATTGCTAAGATGATATAATCATAGGTGATTGTCTCTTTTTCTTGAGTGGAAATATTTTGAGTTTGAAAATCAATAGAGGTGACTCTAAGATTTTTAAATTCCAAATAAGAGTGATTTAAACCAGCACAAAGGCTTGGTAAATCAATCGTAACATCTGAGATGTTTGATTTGTTTGCGATTAAATCATACACTTCTGGTTGCAAGTTATGATAAGGGTGTTTATCTATGATTGTGATTTTAATATCACTTTGTTTGATTAGTTCTCTAAGTGCATAGATTCCAGCAAAACCGCCACCAATTATTACTACTTTTTTCATTTTCCCTCTTCGATTTTAAATGCTATTGTGTAATGAAGAGTATGACTAAACTTGGTTACAAATTGGAAAGAGAGATGCTGGAATGTTAAATCAAGCCCAGATTCACTTTGACTTACAGTAAAATCTTTCTGTATGAAAATTTCTCTTTCACATCCCAAATCAAATATGATTTTTTTACCAAGATAAGGGTCATATATCTCTAATCTATCTGAAATAAATGTTGTATTATCTTCCAAAAGATTTCCGTTGATTTCTAAAATATCATAAATAGCAAAATGGAGATTCCACTCATCTATAAATCTCATTTGATTTTGTACTTTTGTTTCCAAAGTGATATTTGTTTTTAAAATATTACCTTTTAAAGAGTATTCTTTTTTGAGTGTTCCCTTTTCATCCACTAGATAAAAATTATGCTGAAAAATAGATTTATTTTGTTTTATCGGTGTAAATAGAGCATCACCAAAATTGATAAGTTCGTTGCATTCAAGTGAATCATCAAAAAGGGAATTTATAGATCCTTTTTTTAAATAAGAATCATAAACTATCTTTACATTTTCATCCATAGTAAGTTGATTGTCATGAATGGTAGCGATTTCATTTGTTGCTACTGACGCCTCTTTTTTGATATCTTTGTGATACTCCTCATCTCTTCTAGTAAGGGTATTTAAAAGATTGAAATTTTTATCTTTTATATCGAGTTCAACGATAGAAGCTCCTAGATTTGGTTTAATAATCACCACCAAATCTTCACTTACAAGTTTATACTCTTCATATCCATCAAAATCTATATCGTAAATGGAAATTGGTTCTAGCGGTTGCATCTTTTCACATTCAATGATATATCTATAAGCATTGTCTCGTAGGTTTGGCAAATAAATTCCACCAAATACCCCATGCCAAAGGACATCATTACACTGTGCTTTGTGTAAACAATCAAGATAAATAGGGTTATCTATCTTATTTTTGGAAAGTTCTAAAACCCTTTTATGTATCCAATTGCTCTCTTGATATTTGATAAAAAAGTTTTTCCAAATCCCACTTTGACTATAGTGATAACTTCTATCTAAATTTGACCAATGCCCCATCTCTTCATAGGAAACTGTTTTAAGATAGACTAAACCAAGGGGCTTATTTGATTCGTAAAACTCTTTATATGTTTGTGTTTCTATTATTTCATTGTCGCAAGCCAGTCTAAAAAAATCTTCAAGCCAACCATGTTCATAACACAACTCATATGTTTTTGGCCAGATTCCAAATTTTTCCCCATCATCAAAGATAATAGCACCGTTTGAACCATCTTTATTGCTAAATGAGTGGAGTTGCTCTTTGATTTGATCTATAGAAGAAAATGGAATCGCATACCGTAAATCTTTACTAATAGGGAAAATAGCGATAATATTAGAGTTATTTTCTGTAAGATAATACCCATGAAGATTTTGTGTGGTTCCATTTGATAAAAGATGATAATCATCAACTATCACATATTCTATACCACATTTTACTAAATCACTGATAATTGAATCATCCCAAACTCTCTCAGTTAGCCAAAGTCCTTTTGGAGTTTGATTAAAGTTTTTTGTGATGTAACTACTTAGCTTTTCTATTTGGGCGATTCTATCAATTGATGGGATAGAAGCTAAAATAGGTTCATAAAAACCACCACTGAAAAATTCAATTTGAGGTGAGAGTTTTTGCATAAGTGAAAAAAGTTCTGTATCATTTTTCTCTATAAATTCCAAAAGCCAACCACTAAAATGAACTGAACATTTAAAATGTGGAAATTTTTCTAAAGTTTGGAAGAAAGGTTTATATGATTTTGCAATCGCTTCATATATAACATGGTCAAAATTATCAATTGGCTGATGGCAATGGATACCAAAGAGTAGCTTTGTAGTGTTCATTTTATTTTTCCTAATGTGTTCTTTTCATTTTTCGTAATCTTACTGTAATTTGGTTACATTATAATTTATCTTATCTTGTTGGTAATACAATAAGATTTCAAGAATAATGGTGTCATAATTCAAATATGAAGTTGAGATCAAAAAAAGGAAGATAGATGAAAGCGATAGTATTAGCTGGTGGATTTGGTACAAGGATACAACCTTTAACCAATAGTATTCCAAAACCGATGTTACCAATTTTAAATAGACCAATGATGGAGCATATCATCATAAAACTCAGAGATGATTTAGGGATAAAAGACATAGCTGTTTTGCTCTATTTTATGCCAGATGTTATTAAAGATTATTTTAAAGATGGAAAAGATTTTGGTGTGAATATTTCATATGTTTTACCAGATGATGACTATGGTACTGCTGGTGCTGTTGGATTTGCTAGAGAGTTTTTAGATGAGACTTTTATTATTGTAAGTGGAGATTTAGTTACAGATTTTGATTTTAAAACAATTTATAAATTTCACGAAGATAAAAAATCTTCACTTACGATAGCTCTCACACCAGTAGAAAATCCTTTACAATTTGGTGTGGTTATTGCTTCAGAAGATGGGAAAATTCAAAAATTTTTAGAAAAACCGAGTTGGGGAGAGGTGTTTAGCGATACAATTAATACAGGTATCTATATCATTGAACCAGAGATTATGAACTATATCCCTGATGGAGAGAACTTTGATTTTGCAAAAGATTTATTTCCAACTTTGATGAAAAATGATGTAACACTTTGGGGATGTCTGATTGAAGGGTATTGGAGAGATGTTGGAAATCCTGAAAGTTACCGTGAAGTGTATGGGGATATTTTTGATGGGACAATTACCCTTCCTATAAAAGGTGAGAAGATAAACTATCCAGATGGAGTTTTATATCTTGAAGATGGTGCTTCTATTGAGCCAAGTGCAAGTGTCCAAGGGATGGTAGTTATTGGTAAAAATACCCAGATAAAAGCAAATTGTGAACTTGCTAATATTGCTATTGGTGAAGATTGTTTAATCGAAGAGAGCGTAAAGCTTGAAAACACAATAGTTTGGAACAAAAACACTATTGGTGAAAAATCAAAAATTAACAATGCAGTTTTATGTAATGATATAAAAATAGATAAAAAAGTAAAAGCAAAAGAGGGGCTGATAATTGCTGAAAAATGTACCATTGACAAAGGGGTGACATTTTTAAAAGATGTCATGGTTTGGCCAAATAAAACTATAGAAGAAAATGCTGTTATTAGCAACAATGTTATTTGGGGAGATAAATATAAAGCTTCCATCTTTGAATCTGGGACAGTTGTTGGTCGTGTTAATATTGAACTCTCTTGCGAACTTGCTGTAAAACTTGCTGAGTCTTTTGGTTCTATTTTACCTGCTGGAAGTAAAATGTACCTTTCACGAGATTATCACAAAAGTTCACGAATGTTAAAGCGGTCATTTTTAAGTGGAATGCTCTCAAGTGGTATCAATGTTATAGATATTTTTAGTGTCCCTTCTGTTGTGATGAGACATAATCTCGCACATAAAGATGATGTAGTTGCTGGGGTTCATATTAGACAATCTGTAAGAAATCAAGAGGAAACTGAGATAATTTTTTATACAAATGAAGCTTTATTGATTGATACAAATTTGGCAAAAAATATTGAAAGAATCTTCTTTAGAGAAAATTTTAGAAGGGTGAGATTTAATGAAATAGGTGAGATTTTTGAAGATTTGGATGCTATTGAACAATACACCAAAGCAGTTAAAGAAAAGACAAATAAAAACCTTTTCAAAAATAAAGAGATAAAAATTGCGGCTGATTTGATGTTTGGATCAACTTCAAAAATCTATCCAAAAATCCTAAATGATTTGGGGATTGAGTCTATTATGCTTAATGCTTACGAAGATGATAAACAACTTCAAAAACTCCCATCAATCATCAAAAAATCTCAACAAGAGGTAGGAAAAATTGTAAAATCTTTAGGGCTTGATTGTGGGGTATTGATCTATCCAAATGGGCAAAAATTTCAAGTGATTGATGATGAGGGAAATTTAGTTAAAGATTATATTTTACTTCTTGTATTGCTTCATATTTTAAATAATAGTTGTCATGAAATTAAAAAGATATTTCTCCCTGCATGGATGCCAGATTATATCCTATATGAGAATTTGGAGGTAACAACAGGTAAGTTTGGTGGATTTAAAGCAAAACAGCTTAAAGAATATGATTTGATTGCAAATACTGATGGTCATTTTGCATTTAGTGAATTTGGTTTAAGCACCGATGCTGTTTTTTCAAGTTTTAAATTTTTAGAATGTTTGATTTTTAGTGGAAGAAAACTAAGCCAAATTATAAGTGAATTACCTGAATTTGCATATCGAGGGGAAAATGTAGCATGTCCTAGTGAATATAAAGGGAAAATGATGAGAAAATTCCTTGAAGATGGAGCGGATAAAAAATCATCACATACTGATGGTGTTAAGATTTGGCTCGATGAAAAAGAGTGGATTTTGATGATTCCAGATCAACATCAAGAATTTTTAAATATCTATATTCAAGCAAAAAATCATGAAAATGCAAATAAGATATTTGATGAATATAAAGCAAAAATAGACTCTTGGATACAAGAATAAAATGATTTATTTGAATTGTATTTGGCATATGCATCAACCTTACTATGGGGATGATGTAGCTAAAAAAACAAAGATGCCTTGGGTGTTTTTGCATGCAATAAAAGATTATTACGATATGCCTTATATGCTTAGTGGGTTTGATGGGATAAAAGCAACTTTCAATCTTGTTCCATCACTATTGGTTCAAATAAAATCGTATAGCGACGATAGTGCAAATGATGAGTTGCTTGAAGTAATAAAGAAAGATGTTGAGCTTTTAGATAAAAAGGAGATTGAAAAATTACAAGAGTATCTTTTTTTATCAAATGAAGAGAATCTTATCAAGCCATTATGGCGATACAATGAGCTTTATGTAAAATACTTAAAAGCCCATAAGAGTTTACAAAATTTTACTTTTGAAGAGATAGTTGATACAGAGGTTTTATTTTTACTCTCATGGTGTGGCAATTATTTAAGAGACAATAACCATTTAGTAAAAAGTTTACTTGTTCAAGGTGCTAATTTTTCCCACAAACAAAAAATCGATTTACTGGGTGAACTTATAGTGTTTTGTAGAAAAATTATCCCTTTTTATAAAGAACTTGCACTAAAAGGGCAGATAGAGATTGCAACAACACCTTTTTATCATCCAATCGCCCCTTTACTCTTAGATATACAAAGTGCAAAAGAGGCAAATGAAGATACAGTTTTGCCCAATATTGATTGTGAATTTCGTGATTGTCTTGCTTTACAAGTAGAAGATGCAATACAATATTTTTATGATATTTTTGGTTTTTATCCAAAAGGTTTTTGGCCAGCTGAGGGTTCGGTTAGCTTACAAGCTTTAGAACTTTTTAGTCAAAATAAAATATCTTGGATAGGAACTGATGAGGAGATTTTGTATAAATCACTCCAAAATCAAGATAAAAACCTCTTGTATGACAATTATAAAGATATACGAAATGATATAACTTTATTTTTTAGAGATAAACTTTTAAGTGACTTGATTGGATTTGAATATAGTAAGCAAAATCCAAAAGATGCAGTGAAAGATTTTATTTTACGACTTCAAAAAATCAATACACAAAAAGGTTCAGATTGTATTGTAAGTGTTATTTTGGATGGTGAAAATGCTTGGGAATATTATAAAAACAATGGGTTAGAGTTTTTCAAAACCCTTTATAGTGAATTGAAAAATAATACAAACTTTATAAAAACTATAGTTCCTAGTGAAGTTGAGAATCTATCTATCGCTCCAAAGGATATACAAAATATTGCAACAGGAAGCTGGATAAATGGAAATTTTGATATCTGGATAGGGAAAAGACAAAAAAATAAGGCTTGGGAGCTTTTATGTCAAACAAAAAAAGATTATTTCCAATATAGCAAAAGCCTAGATGATACAAAGCAACTAGCAATAAAAAATGAATTTATGATAGCACTTGGAAGTGATTGGTTTTGGTGGTATGATGATGACCATTTTACGATTCAAAAAAGAAAATTTGATGATTTATTTCGGCTCCATTTGGCAAATATTTATACGATTATGGGTATGCAGATACCACAAACAATTATCCAACCAATTGTTTTTGAAAATGAGTTTTCAAGTTCATCAAATAGTGCTATGCATAAAACAATAATAGAAAACAATGAAACTTCAGAGTTTCGATATTGTAAATTAAGTAAAAAATGGGTGTTATTTGCTCCAAACAGAGCACATAGACCAAACAATTTTTTAAACAAAGTAGATAAGAATATTGAAAATAATATTTGTCCATTTGATGTTGGAAATGAGTATCTAACACCAGCTGAAATTGAAAGAATTGGGGATAGTGTAACTTGGAAAACGAGAGTTGTCCCAAATCTATATAATGTTTTGTCAATTGATACCGAATCAATTGGAAAAAAAGATGATTATTTTGATATTTTTAATGGTTTTGGAGCTCATGAGGTTATTATAGAAACACCAAATCATAAGAAAACCATGTTTAATTATGATGTGAATGAATTTGTTGATTATTTAACTATTTGTAAAAGTAGGGTCAAGAGTCTGAAAAAAGACACAAGATTGCAATATGTGAGTTTATTTAAAAATTCTGGCTCACTTGCTGGTGCATCGCAAACACATGACCATTCACAACTTATAGCTATGCCTTTTGTGCCTAATGATATAGAAGAAGAGATAAAATATCAAAAAGAATATTATCATCAATTCAAAAGGGCATTGTTAGATGATTTGGTATATGAAGAGAAAAAATATGAGAAAAATTTTATTTTTGAAAATGAATCGTTTGTATGCTATGCTCCTTATGCTTCAAAATTTCCATATGAAGTGAAGATTGTTGCAAAAGAGAAGATTGCAACCATTATGGAACTCAAAGAGACTACAATAGCTCATCTAGCTTCAGCTTTGAATCATATTTTTACAAAATATAAAAATAGTTTGGGGGAGTTTTCATTTAATATGATTTTTAAAAATCATCCCTATGAAAATTGTACAACAACGGCAAAAGAGTATTTTAGATTTTCTATCAATATCTATCCAAGATTGGCTGGAATTGCTGGATTTGAACTTGATAGTGGAATATATATAAATAGTGTGTTACCAAGTGAAGTTGCTAATAAATTAAGGAGAGAGTGATGAATATTTTGTTTGGTTCAAGTGAAATTTTTCCCTATGCAAAAAGTGGTGGTTTAGCTGATGTTGCCTATAGTTTACCGCAAGATTTAAGAAGAGGTGCTACTGTTTATACAATAATGCCACTCTATAAAATTGTCAATAGAGATAAGCATGGTATCGAATATCAAGGGACAAG
Source organism: uncultured Helicobacter sp. (assembly GCA_964533335.1). Classification (GTDB taxonomy): domain Bacteria; phylum Campylobacterota; class Campylobacteria; order Campylobacterales; family Arcobacteraceae; genus CAIJNA01. The sequence continues at coordinate 14,557 of CAZHJR010000012.1, read as the reverse complement.
TTTTGATATCTGGCTTTGTGGTACAAGACATCAAATTGATGTTTTTACTAAAAGAGATAGTAACTTTGAACTCTTTTTGTACAATCCTATATTATGTGATAGAGATGGCATGTATGATGATAGATTTGGCGATTTTGGAGATAATTCTTTACGATTTGGGTTATTTTCCTATGCAATCATCGAAACGATGCAAAGACTTAATCTAAAAATTGATGCTATCCATATCAACGACTGGCAAACAGCACTTGTAGCACTTTTGGCTAAAACAAAATACTTTTTGTCCCAAAAAATTGTTTTTACAATACACAATATGGCATATCAAGGGATATTTTCTAAAAATGTTGTAGATGAGCTTGAACTTTCATGGGATGAGTGTTTTAAAAATGATAGACTTGAATACTTTGATAGTGTTAACTTTTTAAAAGCTGGTATTTTTTATAGTGATAAAGTGACAACAGTAAGTCCTAGCTATGCAAAAGAGATACAAACAAGTGCCTTTGGTCATAGTTTAGAGGATACTTTAAAGGTAAATAATTATAAGCTAGAGGGGATTTTAAATGGGCTTGGCTATGATGTATTTGATCCAAAAACGGATACAAACATAGTACAAAATTACGATGCAAAAAGCTACGAACTCAAAGGGAAAAATAAAATAAAACTTTTAAAAGAGTTGAGTTTAGAGGGGAATGATAAACCTTTGTTTGTTTTTATAGGACGATTTACAGAACAAAAGGGTGTCAATTTGATTATTGAAAGCTTGCATCTCATAAAAGATTTAGATATTAATTTTGTTATTTTGGGAAGTGGAGAGAATTATTATAATCACATATTTACTAATTTGATAGGAAAATATCAAAATATTCATATTAGTGTTGGATTTGATGAAGCTTATAGCAGAAGGCTCTATGCAGCTTGTGATTTTTTAGTGATGCCTTCAAAATTTGAGCCTTGTGGACTTAATCAGATGATTACAATGAGATATGGAGCATTTCCCCTTGTTGCATACACAGGTGGATTAAAAGATAGTGTTGTGGATTTTACAGATAAAGAAAATTACTCAAAAAAAGTTGGTATTGGGGTTGTGTATAAAGAGCATTCACTCTTTTGGTATATGCATGCTATTACAAAAGCAATCTCTTTGTATGCAAATAAAAGTAGATTTGAAAAACTTGCTATTCACAATATGAATGTTGATAATTCATGGAAAAATTCTTCAAAAGAGTACCTAAAGTTGTATAGATGAATTTATATATAGATTTTGGTGGAACCCATTTTAAATATTGTTTTGACAATGATGAGGTTGTTGTTTTAGAAAGTAATAAGGTCGATTTAGTAGATTTTATTGAAAGTCAAATAAAGTTAAAACAAGGCTTGGAAAATATAGCTATCTCATTTGCTGGACAAGTAAGAGATGGGGTGATATTAAATGCACCAAATATAGACCTAAAAGAATTATACATAAAGAGATATATTGAGGAAAAATACAATATAAATGTCGTGGTTAAAAATGACTTAAATGCCGCAACAATCTATGAATATTCACAATATGAAAATATTGCTTCGATGGCTGTTTTGTATGTGGGAACTGGATTTGGATGTGGAGTTATTATAGGGGATAAAGTATTATACGGAAAAGATAATTTCGCAGGTGAAATTGGGCATATCCCCTATAGGAAAACTACTACAAGATGTGGATGTGGAAGAGATGATTGTTTGGAGTTGAGTGTAAGTGGTAATGCTTTAAGAGGATTAAAGCTTAACGAAGTTGATGAGAAAACAAAACAGATATTTTTAGATGGATTGGTGCATGCCTTTTTTACGATACTCAACATCCTTAACTGCGAAGTGTATGTTTTTGGTGGGAGTGTAATCCAAAACAATATTTGGCTTTTGGATTTTTTAAAAGAAGAATATAAGAAAGGCTCTTTTTTTAATTTGAGAGGTGAACTTAAGATTGCCATTTCAGATTCAAGATATGGGAATATTGAAGGTTTAAAAATAATAATGAAGGATAAAACAAATGGAAAGATATAGACAATACAAAATAAGCCCTAAATATAGCAAAAGTGTCGCTTACTTCTCGATGGAGTTTGCTATCCATCAAGCTTTGAAAATTTATAGTGGTGGACTTGGTTTTTTAGCTGGATCTCATATGAGAAGTGCTTATGATTTGCAACAAAATATGATTGGTATAGGGATGCTTTGGAGTTATGGATATTATGATCAAGCAAGAGATGAAGATAGAAATCTTAGGGTTGAATTTAGAAGAAAAAGATACTATTTTTTAGAAGATACGCAGATAACTGTAAATGTAGCTATTAATGGAAAAGATGTAAAAGTACGAGCTTATATTATTCCAAGTGAAACTTTTGGAACAGCACCTATTATTTTACTTTCAACTGATATTGATGAGAATGATTATCTTGCAAGAACTATTACTCATAAACTCTATGATTCTAATAATGAAACAAGAATTGCACAAGAGATTATTTTAGGAATAGGGGGAGTGAAGGTACTAGAAGCATTAGGAATACGACCTGAAATCTACCATATGAATGAAGGGCATGCACTTCCGCTTGTATTTGAATTGTATGGAAAAAACAAAAATCTCGAAGAGATAAAAAAACAAGTAGTGTTTACAACTCACACCCCAGAAGCTGCTGGAAATGAAGAACATAGCTTGTTTTTACTTCATAAGATGGGCTTTTTTAATGGACTTGCAATCGAGGAAGTGAGAGAGCTTATGGAAACACATAATGACCTATTTAGCCTTACAGTAGGTGCATTGAAAGCTTCTAAGATTGCAAATGCGGTATCAAAAATGCACTGTGAAGTTTCAAATAAAATGTGGTCGTGGGTGCAAGATAGATGTGAGATAACTTATATTACGAATGCACAAAATAGACGATATTGGGCAGATAAAGGGCTTTTAAAAGCTTTGGATGAGCATGAGGATTATGAGCTTGAAGCTAGAAAAAAACATCTCAAAAGGATGCTTTTTATTGAAGTTGCAAATCAAACCGGAAAAATGTTTGACCCAAATATTTTAACAATTGTATGGGCGAGAAGGTTTGCTGAGTATAAAAGACCAGGGCTTTTAAAATATGATTTTGAGAGGTTTTTAGATTTAGTCAAAAGTCAAGATATGCCTGTTCAGATTATTTGGGCAGGTAAACCATATCCATTTGATAGTGGAGCAATTAATATTTTCAATGAGATTAATTATATTAGTAAAGAGTATAAAAATATTGCTGTTTTAATAGGGTATGAATTAAATCTCTCGATGATGCTGAAAAAAGGTGCTGATATTTGGCTCAATACTCCAAGGGTAACAAGAGAAGCAAGTGGTACAAGTGGGATGAGTGCAGCAATGAATGGTGCTGTAAATATCTCTATTCCAGATGGTTGGCATCCAGAATTTGAAAAACACGGTCACAATTGTTTTACAATTCCTGCTATTGCAAAAGAGCTATCCCATGAAGAGCAAGATAGACTTGATAACCTTCATCTTATGGAGATACTTGAAAATGAGGCTCTCCCAATATATTATAAAAATAAGAAAAAGTGGATGGATATTATGAGAAACTCTATGATTGATACACTGAATGATTTTGATTCAGGTAGAATGGCACACGAATATTATATGAAAATGTATAATAATTAAACTATTAAAAAGGATATACAAATGTTATCAAATATAGAAACAATGCAAAATGTTAAAACGATTAAAGATATTGAATTAGAAAACAAAAGGATACTTATTCGAGTTGATTATAATGTACCAATGGATGATACTCGCAATATCACCGATGATACAAGGATAAAAGAGTCATTAGCTACGATTGAGTATTGCATTGATCATAGAGCAAAATATATTCTCCTTGTAACGCATCTTGGGCAACCAAAAGAGATTGATGAAAAATTTTCAACAAAACATCTCTTAAAAAGAGTCAGCAGACTTTTACATAAAGATGTTGAATTTGTAGAGAATTTTGAAAGTTTTGCACCAGTGGATGGAAAAGTGTATCTTTTTGAAAATATTCGATTTTTCAAAGGGGAAACGAAAAACGATGAAGGTTTATCGCAAAATTTAGCAAAACTGTGTGATGTCTATGTCAATGATGCTTTTGGAACATCTCATAGGGCTCATAGTTCAACTTGTGGTATTGCTCAGTTTGTCCCCCTAAGTGTGAGTGGATTTTTACTCAAAAAAGAGATAAGTGCATTTGCAAAAGCTCTTTTTACACCACTAAAACCAATCACTTTGGTTGTTGGTGGAGCAAAAGTATCTTCAAAAATTGTCCTTTTAAAAAATATTATTCCAAAGGTAAATAAAATTATTATTGGTGGAGCAATGAGCAATACATTTTTAAAAGCTTTGGGGCATGATATGAAAGATTCCCTTTTTGAAAATGAGTTTCTTGAGGAAGCTAGAATCATTTTAATGATGGCAAAGCAAGCAAATGTAAATGTTTATTTACCAGTAGATGTTGTTGTGACTGATGATATCAATAATCCAAGCAATATTAAAATACTCCCAGTGCAAGAGATAGAGGATAGTTTTAAAGCATTAGATATTGGACCAGCAACGGTAAGACTTTATGAAGAGGTTGTGGGACTTTCTAATACAATCATTTGGAATGGACCTATGGGGATGTTTGAAGTTGATTTGTTCTCAAAAGGAACTTTCAAAATAGCTCATGCAATAGCAGACACCTATGCTTATACAATTGCAGGTGGTGGAGATACCGTTAATGCTATTTTAAAATCAGGTGAAAAAGATAATTTTTCATTTATCTCAACAGGTGGAGGGGCTAGTTTAGAACTTCTTGAGGGTAAAATTTTACCAGGTGTTGCAAATTTAAATCAGTTAGGAGCATCTTAATATGGACAATATGAACCAAATAATTTTTGAAAGTCTAAGTGATGGTGATATTGGACATAGTGGGGTGCTAAAAAATAATGAGGAGTTAGCACCTCTAAAGAGTGAATATGAGATACCTAATAGGTATTTTGTTGATGGTATAACTTTGATGCCTATAAATCCCTCAAAGGTGTATATCTATTGGGAAGTGATAGATACAACTTTAGAGGAGTATGGAATAGATCCAAATGATGTAAGATTGAGTATTACTATTGTTGATGAAAATCAACTTGAACTATCCTCTTTTGAATCATTTTTAAGTGTTGGGGATTATTATTTTTCTTATGATATGAAAAGAAAGAGTTTAACTGCAAAATTATCTTTGAAACTAGATGAGAATAATGTGATACCTATCCTTGAATCAAATACTATAAAACTTTTTGATGCGACATTGAAAATAGATCCAAACTCTCCAATCTATAGCGATTTTGTGTTTGAAGAACTGAAACAAGCCGATGAAACAATCCATTTGAGTTCTCATACTCCACTCACAAGGGGTAACTAGATGATTAAAGGGTATTGGATACCAGTATTACATTCCCATTTACCATTTGTAAAACATCCACAATATGAAAACTTTTTGGAGGAGTTTTGGTTATTTGAAGCGATTAGCGAGTGTTATATCCCACTCCTACAAAGACTCAAAAAGCTTGAAGAGGAAAAGAGTGATTTTTCTTTAACTGTGTCTGTAACACCGCCACTTGCTGAGATGTTGGATGATGTTCATTTGATGGAAAAATATGAAAGATATCTTGATAGACTTATTGAGCTTGGAAATAAAGAGGTTGTTCGTACACGAGGGGGTGAATATGAACAAATCGCTCAATTTTATCTTGATTTTTTTACCAAAACAAAAGAGTTTTTTTGTGGCTTTTTAGATAGAAAAGTTTTAAATGGTTATCGGTATTTTTATGATTTAGGAAAACTTGAAATCATAACTTGTGGAGCAACACACGGATTTTTACCCCTTTTAAGTATCAATCCAAAAGCAGTCGATGTCCAAATTGAAGTGGCAGTTGCAAGCCATAAAAAACATTTCTCTAAGCAACCACGAGGAATTTGGCTTCCTGAATGTGCTTATTATGAAGGGTTGGATGTTGTTTTAAAAAAGAATAATATTGAATTTTTTATTATGGATGCACATGGTTTAGTATATAGTGAGCCAACACCACAATATGGAGTCTATTCTCCAATTATTTCACCAAATGGGGTTGCTGCTTTTGGAAGAGATCACCAATCTTCAAAACAGGTGTGGAGCTCAAAAGAGGGATACCCAGGGGATGTGAATTATCGTGATTTTTATCGAGATATTGGATATGACTTAGATTTTGAGTATATCAAAGATTATATCAATCCAGATGGGCATAGGGTATTTACAGGGTATAAATACCATAAAATCACAGGGGAAACTGAACATAAAGAGATATACAATCCTTATGTGGGTATGGAAAAAACGAAAGAACATGCGGCAAATTTTCATTTTAATCGTGAAAAACAGATTGAGCATATTTCTCACTTTATGGATAGAATCCCCTGTGTAGTTTCCCCTTATGATGCTGAGTTGTTTGGGCATTGGTGGTTTGAAGGGGTTGAGTTTTTATACAATATGTTTAAAGAGATTGATAAGTATAAAGTGATTAAAGCTATCACACCAGCACAATATTTAGACCAAAACCCACACAATCCAGTTGCTATTCCCCATCCATCTTCTTGGGGAGATAAAGGATACTATGAAGTATGGCTTAATCCCTCAAATGATTGGATATATAGACATCTTCATCACATGGCAGATAAGATGTGTGAATATGCAAATAGGTATAAAAATATGGCAAATGAAAATGAGGAGAAAATCCTTAATCAAATGGCTAGAGAGTTATTATTAGCACAAAGTAGCGATTGGGCATTTTTAATGACAACAGCAACAGCCACAGAGTATAGTTGTGAGCGAACAAAAGAGCATATATCAAATTTTTGGAAACTAGCAAAAATGGTGGATGAAAATCTGTTTGATGAGCTATTTTATTTAGAAATAGCGACAAAAAACTCACTTTTTGAGTTTTTAAATTTTAGAAGTTATAGTACAAAATAGGGGAAAAATGAAAAGAACAAAAATTTTGGCAACAATTGGACCATCAAGTGACAAGAAGGAGATGATAAAAGAGTTAATCTTAGCGGGGGCAAATCTTTTTCGACTCAATTTTAGTCATGGAAGTTATGAATATCATAAAACTGTACTTGACAATATAAGAGCCGCATCAAATGAGCTTAATATAAGAGTGGGGATACTGCAAGATATCTCTGGACCAAAGGTGAGAATAGGGGATATTCAAGAGACTTTTGAACTTAATAGTGGAGATAAAATAACATTTCTACCAAATGAAATAGTTGGCTATAAAGAGTCACATAATAGCTATGTGGTAAGTATTAACTATCCAAATATTTTAGCAAAAGTGCAAGTGGATGAGTATATATTTTTATACGATGGAGCAATAAGGGCAAAAGTTGTCCAAACAACACCTCATCTAGTTGCGATTGTTGAAAACCATGGATTGCTTAGTTCAAAAAAAGGGATAAATTTTCCAAATACAGCTATTGATATTGATGTTATTACAAAAAAAGATGCAAAAGATATCGCTTGGGGGGTTGAAAATAAAGTTGATTTTTTTGCTATCTCATTTGTTCAAAACAAACAAGATATGATTCATGCAAGGGAGCTTCTTGGCTCATATGATGGAAAATTGATAGCAAAAATAGAAAAATTTGATGCAGTTGAAAACATAGATGAGATTTTAGAAGTGAGTGATGGTATTATGGTTGCTAGGGGAGATTTAGGGATAGAGATACCGTACTATAAAGTCCCTGTGATACAAAAGATGCTTATCGAAAAAGCAAATCAAAAAGCACTGCCTGTTATAACTGCAACTCAAATGCTTCTCAGTATGACACAAAATGAAAGAGCTACAAGAGCTGAGATTAGTGATGTGGCAAATGCTGTACTTGATGGGACAGATGTGGTTATGTTAAGTGAAGAGAGTGCAATAGGGGTCAATCCTGTAAATGTAGTGCAAACTATGACCAATATTATCGAGCAGACTGAATCTATTTATCCTTTTGATAAGCAAGAGAAAATGAATAAATTTGATACTTTTGATGTGATTCAAGCAAGTGCTACAAAAATTGCTGATGATATAGGAGCAAAAGGGATTTTGGCACTTACAAGTTCTGGAAATTCTGCTATAAAAATGTCACGATATAGAGCAAAAACACCTATCTATGCTTTTTCAAGAAACGAAGAGACACTTGGAAAACTCACTATTGCATGGGGGCTTCAACCAACCGCAACGATTCAAGGGGAACATAAACACAATATGTATGCAGCGATGCTTCAAACAATGGAAAAGCTTGGTATTTTGGATATTGATGGACCTTATGTTGCTACTATTGGGCATCCTGTAAGAATACCTGGTTCAACTAATACAATCAATGTTTTGGGTAGAAGTGAGATTGAATACTATTTAAATTCATAATA
>CAZHJR010000012.1:3431-6004 GCA_964533335.1 uncultured Helicobacter sp. | reverse complement strand
AATATCTAGCTAATAGTAAACTGTATATTTATGGTTGCATAAACTCATTGATAATTTTATTTAAAACGGCTCCTAGCTTATCTTTATTGATAGGTTTTAGGATATAACCTTTAGCACCACTCATAATTGCTTCCATAACAAGTTTCTCTTCACCATGAGAAGTTATCATCACAATTTTCGCATTATTATATTGTTTCTTAATAGTCTTAAGTGCTTCAATACCCGACATAATTGGCATCGTGATATCCATCGTCACTAAATCTGGTTGAAATTGGGTATATAATTCTATAGCCTCTTTTCCAGATTTTGCTTGTGCAACTACAGTATGTCCCATTTTTTCTAATTCTATAGAAAGTGTTTTTCTTATAATTAAAGAGTCGTCAACTACCATAATATTTAACATTTTAATTCTCCTTATTGAGTGGTATTGTAAAAATAAATTCTGTACCTATACCAATATTACTTTTGATATTTATTGTTCCATTTAATTTTTCACATTCTGCTTTAATAGCACCCATTCCTATACCTCTACCAGCGGTTGTAGATACTTCATCTTTTGTACTTAAACTATCCGCAAATATAAGTAAGAGTTTTGCATCATTGCTAAAATTAACTAATTCCTCTTTTGTTTTAATATTATTTTCAAGAGCTTTTTTGGATAGTTTTTCTATATCTATCCCTCCACCATCATCTTTGATAATAATTTGTAGGTTTCCATTATCCAAACTGTACGAGCACTCAATAGTACCTATCTCATCTTTGTTATGTAATATTCTAGTTTCGATATCTTCTATACCATGTTCTACACAGTTATTAAAAAGATGGATTAAGGATTTTAAAAATGGTTTAAATTCACTAGGTACTTTAAGAGTTTGCTCTCCTATTATTTCAAGTGGATAGACCTCTTTTTCTAGCTTTTGAGCTATTTGTTTTACAGCTATTGGATAGACATTAAGTTGTTGCATCACCGATTCACTTCTGATTTGTTTCAAATCACTTAATATCTCTTCTAAAAAATCATGAGTTTCTTTAGATTCCAATCTTTTTATTTTTAATTCTAGACTATCTATTAGGCTAGTTTCGATATTCAACATATGATTAGCTTCTAAAAATTCTTTCCCTAAAGCTTCCTCTACTAATCCTAAATCAACTTGAAAAAATTTATTCAAATCATAGCGATAAAAAGTATCTAAAATAAGAGTGATTTTTGATTGATTATCTTCTACCATTTTATTTATTTTTGTTTCTAAACCATGTATAGCATCAACTATATTGATTAACTCTTTTTGAGCAAATACCCCTTTGAAAGTGTGAAGTTCTCTTAAAAGAGTTTTTAAATCTTTTGGTGGATCTATTAAAAAATTTTCAAAATGAAGCTTTAACTCCGCAAAATCATTTTTATTTGATACTATGCTTACTATCATTTTGTGTATTTGATTTTGTGTTTTGATTTGTTCTTCAAGTTGTTTCTTTTCTGTTATATCAGTCAAAATCAGCATAAATGAATCATTTGGAAGTAGTTTATATTCAAGAGTTACATCTTTATTGTTCAAATGATGTTCATGAGGTAGAAGTGATAGCATCATCTCTTTTAGCATAGTCTCTTCTAAGTTTAATACATTTTCAATTGCCTCAGCAAATAACTCCTTTTTTGTACTATCGTTTTCAAATAGTATCTCAGATATATCCTTACCACCTATATCTAAAGTATCAAATATTTCCATACACTCTTTAGAAAAGCTCTCATTTATTTTTAAATTTTTATCAAATGACAAAAAACCTTGACCAGCATTATTGAGCAGATTTATTATTTCTATATTTAATAATTCAGCCCTTTTTTTAGAGGTTATATCTAATCGAATAGCACTATACCCTATATGTTTTTTACTCGCATCATAATATGGAGCAACATATGCTTCAACCCAGTAAAAATTACCATCTTTTTTAAGATTTTTTACTTCTCCAATCCATAATTTACCAGCTTGGATCGTATCCCACATCTCTTGAAAAGCTTCCTTTGGCATATCTGGATGTCTTACAAGATTGTGAGGTTTGCCTAATAATTCCTCTTTAGTGTACCCAGAAATATTTTCATAAGCTTTGCTTGCATAGGTGATGATACCTTTTAGGTCTGTTCTTGAAGCGATGACATAAGTATCAAAACTATTTACCAAAGCATCAAGTTCATGATTTAAAGTTTCGATTTTCTTAATCTCTTCAGCTTCTTGTCTTTGAATTTTTATAGTTTGTACAATTTCACTAAGTGCTGATGAAAGTTGGAACACTTTAATAGGCTTATGTATGAAATGAGAGATTCCTAAATGTATCAGTTCTTGTAGTTTTTCAGATTCATTATGTGCTGAAACAATAAGAATTGGTTGCTTTTTATTTTGTTCCAAAATCAATTTACACATAACTATACCATCCATTTTTGGCATAGTTATATCACTTACAACGATATCAAAATAGTTACTGTTGGCTTCATAATATTCCATATATTTATCGTATCCATCATCACCATCTACAGCTTCAATGATATTTTCAAAAAAGTTTTCCAATACCAAAACGGTTGA
>CAZHJR010000012.1:0-3331 GCA_964533335.1 uncultured Helicobacter sp. | reverse complement strand
TTTTGCATAGCTAATCCAACTACTGTATTTATAACTTCATCTGGTAATGCATCTAGCATTTGCTTTTTCTCTTCTTTGTTGAGTGTTACTGTAAAAAAGATATCATAAAGTGTATCAAGAAGTTTTTTATCCATTGTTACAATGACTAAAAAATTGAAGCTCCCCTCTAATTGAATGGCTGCCATATGAGTAAGTGTTTTATGGATATCACTATTTGAAGCAGTGACCTCTTCGATATCTATTTTCATATCATTCTGGAAAAAAGACTCTGATGTTTTGATGATACAATTCAAAATATAATCACAACTATTTTGTTGATTAATATTGTTCACTATTTGTTTTTCCTTTATTTCTTGCTGGCGTAATAACCTAAAAGTTGAGTATAACATTGTCTGTGTGTCATTGGTGTGTCATTCGTACTTATACTGCTGTATTGTCTAAAATTCTAAACTCAATTTTAAACACCGCACCATCTTTATCATTTTCGACACTTAACTTTCCTTGGCAATGTTCTTCGATTATTGTTTTTGACATATAAAGTCCAAGTCCAGTTCCATCTTTTTCAAATTTTGTTGAAAAGTAGGGATCGAATATCTTATCCTTTATTTCTTGTGGTATTCCACCTGCATTGTCTTTAATGATTAAAGTTGGATTATTGCAGTTTATATCACAAATAGATTGTATAGTTATAGTTGGATTTTTTATATTGTTTTCCAAAAGAGCATCTTCCGCATTTTTGATAAGGTTTAATATTACTTGTTTTATTTCATTCGCATAAGTTTCAAATTTGGTAGTGCATTGTAAATCGGTGATAATATTTATCCCTTTATTTTCTGTTGATATCTGAATAATAGCAAGTGTACTATTGACTGCATCACTTATACTAATCAATTCTTTTTTCTTATTATCTTTAAAAAAGCCTCTAAAATCATCAATGGTAGAGGAAAGATGCTGTGAATATTCTCCTATTTTATTTAATTCTTTTTCTAGTAACTCATTTGATATATTTTCACCCAACATTATCTTAAATAAAAGATTATTTATCCTTGCACTAATTGCGGTAAGTGGTTGTCTCCATTGGTGTGCTATCATAGAGATCATCTCCCCCATTTGAGCCAATTTTGATTGTTGTAGCATTTGTCGTTCTTTCTCGTCAACAGCTTGCTCTTTTAGAACTCTTTCTGTAACATCTTGAACAGTTCCATCTGATTTCATAGGATTGCCGTAATTATCAAATACACTTTCACATCTCTCTTCAACATATTTTATATTGTTCTTTTTTGTGACTATTCTGTGGACTATAAAATATTCTTTTTGAAATCGTACATGATTATCAAATGCAGTGGTTACAATGCTTACATCATCGGGATGGATATATTTTATAAAGTCTTCTATTTTTTCTATTATTTCCTCTTCTTTGTTAATCTCAAAAATATTATAGGTTTCATCACTCCATACAAGTTCGTTTTTAAGATTACAAAATTGCCAAAAACCAATTTTAGCAATAGATTGAGCCCTATTTAAATCCCTTGTTGCTTCTAAGATTTTATCTTCTAAAGTGTGATTAAGCTCCTCAATCTCTTTTCTTAGTTTTTTTTGTTGTATCAAAAAATAGAGAATTATTATAAGTATGAGTAAAAAAACAAATAATATTCCCCATACAAATGTGTGGCTTTGTTTTTTTTCAACTGTTGTCACTAACCAGTTGTTTAAAATATTTTGTTTTTCTTGATTGGTTGTTTTTGATATAACTTTATTTAAGATGTGTAACAAAACTATATCATCATCTCTAACCCCTACACCTAAATGAAGAGAGTCAAAATCATTTACAATTTTAAGTTGTGTAGCATATTTTTTTTGTATTTGATAAGCTGAAACGAGAGATGTTCCTACATATCCAAAAATTTCTCCATTTGCCACAAGCTTAAGTGCTGTATCAATATTTGCTACTTTTTTTGTTTTTATTTTTGGATATTTTTTTTCTATGATTTTGATAAATCTTACAAATCCCTCTTCCATAGCAACTGTTTGATCTAATGTGTTTAAGTTACTAATAAAGGGTTGATCAATTTTTGTAACCAAAACAATATTGTCTTCAAGTTGTTGTTTTGTTGATTTATAAGGGAGTCCTGTTCCTGCTTGTTTTTCCATAAGAGGTTTGATGTCGCATCTTTTTTGTTTTAATAATTCTAAAACCTCAAGTTGATTTTCTGCTACTATTATTTTAAGAGGGATTGAGAGTTTTTGTGCATAAAGATTTAAAAAATCAGCACTAATACCTACAAATTTGCCATCATCTAAATCTTCATAAGGCAACCAACCTTTTTTTACACACACTGTTAATTCTTTTTTATTTTTTATATATTCTTGCTCTTGATGTGTTAAATTGAGTGAAGCTTTTTTAAATTCTTCCGCTTGGATTGTATTGGATAAAATAAGTATGGTCATAAAAATTAATCGAATATGTGTAATCATAAATAACCTTTGTAGTAATTTCCTTAAGATGATAACCAATTAGGTGTGTCACTAGTGTGTCAATTTTGTTATTTTGGAAGATTTATACTATATCCAAATGTAGTATTGTGTACTAAAAAGTTTTCTGGAAGTTTTTTCCTAACCCTTTTTATTAAAGAGCGAATAGAATCAGCACTATACTCTTTTAGAAACTCATCCTCAAAAATATACTGAAAAATATCAATAAGAGAGTATGTTTTTTGAGTGTTGTTGATAAAGAGCTCTAAAAGTTTTATTTCATTTTTATTCAATTTCAAGATTTGATTTTCTAGCTGAATCACTTTATTCTCTTTATCATAAATATATTTATCTCCTAAATGTAGAGTATTGGAATCTTTAAATTTCATACAAATTTTCATAAGAATCTCATTGACTTGATTAATCTCTAAAGGTTTATATAAAAATCCCTCAATACCCATATTTAATAATGGCACTAAATATTGCTTATCTGTATATGCCGAGATAAATAAAATTTTTTGTGTTTGATGTATCTTGAAAATAGCTTTAGCCATCGCTATACCATCAAGATGAGGCATCTCAATATCTGTAATTACTATATCAAAATACTTATTCGTAGTTTCATATTGTTTTGTGTAACACTCTAAACCATGAGCTCCATCAATAGCAATTGTAATATTTTCAAAAAAATTACCAAGCATCAATAAGGTAGATTCTCTAGCCTCTTTATTGTCTTCAACATATAAAACTTCGAGTTTCTTACTAATTGATAGGAGATTTTTTAATGTTAAATGGGGCATTTTATATTTGCTATCCTTATAATATTTATAAATACAAAGCATTATATTGTTTTTTCTTT
>CAZHJR010000011.1:0-29103 GCA_964533335.1 uncultured Helicobacter sp. | reverse complement strand
TATCTAAAGGAAAAACTATACTAAAAACTATACCACTCACTTCGTCTTGATTTTGACAATCAATTGTTCCACCAAAATAATCTTTAATAATTTTCAAACAAAAAAACAATCCAAGTCCAGTACCTTGATATTGGTGTTTTGTAGTAAAATAAGGGTCAAAGATTTTATTTATAATACTATCTTCTATACCCCCTGCATTGTCCTTAATTATGATATTTACCATATTGTTTATAGCTTTTAAAGTTATTTCAATAGAGCGATGTTCTATATTATTTCTCGCAAATGCCTCATTTGAATTGATTATAAGATTCAAAATAACATCTTGTAACTCTTTTTCATATCCATTGATTTTGATTGTTTCCAAGTCTGTTTTTACCTCTATTTGATTATTTTCCAACAAATTCTTAGAATTCTCTAAAACATTTTCAATAGCATTATTTATAAAAAACTCTTTCTTTTCATTGACATTGACAACAAAGTCCCTAAAACGATTAATCGTTTCTGAAAGATTATTAGCAGACCGAACAATTAAATCTGTTGTTTTTTCGAGTTCATCTTCTGTGGCAATATTTAAATCACACCTTAACTTATATCCAGTAATAGCTGTTGTTATAAGACTTAATGGTTGTCTCCAATGATGAGCAATATTGCCTATAAGTTCACCAAGTGCTGTTGTTCTTTTTTGTTTTTGAACTATCATTTCTAGTTCTTTTGAAGTATTTTCTTGAATTTGTTTTAAAATATCATTTTTACTCGCAAAATATATCATTACCAAAACAATAATAGAAAGTGCCGATAGAACAATAATAAATAATCTATCAGTTTGTTCTATAACTTGATTTAAATAATACTTCTTTTCTGAAATATCATAATAAATCTCAGAAGCCCCTATAAAAACACCATTTTTCATAATTGGTATATAAATCTCTGCAACATCTTTTTGAATAATATGATCTTCTAAAGTTGTCTCACCTTTATTAACAACTTTATAAAAAATCTCTCCCTTTTGCACATAATTATAAAAATAATCATGCTTATTCTTATCCCCAATATCCTTTGCAACAGTTGAAAAAATAATATATCCATCTTTGTCAAAAAGTTTTATTTTAGCAATATTAAAATCTTCCATAATATGCCCAAGTGCAATATTTAAAATTTGATTTTGTTTACTCACATCTTGATGAACAGCTATATGTTTCCCAACTTTTTCTGATTCTTCTATTACGAAATTCATCATAGTATCTGAAAATCTTTCAAACACATATTTGTGCAATATAACATGCGATGCACTAATAAATAAAATCAGTACAACAATAACAAAAATATATACCTTTTTATGCCATATATTTTTTACAATATCAATAAACTTTATCTCATTCTCATTCATCTAAATCACCTAACTTCTTTTTTTTAGTGTATAACTTTTCACATATAAAATAGATAAAATTTTTACAAATTTTCATCTACTACAGAGATTATTTAATTTGGCATTTTCCCATAAATCTTATGTGAAACTGTTTTCCCTTTAAGGATAACCGAATCAAGAGGATAAAATCTCTCTTGCAAATCACTTAAGTCTCTATATATTTCATCAGAGATAATTAGGTTATTTTGATAGCTTTTACAAAGAGATTCTAGCCTTGAAGCGATATTGACACTATCTCCTATAACTGTATAATCCTTTCGTTCAGTCCCTCCAATAGCCCCTAAAACAACCTCCCCACAGTGTATTCCTATCCCTATTTCGTCAAGCATTGGTAGTTGTTTAGAGGCTAAAATGGCATTGATTTGTGGCATTTTCTCAAGCATTGCAAATGAGAGTTGCACACTTTGCTTAATTGAAGTTTCCTTTTGACCATCAAGTCCAAAAATCACCATAACAGCATCCCCTATAAATTTATTAATGATTCCATTATGTTTAACAACCTCATCTGCCCAAAAAGAATAATACACATTGAGTGTTTCAACTATTTGTATAGCTTCATATTTTTCACTAATATTTGTAAAATTTCGAATATCACAAAACAAGATAACAAGCTCTTTTTTAGTCGCTTGTTGTTCACCATTTAAAAGTCTCTCTTTAATAGAAATATCCAAATATGTATCCAAAAAAGTCTCTATTTTTTTTGTTAATTGAAGATTTTCTATCCTATTATAAGTGATAGCAAGTCCTAAAAACAACCCTCCAAAAATAATATAGATATGAGCTGGGTCTTCTACAAATATCCCAAAACTAGAGATAATATTGTAAATCTCTAAAGATTCTTTGAGTTCATAAGCACTTATCACTCCACTTTCAAAAAGCTTATTTTGGGAAAGTTTCAAATCGAAATAAAAATAGACAGCAATAAAAATGGCAATATTAACAAATACAATTAATCCTTCACTTATAATTTTTATATGCTGATTTACTATACGATATTTGATAAAAACTAAGCCTCCAACTAAAAAAGAAAAAATCCAAAAGAAACTATGTCCGATATTATAAATCCAATCGTGTGTTCCAAATCCATCATAAATCGTATAAACTAGAGGGAGAAAAAAGAAACTCAAAGCTCTTTTATAGGGATTACTAATAAAATGAACAGATAAAAATATCTGAAAAACCAAAGCAATCAACAAAACTAAATGTCCCGCATCACTAAAAAAATGCTCAATTCCTAATGAAAGATTCATAAAAATATAAAAAAGTGCATATTGCCCTGTATGCAAAAAAAGTTCATCAAGATATTTATTTTGTATCATATTTACCCCCGCTTATTATTATATTGTATTACTCAGTTCAAAAGGGTTAATTGAACCTTTTTCAAAATTGATATGACAAGCTTTACAGTCTGTTTTTTTTACTTTATGCTCCAAAAACCATCCATCATCATACTCTTTATGCTCTTTTTTCCATCTGGAAGTTTGTGTGATACTCTCATTATTTTTTAAATCTTCAAATCTAAAAGGTGATTTTTGTGGTGCTAATTTTTTTGTTTCTGCTATTATCAAAGCCAATGTTTCATCATCGAGTGATGCATCTGTCCCAAAGTGATTTGATAATCCCTCTAAAATATTCATTTGAGACTCTAACGATGTCACATTTGGGGGATAAAAAAGATGACATTCTTTACATTCACTATTCATCACCGATGCTACAGTTTGGTACTCTTTATGTGATATTTCACTATTAAAAAAAGGATTATTTTTAAAAACTCCTAAATAAGCTACAAACAAAACAATCACACCGCCAACTGCAATAGCTGAAGTTTTAGAGTTTTCAAATCGATTTAAGCCCATGATAGCAACTTTTGCTCTCCCATCAAACATAGTTTTTATAATACCACTTTTTTTTAAAATCTGTTCACTAACAACACCAAGAATATGAATTCCAGCGATGAAAATAAGGAGATTTCCAAAAAGCTCATGTGCCTCTTTTAGAAAATGAATATCCATCTTTAGAAAATAGAATCCTCCAAAAATCCCACTTCCATATTTTGAACCAATAAAAACAAGCCCTGAAATACCAACTAAAAGAGCTAAAATCCACATCAATATAGCCCCATAAGATGTTGCTGGATTTCTTAACTTTATATGCTCAAATGAAAAATATTTTAAAATATAATTTTTTAAAGAGGATAAATTAAAATCAAATGAGGAGAATTTCACCCCCTCTTCCCCAACAAAAAACCAAATAATTCGCAAAAACAAAACCAAAAGCACACCAATCCCAAGTGCTGAGTGGAGCCAAAGAAGTGATGGAGTATCACTCAAAAGATACGATACTACAACAAAAGTTGCAAAGAAAAAATGTAAAATCCTCGTTGTATAAGAAAATAGTAACTTTCTCATTAGTCGTGTAACCAACTTCTACCTGGTATTTTTATACTATCTTCATCATAATCCCCTTGTACAGCTTTTGTATGACAAGCGACACAATTTGAGATAGTTTTTATCTTTTCATGAGCAAGAGTTTTTTGAGATATCTTTCTATGTTCTTTTACAAACCATGGCATTTGTGAAATAGCGATAACAGCTTGTGGGTTTCGCAGATTATTTGAACTATTTTGGAGTAAATATTCTGTAATCTTTTTTCTATCTTGAGGCTCAAGTGAAGCATCTGTTTTAAAATGATTTTCAAGATTATCCATCATCTTTTTCCACCCATCTTGATTTAACATAGAGGGTAAAAATGCCATATGACAACTTCCACACTCTTTTTGATAGAGTGGATTTTGTGTTTTTGGCATCCTAAAATCATCCCCATACAATCCTCCAAACGAAACCATTGCAACCAATAAACTTTTACCTGCAAGCAGGATTCCACTTTGTTTCATCATTTTAGACTCCTTAATTTTTATAAATATATGTAAGAACATCACCTTTTTCTTGTGCTGTTCCCTCTCGTCTATAGACATCATTAAAATTTCTTTTCAGCCATTTTTTCATCTCTTTTAGATCGGTCAATCTTGTTTTATTCACACTTGGAGAGAGTGGTTCAATTGGCTTATTTGTTTTTGAATTTACCCCAGATGTACGAAGATTGTTTGAATGACAAGTGACACATGAAATCTCTTTTCCATCAACAATTTTTTTGGTAAAAAATATCTCTTTTCCCCTATTACTATCAAACTCCACAAACCCCTTATTTTCCTTTTTTGCTTCCACTTTTAACTCTTCTAAATATCCTTTTAGGACACCTGATGGCTCATATCCATAAGATAACGAACCAACGAGTAATACTAAACTCACTTTTCTTTTACCTGCAAGCAGGATTCCACTTTGTTTCATCATATAATTTTCTCCTTGTTTAAATTTAAAATATCCAATCTTCCATCATACTCTTTTGTATCTATCTGGAAAACCCCTAGTATTGTGTGAAAAAGATTATCATGTGAAAATGGAGCATCTTTTTTTGTTACGAGTTCCTTTTTCTCTTTTTGAAAATCTTTTCCAAACCAAAAGATTGCAGGGACATGTTTTTGTGTGTCAGGTGCTAACATATAAGGCAATCCATGAAGATAAATACCATTTTCACCAAGCGATTCACCGTGGTCTGAAACATACACCATCAAAGTTTCATATTTCTCTTCATTTTTTTCCAAAAACTTCACCGTTTCATTTAAAAAGAAATCTGTATAAGTAATCGTATTATTATAGGTATTCACTATCTGTTGTTGGGTACATTTTTCTAAATCTTGTGTATCACAAGTTGGGGTAAACTTTTTAAAATTATCAGGATATCTTCTAAAATAAGTTGGTCCATGACTCCCCTCTTGATGTAAAACAACAAAAGTATCTCTATAAGAACTATCTATATTTTTTTGTAACTCTTTGAGCATCACTTCATCAAACACATCACCACCAAAATATTGCACATCGCTTACTCTATCAGCAAGCCCCTTTGAACCACCAGAGTTATTATCTCTCCAAAGTACTCTTACCCCAACACGATTAAGAATATCAACTACATTTTCATAATACTGTTTCTCATCACTATACTCTTCCCTTCCAAATTTTGAAAACATACAAGGGACAGAGATAGCAGTTGCTGTACCACATGAATAAAAGTTTGAAAAACTCACTATATTAGCTTGCTTTTCAAGATTTGGATTTGTATCTGTTTGATATCCATTCAAAGAAAAATTTTCAGCTCTTGCTGTTTCCCCCACAACAAATACAACCAATCTCTTTTTATTGTTTAGTGGTTTGGAAGCATCTAAAGCAATTGGGGTTATTGTTTTTTGTGTTGCAAAGTGTACTGTTATAAATTTTATTAGTGAATAGACTGGATATGTTGGTGTAGTGTAGTATCTCACCTCTCCATGATTTCTAAAAAATGAACTATAATTTTTACTCAAAAAAAGGTAGGAAAGGGAGATTATAACTAAACTCATTACGATGAAGAGGAGTTTATTTCCTACTTCAATAGGATATCTTTTATACTCAATTTTTTGTTTATATATCAAATAAGTTGGTATCAGTCCAAGTCCAAAAAGATACAATAAGAATTTGAGTGTGATTAAATCAAAAACCTCCATAGCATCTGTTTGAAGAACATTTGTAATCATATCTTTATCGATAATTGTCCCAAAAGTATTCATAAAATAACTACTTACAGCTGAGATAATAACTAATAAAATCAATACTCCTTTCAAGCTATACTTGTATGTAACAACAAGTAAAATATTTAAAATCAAGACCAACATCCAAAAGAAAACAAAAGGAACAGTGATAGTAATCAAAAGATTTTCTTCAAGATGTGCGAAATAGAACACTTTTGAAAAAAAAGTGTAGTTTGTAAAGAGAACAAAGAAGAAGCTCGATACAAAAATCGCTTTTTGTGAATCAATAAAGAGTTTTTTGTGCAAAATAATTTCCTTAAAATAATATGTCGAATTATTACCAGTAAAAATGAACACAAAATGAACAAACTATTCATTTTCAATTCATAAAACTATTTTATACTGCCACATTCTAAAACGGAGGAAAATTATGATGAATCAAAGTGGAATCCTACTTGCAGGTAAAAAATCACTCTTACTCACTGTTTTATTAGCGATTCAAAGTTTTGCTTCAAGTGAGCTTGCAATGAATCCAAATAAAATCTACATCCTTGATTTTTTTGCTTCTTGGTGTCCAAGTTGTGAAAAAGAGCTTCCAGTTCTCAGTAAAATCTATCCAGACTTAAAACAAAGAGGGATTACACTTATTGGAATTGATGTTGATACGAAAATCGAAGATGGAAAACGATTTCAAGAAAAAATGAAAAATCATCTCCCTTTTGAAGTTATCAACGACACTTCAAATACAATTATTAACCAATATAAACCAAAAGGGATGCCAGCACTTATTGTTATCAACAATAATAAAGTATGTGGAAAAGTTTTTGGTGCAATAGCCAATTTAGAAGAAAAAATCGAAGAACAAATCAAACTATGTGAGGAGAAATGATGATGAAACAAAGTGCAATCTGGCTTGCAGGCAAAAGATTATTACTACTAGCTCCACTTATTTTACTAAGTGGTTGTGTGGAGAGTGTTCAACCTTGGGAAAAGGCAACTTTAGCAAAAGAGACAATGAAAGAAGGTGGAATAAATAAACTCACAAAGAAATTTGAAGAGCATACTTATTATTCAAAAGAAGCTACCAAAGGTGGTGGAACTATTGGTGGAGGAGGTTGCGGATGCAATTAAGAAAATTATCATTGATAACTTGTTTAGCACTTGCTACAACAAATGGATTTGGGGAAGATTATGTACGAGTTGAGGTGTTACACTACAATGAAAATGATTCAAGGGTAAGTGTTTTAGCTCCTGCTATTGAAGTGAATAAAGAGTTTGGGACAGATTATACCCTCAATGTTGATGTGGTAGCTGATAGTGTTAGTGGAGCAAGTCCAACCTATTATGATGCAGCAAGTGGTGCATCTGCATATAGCAGAGGGGTACAAAATGACCCAACGAAAATAAAAAAAGGGAATATTAATTTTGAAGAGCAACGAACTGCACTTGGGGCAAATTTGACAACCAGATTTGATTCAAGAGATGAGCTCCAAACTGGGCTTAATGTGAGTGCGGAGCATGATTTTTATTCAGCAGAACTCAGTGGTTCTTATCTTCATTATCTTGATGGTTCAAAAAATCAAAGCCTTAGTGTTGGTGGTTCCTATCAAAACAACCAAATCCTTAAAAAAACAGATACTACAAGTGGTGCTAGCCAGAAAATGACCAATGATATCTACAATCTTCAAGTTGGTTTTTCACAAGTGCTCAACCAAAAAAGTGTAGCGAGTATTGGTCTTTTTTATACAAATGAAAATGGGTATTTAAGTAGTCCATATCACAATATTGTAAGAAATGGAAACACTATAGAAGCGGAAAATAAGCCAGATGCAAAAACAGGGTATGGTTTAAAACTTGGCTACCAAAATGCTTTAAGTGATACTCTTTCTTCTCAATACAGTTATAAATTTTACTCTGATGATTGGGGGATAAACTCTCATACGATAGATACTCTATTTTACTATGAATTGTCAAGTAAATTTATTTTAGGTGGTGGACTTAGATATTACACTCAGACAAAAGCTAATTTTTATAATGAAAATTTCACAACTGAAAAATTTGCTTCAAGTGATGAGAGGGTCAAAGATTTTAATGCTCTTACCTATAAAGGAACCATTGATTATAAAATCAATGAGAAACTAAGCTATAATTTCGGGGTAAACTTGTACGACCAAAGCACGGGGCTTACTGCTACTAGTTTTTCTACGGGGATTAAATACAAATTTTAAGGCTTTTTTCGGATGAATCATAATGGTTAAAAATGTTTTTCAATTTGAAGCGATGACCACTCCTTGTGAGGTGGTCATTTTTTTACAAGATGGATTCAAGGCAAAAACAATAGCAAATGAGATTCTACACAATACAAAACGACTTGAAAAAAAATACAACTATTTTTCCAAAGATTCATTTATCTCAAAACTTAATAATAGAATAGAAAATAAACTCGATAATGAAACAAAAGAGCTCCTCCAAAAAGGGAAACTTTTTTATACAAAAACAAATGGTACCTTTGATATCACAATCGCAACTATCAAACCTTTGTACAAACTCAAAACTCTAAAAGAATTAGAAAAAGAAAAAGAGCTCCTCCTCCCTTACATCGGCTGTGAACATTTTGCTTTAAAAAAAGAGAAACTTCTATTTGACAATCCTTTTACTATGATTGACCTTGGTGGAATGGTGAAAGAGTTTGCAGTTGATGAAGCGGTAAAAATACTCAAAAAATCAAAAATATCTCACAGCATAATCAACTTTGGTGGAGATTTATATGCCCTTGGAACAAAACCAAATGGGGATAAATTTACCGTTGGGATAAAAAATCCACAAAGTCCAAAAGAAAATATCGCAAGCATACAATTAGAGAATGAAGCACTAACGACCTCTGCTCATTATGAAAGAAATTTTACAATTGAGGGGGAAAGTTTTTCCCATATCATACCTACAAAACAAGTTGCAATGAACACTATATCAGCAACAGTGATATCCCCATCTACACTTTTAAGTGGTATCTATTCTACTGCCTTGTTATGTGATGATACACTTCACACACCATACAAAACACTTACAATCAAATCAAATATGGAACTACAATATGAAAATTTTAATCGTTGAAGATGACCCAAAAATAGCCTCTTTTTTAAAAAAAGGGTTAAGTGAAGAGTATTTTATAGTTGATATTTCAAGTAATGGCGATGAAGCTATCTATCTTGCAACTCTCCATCGATACGATTTGATTATCCTTGACCTTATGATTTATGGAAGTGATGGTTATGAGGTTTGTAGAAAATTACGAGGAGACAAGATACAAACTCCCATTATTGTTCTAAGTGCAAAAAGTACGATTGATGATAAGGTATCACTTTTAAATCTTGGTGCAGATGATTACCTCACTAAACCCTTTAGTTTTGATGAACTACTTGCTCGTATAAGGGTTCATTTGCGAAAAAAAGAGCAAAAAGACAATATCCTCACAATCGCCGATTTACAGCTTAATCTCACTACAAAAACGGTAAAAAGGGGAGAAAATATTATCAAACTTACTGCAAAAGAGTATGCAATTTTAGAATATCTTTTAAGAAATAAAGGGTGTATCATCGATGAAACAAGCTTACAAAATAGCATTGCTGGATTTGAGGAGATAGTATCAAGTAATACAGTAAATGTTTACATCTACCGTTTAAGAGCAAAACTAGACAAAGAATATGAACCAAAACTTATAAAAACATACAGAAATCAAGGATTTTCAATCAATGATGAAACTTTTTAAAAACATCAAATTTAGACTTTTAGCGGGACTTTTTATCTTTTTATTTATTGTCTTTTATGGCTTTGGGTATTTTATTATTCACACTTTTAAACAAAATTACAACCAATCAATCGAAAATTCCCTTACTACAGCTGTAAAAGACCTAAAGCATGAATTCAATACCTATTTTGAAGATGCTCATGTATTTGAAGAGATAAAACACGAATTTGATATCGATTTACTCTATGCTCAGGTACTCTTACTAGAAAAAAACAAAACTACCCTTTTACTCAAATCTCATGATTTAAAAGAGTTTATATTACCTTATAAAGATATCCCGCAAGGAAGTTTATCGACAACAAATATCTTTTTTTCGACACAACATATCCCAAACCTCACAACAAAAAAAATAAAAGTTGCTACGATTATTTTAGAACAAGCGGAAGATAAAATGGTTATTTTACAATGTGCCATCCCATTTACACAAAAAAATCTTTTTCTTGAAAATATGAAACTATTTTTGTGGTTAAGCCTTCTTATTTTACTTTTTGTTATCCTTATTGCTGTTTATTTTGTAC
This sequence comes from uncultured Helicobacter sp., assembly GCA_964533335.1. Classification (GTDB taxonomy): domain Bacteria; phylum Campylobacterota; class Campylobacteria; order Campylobacterales; family Arcobacteraceae; genus CAIJNA01. Next base: position 18,733 of record CAZHJR010000011.1, on the reverse strand, counting down.
TTTCAAAATCACTTTCCCAAACAAAAAATGTCGTTGATGTAGTCAAAAATATCAAAATTGATGGAGAACCACATCTTATACAACCAACCAATATTGCAAAAGAGATTGATGAACTTATCGAAACATTTAACACTCTTATTGATAACCTTCAAATCTCTTATAAAAAAGTAAAAGAGTTTGGACAAAATGCTTCACATGAACTCAAAACCCCACTCACTATTATACGAGGAGAGATAGAGGTTGGTTTACGAAAAGAAAGATCTAACGAAGAATACAAAACTATCCTACAATCAACTATGCACGAGCTTCTCTATCTTCAAGAGGTGATTGAAAAGATTTTATTTTTATCCTCAAATCTCAATAGTGATATTATGGAAACTTTTGAAGAGGTTTATCTTGATGAGGTAGTAAGTGATACAATAAAGGAGAAAAAAGGTTTTGCTAAAACAAAAAATATCACACTGAATCTTCAAAATTTAGAACCAACAACAAAGATGGGAAATCTTGGTTTGCTCAAAATCGTTTGCCACAATCTCCTTGACAATGCCATAAAATACTCATATGAAAATAGTCGTATCAATCTCTCTCTTCAAAATGATATGCTTATTATTGAAGATTTTGGTTGTGGGATACCACAAGAGGAACTCTCAAAAATATTTGATAGATTTTATAGAGTTGATAAGGTACGAAATCATAAATCAGGAAGTGGACTAGGTCTTAGTATTGTTAAAAATATTTTAGAACTCCATAATTTTTCTATTGATATAAAAAGTGTTGAAGAAAAATATACCAAAGTTACCATCTCTTTTTAAATATATTGAGACTATAATCCATTCCAACAATATAGAAAATACTTGGAGTAATAATGGCTTTTTATAAATCATACGGTGCGGCTGGTGAGGTGACTGGTTCTTGTCACCTTTTAAAAATTGGAAATATAAATATACTTATTGATTGTGGGATGTTTCAAGGAGATGAAGAGGAATTCAATCAAGAACCATTTGGTTTTAATCCAAAAGAGATAGATTTTCTTATCGTAACACATGCTCATCTTGATCATATAGGGAGAATCCCTTTGCTTGTGAAACAAGGTTTCTGCGGAAAAATTATCTCCACAAGAGCTACTTTTAGTATTGCTGGGCTTATGCTCAAAAACTCAGCTGGAATCTTAGAAACAAAAAAAGAGCCTCTTTATACAACAAAAGATGTTGACCCAGCTTTAGCTCTTTTTGGCACTTTTTTAGAACCAAACAAATCATTAGAGCTTACAAAAGATATCAAAATTGCTTTTAAAAATGCTGGTCATATTTTAGGGGCAATTAGTGTGAAAATAAAATTTTTTGATGAAGGGATTAAAAAAAGTGTTGTGTTTTCGGGTGATATTGGACAAAGTAAAAGAATTATCACAGCCCCTATAAAATACTTTAAAAAAGCAAATTATGTTTTTATTGAATCAACTTATGGACATTCAATCCATCAAAATCTCAATATTTCAATTAAAGAGTTTAAAAAACAAATCCTAGAAACTGTGCAAAATGGTGGAACTGTAGTTATCCCATCATTTGCACTTGAACGAACACAAGAGATACTTTTCCTCTTAAAACAACTTAGCCAAAAAGGAAAACTCAAAGATATTCCAGTCTATCTTGATTCGCCATTAGCTATCAATGTCACAAAAACTTTTAAAAATTATCCAAAACTATTTAATGCAAAAGTTACTAAAATGATAAAAAACAATGAGGACCCATTTGAATTTGATGAACTGATTCAAACATATACAAAAGAAGCATCAGAAAAAATAGAATCTCATCGTGGAGCAAAAATAATCATAGCAGGAAGCGGAATGTGTCAAGGTGGAAGAGTTGGATACCATCTTATTAGATACCTTCAAGATAAGAAAAATCTAATCCTTTTTGTTGGATTTCAAGTCCATAGTACCACGGGTAGTCATATTTTAAATGCTACAAATGAAGCTCGCATCCTTGGGATGAATATTCAAATTCATGCTAAAATAAGCTCTGTATCTGGATTTTCTGCACATGCTGACCAACATGAACTTCTTGAATGGCTTAACCATATAAAAAATGTCAATTGTGTCTATTTAGTACATGGTGATCTTCCACAACTCAAAGTGCTAAAAGAAAAAGTAAAAACAGACCTAGAAGAAAAAGTCCATATTGTAAAAATGCACGAACAAATCCACCTATAAAGAGAAAAAATGTATCCATTAGAAAAAGAATTTTTAGATAACAAAAACAAAGAAAAAGATACTTGGAGATTATTTAGATTTCTTGCAGAGTTTACAGAGGTATTTGATCAGCTCAGTAGTTTACCACCAGCCATTTCTATCTTTGGAAGTGCAAGAACAAAAACAGATGATAAATACTACCAAATAGCCTATGAGATATCCTCTTTACTATCAAATGACGGGTATGCTATTATCACTGGTGGTGGCGGTGGGATTATGGAAGCTGCGAATAAAGGTGGAGGAACATACTCTGTTGGACTCAATATTCAACTTCCACATGAACAAAAAACAAATCCATTTGTCAAAATTTCTCTCCATTTTAAATATTTTTTTATTAGAAAAGTGAGTTTTATGAAGTATTCTGTTGGATTTATAGTGATGCCAGGGGGATTTGGAACACTAGATGAACTCTCTGAAGCTCTTTGTTTAGTGCAGACAAAAACTATTGGAAATTTTCCAATAGTACTTTTTGGAACAGAGTTTTTCAAACCTTTAGAGGATTTTTTTAGGCAAATGCTACAACATAACTACATTGAAAAAAATGACCTTGACTACTTCTTAATAACAGACTCCATCCCTGAAGCTGTCGCTTATATCAATAGATGTCGATTTGATAATAAAACAATTGAAGAGCAACAAGATTGTGGATGTGTTGAGGATTAGTTAAAATCCTCTAAAGCAACCCTAACTGCTTCATCAAAATTCATCACTTTCCCACCATACATTTTGATAAACTCATAAGCATCTTTTTTTGAAGAAAATGCATATTGACTCGTCATTGTCATAGTCCCTCTTTGACTACTTCCAACAACATAAAAAGCATCTTGTGCATCGATAAACTTAAGTGATTTCACATCTACAACTTGAATATTTTTAAGTGGTAAATTTCTAATTTTTAAATCTTCAACTAAACAATGAATTGAGCAATATTGTCGTACCTTTCCATCAAGTGTAGCACTATGGTTTGTTTTATAATATTGCACCAAATTCATTCCACAAACAACTCCGCTTACTTTATCTTTTCCACTTTGAAGCAGTGTAGCATCTTTAAAAGGTACTGTTTGGAACATCTCATTTGAAGCACCTTCCATTTTATGAGCACCATGAGATTCTCCACCTTGCTTCATCCCATAAGTTTTAAATACATATCCACTATAGATTTGCAATCCAAGATAAAAAGTCACTAATGATGAAGCAAAGATAAATCCAAAGAATTTTTGCAATTTTGAAGCTTCAAATTGTTTAAGTCTTGTTGCTAATATCAAATATCCCCAAATCACAGCAATAAATGGTATAACTTTGAGATACTTAAACCAAGCATCTTTTCGTTCAGCTAGATTTTCTACAGTTCCCTCAATCCCAAATCCATACATCAATCCACCAACAATATCAGCATATTCATGTGTAGCAAAAGAGCTTATAAGATGGGCTAGTCCCCCTATCACAAAAAGTGGAGCAAAAGCATATCCAAAAGTATAAAAAGTTTTTTCAAATGGGGCTTTTAAAATCTTTGAAGCGATAAACATCCCAATATAGACTATCCCAATCGAAAAGAGAGTGGCATAAGTAAATGCAAATATCCCAACTGCATCAAGAGTTCCAAAATCGATATATTGACTAGCAAATACAGCTGTTTTTGACCAAATAAAATCATCTACAATAGCACTTCTTCCAAGTCCATGATGAAATCCCATTGTAATACTTATAGCTGCTGTTATAAGGATAAATGACCAAACTTCAGCTTTTTGGTATTTAAACTTTTCAAAAAGTGGTTTTGATGGTTTAACAAAACTAAAACTAATAGCATCGCAACTACTTGCACAATCCATACATAAAGTGCAATCTTCCATGCTATTTTTTGTGTTAAAGGTGAAGGGTTTCAGATTATAAGGGCAAGATGCGGCACAATCAAATGTTTTACAACTGCTACAATCATCTTTATAACTTCCAAGCCAAGTTGGAGCTATTTTGCTGTAACTTTTTAAAAGTGTGCCAATTGGACAAATATATTTGCAATAACTCATATCTTTGTAAAGATAATACATCACAAAAGCAACAATAGTAACCCCTGTAAATAACCAAGCAGTAGCAAGTGGCACTCTCCAAAAATCTGGAGCTGCATAATACACAGCCCACCATCCAAAGAAAAGGATAAATATCCCTATATATCTATTTTTTAAAAATTCAGGCATCTCTTTTTGCAAACCAAACTTGGTAATATATTTTCCCAAAAATCCATGAGGACAAATCCCACAAAAAATTCTCCCAAAAGTAGTCAATGTCACCACAATAAATAATGACCAAAACAATCCCCAGAATAGATTTGAAGTAAAAGTATTCTCTTCAGTTGGTTCCATAAATCCCATATAAACACCATAAACAAATAAAAAGAGTGCAACAATTTGCATCAGCCTTATAAATATTTGATTTTTAAATACAAAACCTAAAATAGGCATCCCATAGATATCGTTTTTATGACGATTTTGTTTTGTTTCTATCATTTTTTGCCTTTTAGAATTTGTATGTATAAGTTAACATATAACTTCTTGGAGCTGCAGCTTTATATGATTTCGTTCCAGATGTATCTTTTAAAGCTTCCATAGCATAATATTTATTTGTAATATTATTTACATTCAGTTGAATACTATGCTCTTTTTTCTCATACCCAACCATCAAATCAGTAACAAATTTATATCCTTCATACTTCTCACTATTTGCACTATCCATATAGTAGCTTCCCCAAGATTTTGTAGATACCCTACTTTTAAATCCATTTTTTATATTATATGTTGCAAATAAAGAATATTGATTCTTTGGAATATATGGAAGATAATTTCCATCTCTTACAACATATGTCGTACCAACTTTTTCTTGAAAAGAAACATATTTAAAATCACTATAGGCATAAGCACCACCTAAATCTATCTCCTCATTTATTTTATATACTGTGTTAAATTCAAAACCTTTTTTCTTTGTTTCTCCTGCATTATCATATACGGAAGCTCCAGTAGCATCTTTAATTTGAATAATCTCATCTGTTACATCATTTTGGTAAACAGCTACATCATAAGATAAATTGTTTGTTCTTGTTTTAACCCCAACTTCATAATTAGTAGATTTTGCTTTATCAAGATTTGGATTTGAGTCAAATTCACTTGTCGCTGGTGTTTGATTTGCATTAGCTATTGAAACATATATATTTGTGCTATTTGTTGCTTTGTAAGTTGTTCCCAACTTTGAAGAAAATAATGTATATGATTTATCATTTGTAGTTTTTCCTGCACCTGTAACATATTTTCCAAGTGAATAACTGTAAGCATATATTTCATCAGTATTTATATCAAATGTTAATTTATCAGCTCTTGCACTTACATCAACAGTTAGCTTATCGACTGGACTAAATGTTTCCATTACATATGCACCATACAAAGTTGTTGTACTATCTTCAGTTGAAGCTAATGCCCCTTTATTATTTGAAAGTGTTTGCTTAATCCTACCAGTTGGAAGACCGTTTGTTGTAGTATAATCAGCATATTTATATTTATTTGCATCTTTTGTTCTATCCTCTTTAGCTGTAATTCCCCCTACTAAAGTTGCATCTTTTGCAAATAATTTATGTTTATAATCAACTTCTAAATCTGTACCAAAAACTTTGTTATCAGTTGCATCATTGATAAGTCCAGTTACAGGATGGAAATGTTCCCAAGAATTGATATAAAATCGTGGTTTATATGTAATATCTCCAACAGTTTTTTCATATTTTGCATTGAAGGATAAAATTTTTGAATCTCTCGCACTATTTTGCCATGTATTTGTTGTATTGTGTTGTTCACCTGTTGATTTAAAAGTTTCAAATTCAGTTGAAGTCATAGAAGTTGGAAGTCCAATATTTGACTCTGTATAAGCTAATTCAGTTTCTAAAAGAGCATCATCATTAAAAATATGCCCATATTTTATACTTCCTTGAGTTGTATCAAATTTATTATTATCTCTCCAAGAGTTATCAATATTTCTTGTACTAAAAGTTCCAGACACAAAGTTGCTATCATCAAGTGCACCTCTTACTTTGAGATTGATATTTCTTTGTCCATCATCTCCAATACCTAATTTAATTCTATTTTTATCCTCATCAAAAACAGATTTTGTAACAAGTTGGATAACTCCACCTGTTGCATTTACTGCATTAATAGACCCTGGACCTTTTTGTACCTCTACACTTTTTACATCTTGCATATCGATATAGTCAAATCTTGTAAAAGAATCAGGATCAGTCATAGGAACACCATCTTTGATAACCATAATCTCCCTTACACCATAAGAAGCTTTAAGTCCTGCACCTCTTATAATAAGTCTTGGAGATTGAGAGTTGCTTGAAGATTCAGCTTGAACACCAGGGATTGTATCGATTGCATTTTGGATATTTAAGATATTTTTATCTTCAATTGTTTTTTCATCCACTACGGCTATTGATTGAGATATCTCTTTTGTACCTGTTGCTATTTTTGTTGCTGTTACACTAATACTATCTAAGTTTGTTTCACCAGCAAATGCTGATGAGCTTAAAACTAGAGTTGCTACCACTGAAAGTTTGATTTTGTGATTCATATTACACCTTTTTTTAAATTCCGATGTGTAATACTAAAATATAAGTGTTAATTAAGTGTTAATTTTGATCGAGTTCAAATTCGATGTAGAATTTAGCTCCAGCCTTTCCATTTTTGACATAGATTTTACCACCAAGACTCTCAGTTATAATTTTATGACAAATATAGAGTCCAAGTCCAGTCCCTTTACTTTTATGTTTTGTTGTAAAATATGGTTCAAAGATATTATCAATGATACTATTATCAATACCTCCTCCATTATCTTCAACAGTAACAACCAATCTATTATCAATTTTTCTAAGGATTATAGCGATAGTAGGATTTTCTACATTTCTTTCCAATAAAGCATCTTTTGCATTATTGATAAGATTTGTGATAACTTGAGCAAACTCCCCTTTTGCCATAGTTTTATAGTAAGTTTCTACACCTTTATCATACGATAGAGCAATATAATGATTTTTTAAACTTGCTTCCATTATTGATAAGGTTGTTTCGATCACTTCCCCAACAGAGACTTGTTTTTTCTCTTTTTCATTGCTCTCTTTTATAAAATCCCTAAATGTATCTATTGTTTCAGAGAGATATTTTGTATTTTCTACAATCATCTCCATATTTGGTTCAATCTCCTCATCTTTAAGAATTCCATATTCATGTTTCATGGAGATACCACTTGCACAAGTTGAGATTACAGAGAGTGGTTGTCGCCATTGATGAGCGATATTCCCTATCATATTTCCCAAAGATGCCATTTTTTCAGAATATACAAGTTGGTTTTCAATATGTTTAAGATGGGTAATATCTATAAATGTAACGATATAGTGTCCATCTTCAAGGCTTTTATCAAAATCTACCTCAATATAAAATATGTGCTCCTCTTTATGTTTATCAAAAATCTTCACTTGCCTATCCCCATTAGGATGATTTTTGATATACTCAAACCAAGAAACCCCATCTATCTCTTTTGTGATATAACTTTTCCCTTTTTCATAGATAAAAAAGTCACAAATACAGCTATGCTCTTTTTTAAATGCTTCAATACTTGGAAAATCAAAAAATTGAAGAAAACTTTGATTTACCCTTTTTATATTATTTCCATCAGTAATAACAATAAAAGATTTTTGTGAATCTAGAATTTTTTGATTATTTTCTAGTTCCGTTTGAGCTCTTTTTTTAGATAAAAATTCTCTATAAACAAAAAACATAATAAACACCAAAACTATCATGACAACAACGATAACTTGGTGTAATTCATTCCATCTGTATCGTATCACATTATCATCTTTGGAAATAGTTATGCAAGCAACAATTTCACCCGATATTTTATTAACGATAGGTATAAAAATGCCTATTTCATCAGTTTGTTCAAAATGGATTGTAAATGGTGCACCTACTTTGATTTTCTCTCCTATCTCATCTAATTGCTCTTTTGTCGGAAGAGTTTTGGTATTTTTTGTATTACTAGGAGTTACTCTCTCTAGGAAAATCTTATCAAATAAAAATCCTTCAACTGGACTTTTTACATAATTTGATTGTTGTGTTGTAAACACTTTCTCTTTCATTATTTTTTCACTAATAAAAAATTGCACCCTTTTAGCATCGAAATACTTCATATAATTTTCAACAAAACTTTTCATATCAAAAGATATTTCAACACTTCCAATATGCTGCCCATCTTTTCCAAAAAGTGGATAAACAGATCGGAAACCATTATAAATCCGACCCTCTTCAAATCCATAAAAAGGCTTGAGTGTTTTATTTACATAATCAACACTTTCCCGTATCCCAGCTAAACTATCTCCATACAACTCTTTTTTATGCATTCGTAAAAAACTTGAAGAATCTGGTAAATGAAACTGAATCTGTCTGATATTGTATTGTAAAACCAATTTCTTATAATTCTCAATCAATTCATTATACAAACCTTCTCTATCTCTTTTTTCAAATAATGCAATTGTTTTTGGACTATTTAACACTTCATCATAAACAAAATCGGCAAAATTTTTATTTTTTTCTGCATTAAAATTGTATTCCAAGAGTGTTTGTGATGTAAGTGTTTGGTAATAACTTTTTATATCATCATTGTATTTCATTTTTAAAAGGGTATATATTCCAAAAGATAAAGCAAAATAAATAATAACAACATAGAGTAAAAAATCAATCGAATAAGCTTTGCCAGCCATATTTTTAATTTCAATAGTTCCTGAAAGATAGATGATTAATAATAAAGCAATAATTGCAAATAAAAAATAGATATTGTAGATATAGTCTATATAACTTATACTATTTGGATCAATGATACTCATATCTTGAATCAAAAGAATATGCCCTAGCTTTTTATTTTTATCATCAATGTCATTAATAGCATAATAACTCACCACACTTTGTAGTTTATCATCTACAAAATAATCATTACTCTTAAAATACTCAAGATATTTATCCATATTTACTGATCTAAAATAGGTTAATAAATTTTTATTGATATTCCCATTGGCTACATAATAATCACCTATAAAAGTTTTTGTCATAGGATAAACAAGCTGCTTTTTATATATTTTATCTGCTAGTATAACCGCTGATATTTTTTGGTCTTGTAATCTTTGAGAGATAGAATTAAAATGGGTAATAATCTCTGCGACACCTAAAAAAACTTTACTTTGAGGGTCAAAAATAGGAACAAGTGTTTTAAAATTTAAATCAAATTTTCCAACATTGATAGAATTCAAAACCACTTTATCTTGAATCACCTTTTGTACATCTTTTCTAATCGAAAGGATATTATCGCTTTTAACATCAGTCCAGCTTCTCTCTAAAGCATCACCCTCTTTTGTAATGATTTGAAACCAAACATTTTTAAAATCTGTATTTTCTGCAAGTTTTTGTGAATAATCTTTAAGAAGATTTCCAGTTGATTTTTTCGTTTTTAAAGCCTCAATAATTTGGCTATTTGTAGCCATTCCTAATGCGATTGTTGTGGTCGCATTTTGTTTTTCTTTGATAAGGGTTGTGAGGTGTATTTCAGCTGATGCGATATTTTCTTTATAACTCTCTTGTTTATAAGTTTCAATATCACCCTGTTTTAATTTTTCAATTACAATATAAATAATACTACTTACAATTAAGAAAATTAACAACAATAGAAATTTATTTTTGGGGATATAATTTTTTATATCATTATCCATTTCGTTTCTATCCTCCCTCTTATAAAACCTTGATTATAACCAAATAATACCAAATAAACTAAACAATACTAATTGAGTGTTCCATTTTCATCTTTTTTATTCTTCTCATCATTTGTCTGAGAAGTTGCCTCTTGGGTCGAAGTTTCATTTGAAGTAACCTCTTGCTCTTCATTTGAACTATTATCTTCTAGTGAAGTTGTATTGTTTTCACTCACTTCTGGTTTCATTATCTCAACAAACTCAGGTATCACAATCCCTCTTCTTTGCATAATTTTATAAAGACGATTTGCTTTTTTAAGGACTATTTTTTGGTTTCCTATCGGATTGTAAATAATAGGATTTGGTAAAACTGAAGCTAACTTTGCAGCTTCCATCGCTGTTAAGTTTTTTGCACTTTTATGAAAATAATGTCTTGCTGCTGCTTCTATACCAAATATCCCATCACCCCACTCTGCAACATTGAGATAGATTTCAATAATCCTTTTTTTAGAAAGTGTTTTTTCTATTCTGTAAGTTAAAATAGCCTCTTTTATTTTTCGTATTGGATTTTTACTAGGATTGAGATACAAATTTTTTGAAAGTTGTTGAGAGATTGTACTTCCGCCAGCACTAAATTTTCCCTCTTTAAGATTTCTCTCAAAGGCATCTTCAAGCCCTTTTGTATCAAAACCATCATGATTCCAAAACTTATCATCCTCGCTTATCAAAACTGCTTTGATAACATAAGGGGAGATTTGTTTGAGTTTGACCCATTTTTGAGTAATATTTTTATCTAGTCCCTCATCTTTCCATTGTTCCATTCGATATTGCATAAATGATGAGGGAAGCGGATTTGTTTTTTTAAGTTCATTTACATCTGGGATAAAAACATATCTTCCGATATCGACTAACAAGAAAATAGAAACTATAATAAAACCAATTTTGAGAGTTTTTTTCAATTTTAAACCTTTTATTTTTTAAATTTTAAGATGAGATATTATCAAAATATCCCTTATAAAGCGAACATTAGCAACTTTATAGTAAAATCATGCTTCATAAAAAAATGAGGAACAACAATGGATTTTTTCAATATAAACATCGTCTTTTACATATTAGCTTATTTAGTAGGCTCAATCCCTTTTGGACTTATCTTAGCTAAAAAATTTGCAGGGGTAAATGTACAAGAAGCTGGAAGCAAAAGTATCGGTGCTACAAATGTTTTACGGGTGGTAAAGGAAACAAATCCAGCACTAGCTAAAAAGTTGGGAATTGCTACAGTTTTACTTGATGCTATTAAAGGAACTGCTGTTCTTGTAATTGGTATGATGATGGGTTTATCAACAGAAACACTTTGGGGAATTGCTGTTTTAGCTGTTCTTGGGCATTGTTATAGTATCTATCTGAACTTTGAAGGTGGAAAAGGTGTAGCTACTGGACTTGGTGTCTTTATAGTTCTTATCCCTATTCCAACACTTATCGGAGCTGTTGTTTGGGGATTTTGTGCAAAAGTGCTTAAAATCTCATCGCTTTCATCACTCCTTGGACTTGCAAGTGTTGTTATTGCTGCAATTATTTTAGAAAATGGTGTTGGGGTTGACTCAAATGCTCCTGTCTATCTAATCGCATTTATCATCATCTACAAACATATCCCAAATATTATTCGACTTATCAAAGGTGAAGAGAAAAAAGTTGCTTAAAGTTACTATTGAAAATCTTACCTTTGATTGTATTATTGGGATTTTAAAAAATGAGAGGGAAAATGAACAACAAGTTGTTGTCAATCTCTCTTTTGAATACTTTTTTGATGAAGATACAAAGGAATTTATCGATTATTCTAAGGTAGCTTTATTGGTAGAAAAAAATATGAAAGAGGAGAAATTTCTTCTGATTGAGGATGCTATTTTATTTTTAAGAAAAAAACTAAAAAGCGAATATGAACTCAAAAATCTTTGGATAAAGATAGCCAAACCAGATATTATGCCAAACTGTATAGTGAGTGTCGAAGAATAATCACTAGAATTTTTAACTTTTATTTTTGTTAAATTCCAAATAATTTTTTTGCATTTGTTGTTGTTAACTCTTCTACATCATCACTACTCATATCTAAAATTTCTCCAACTTTAGAAGCGATATATTTTGTATATAGTGGTTCATTCCTTTTCCCTCTAAAAGGTTCAGGGGTAAGATAAGGTGCATCTGTTTCGAGTACCAATTTATCTAGCGGAATTTTTGGCAAAATATTTACAAGTTTCTTTGCATTTTTAAATGTCACAACTCCACCAATCCCAAAATAAAAGTTCTCTTTTGCAAGAGCTAAAAGTTGCTCATCAGCATTAAAACAATGAAGCACCCCACCAACTTCACCTGCATTTTGCTCTAAAAGTATCGCTTTACTATCATTGGAAGCATCTCTAATATGGATGATAAGTGGTTTTTTATATTTTTTAGCTAGATTTATTTGAGCTATAAAAACCTCTTTTTGCAAATTGATATTTACTTTTTTTTCCTCTTCATCTTCGGGAAGTCTGTAATAATCAAGTCCACATTCACCAATAGCAACACATTTTGGATGAGTTATAAAGCTTTCCAAAGTTTCTTCTTTAAACTCATCAATATGATAAGGGTGAATACCAACACTAAAATAAAGTTCTGAATATTTTTCACACAAATTAACTGCTTTTGGAAGGTCGCTGATATCTGCAGCTGGGATAATAATATTTGAGATTCCATCACCAAGAGAGGAAAGTATAAGTGAGTCTATGTCATCCTCAAATGCAAAAGCATCGAGATGACAGTGTGTATCTATAATAATGGGGAGTTCCTATAAAGACATTCTTTTTTTGATTTCAGCCAAAAGATTTGGTAAATCAGATAGATTTTCCCTTTTTATCCAAGCTTTGATACCAAAATTTTTAAATGCATCAAAATCACTTGCATCATCAATGATAGCAATAGAAGTGTATTTTTCTTTACAAAGTGCAAGTTTTTTCTCTTCATAATCAAATATAGAATTAATATCTAAAATAACTACATCAGCATCACCATCACATCCACTATGAATAAAACAAACATCATATCCAGCTGTATATTTTTCATCTAAATCTTCAAAAGTTACTATCTTCATATTATTTCTCCATTTTTATTATTTTTTAAATTACCACGGATTATACAAGATTTTTTATAAATTTAATCAATTTGACTTAGTTTTTGAATGAAATATTTTTTTACTACTTGATAATCAATCGTTTCTTTAAAATCATCAAAATAAGCACCACTTGCATTTGGATGACCACCACCATTTGCCAGTTTTTGAGCTAGCAGAGAAACATCTACCTTGCCATTTGCTCTAAATCCTGCATTTCCTCTTTTATTGATATTGATAAAAAAATCATACCCAGGATTCTCTTTTAAAAATGTATTTGCGGAAATTGAGATACTAAAAAGATTATAAGTAAGAAGCCCCTTATGCTCTTTGTAATAAATGGTAAGTTCATCTTTTTTATTTTCTAAAAGATACACTAGATATTTTGCAGATAGGTTGTCTATCGTGTCATTCTGCTTATCTAACATGAGATACCCTTTTTTTAAATGATGAGCATTATCATCAAGTGCAATGTATCCATTTTCTTTTGTGACATATTCACAAGCTTTTAAAAGTAAATGATGCCTAAAATCTCTATTTTCATCTGGAAAAAGTGTAGAATTAATCTCATTTGCATTAGAAACCAATCTCATTATTACTTTACCAAATTCAAAATATGGATCAAACTCACACCAAATATCAACATCATCAATCGCTTCAATGAGTAATCTAAATTCTTCACTACAAAGGGATCCAAACTCTTCATAATTCTCCATAAAATAATCAAATACAATTTTCGTAGCACTTCGTTTTGTATCTAAAAAATACCAATCATATTTTAAAGCACTAGGCTCTCCTGTAATATGATGGTCTAAAAGTTGTAACTTAATATTTTTGCCATTTTTATTAAGATTTTCGATTGATTTTGTTAGATTTTTTGATTCATCTATAGTCAAATTAAGGTCACTAATAAGGAAGAAAACATCCTTTTCCTCCTCTATGTCTATCGCTTCTAAAATTGTTTTGATTGTTGATTTGACCTCTGCACCATAATTTGCATTATAAAACTTACCCTTTGGATATATTTTTTTTGATATAAGTTGGCATCCATAACCATCTAAATCTGTATGTGACATATGAAAAAATTTCATGACATTATATCCTTAAGTGAGATTTTTTCTAAAAAATCATCTATTTTAATTTGTAATTTGTTTAAAGTTGGCCAAAGGGAACAATTGTGTCCTTTACTACTTGGACAATCTTCAACAGTAGATGAACATTCAAAAACGGTAATAGCCTTATCTTCGGAGATAGTTGTAATCCTTAAAAGTGAAATATCTTCAGGAGGCATCGCTAAAACAAATCCACCATTAATCCCTTTGTATGAGGTTAAAATATCACTTTTTGAAAAACTTTGTAATATTTTAGCAAGATATGGTTTTGGAATATTTAACTCTTTTGATAGTAAATCAACATTTTTAGGGGTTGTACTCTTGGCAATAGATAGAAGTGAAAGTATGGCATATTCAGTTTTTTTCGTTAATAACATAGTGGAAGTGTATCTTAAAAGCTTTAATCACGACTAAAAATCAAAGAGTAATGAAAAAAATAATATTTTTTCATTATATATTAAGATACATAACGGTACAGTTCTTGAATATCGTTATATAGATAAGTTTATAAGGAGATTTTGTGAAATTTGTATCAGCCCTTACCCTTATTGATGGGGAAAATTCGTTTCTTTTGGAAAAAAGAATAGCACTTTTAAAAGCAATAGATAAAGCAGGGAGTATCAATAAAGCAGCATCATTGGTTCCCATGAGTTACAAAACTGCTTGGGATGCGATAGATACTATGAATAATCTTTGCCCATTTCCTGTTGTACGCAAAGAGACTGGTGGGAAAAATGGTGGAGGAACACTTCTTACATCGTATGGTAAGAATTTAATTCAAACATATGAAGTGATACAAAAAGAGCATCAGAAATTTTTAGAAAATTTGTCTCAAATTACAGATTTTAATGATGGTAGTTTGAAATTATTTAGGAGGTTTGCAATGCAAATAAGTGCGAGAAATCAGCTTTTTGGGAAAATAGAATTGATTGAATGTGGAAAGGTAAATGCAAGTGTTTATCTAAAACTAAAAAGTGGTTACACAATGGTAAGTGTCATCACAAATGGTGCAGTAGAAAACCTAAACTTGAAAGTTGGCGATGATGTCGTCGCGATATTTAAATCAAGTTCAGTTTTACTAACAACCGATATGAGTTTAAATATCAGTGCTAGAAATAAGTTAAGTGGTGGTGTTGAAACAATAAATTATGGAGAGGTCAATAGTGAAGTAATTGTGAATATTGGTGGTGATTTGATAGCTTCTGTGATAACAAAAAATGCCGTTGGAAATTTGGATGTTAAAGTTGGTGATAGAGTAACTGCTATCATTAAATCAAGTGATGTGATGATAGGAAAATAAGGGGAAAATATGTTTGCAAATAGTAAAAAAATAATGGTTGGTGCTTTTTTTGTTTGTTGTTTTGGGGTTAATCTTTGGGCTGAAACAATTAAGGTATTTGTCGCTTCAAGTGCAAAACTTGCGATGACAGATATTACTAATGAATTTAAAAAGTCAAATCCAAATGATGAGATTGTATTGACTTTTAGTGCTACAGGAAAAGCTTATGCACAATTTTCAAATGGATTTGATTATGATATCTTTATGGCAGCAGATAGTAAACACCCTGCAAAAATTGTGAGTAATGGATTAGCTATAAGCAAACCAGAAATCTATGCAATGGGTGCAGTTGCACTTTATAGTAATGATAAAGAGCTTATCAAACAAGGAATCAATGCTCTTAAGAGTGACAAAGTAAAACATATCTCTATTGCAAATCCAAAAGTTGCACCTTATGGAGTAGCTGCTACTGAGATTTTAGCTAGTTATGGATTAACACAAACTACAGCTTCTAAAATCGTTATGGGTGATAATATTGCTCAATCTGTACAGTTTGTAGATAGCGGAGCTGCTGATATTGGTCTTGTTGCATATTCACTCCTTAAAGAAACTCAACCAAAAGGGGAATATATGGTAATTGATAAATCAAAATACTCACCAATGGAACAATCATTTGTATTAACAAAATATGCAAAGGGAAAACCATTAGCAACTAAATTTGCATCATTTATCACATCAAAGGGATCAAAAGATGTATTTAAAAAATATGGATTTGAAACAAAATAAAAAGGTTTTTTAGATGAATATTTTAAATGGAACTATCAATCAAATAACTAAAGTAGATAGTTTGATACTTATTGAGGTAGAAGTTTCTAAAAAAAATTTCACCTCTTTAGTATTGGAAGATAATGATAATAATCAATATATGCTTGGTGAAAATGTCAATATTATTTTCAAAGAAACAGAGGTGATGGTAGCAACACCTCATTCAATCATAAGTGCTAGAAACTCTTTTGTTTCAACTATTGTAGATATAGAGCAAGGAAAACTGCTTTGCAATATCACTTTTAGTTTTGGTAACTACACAATCAACTCAATTATTACAAAAGGTGCTATGGAAGAACTACAATGTAATATCAATGATAATTTTAAATGGTTTATCAAATCAAATGAAGTTATTATCCAAAAAATCTAAAGGGAAAAGCAATGGACGAATCATTTTACCAAACGATGACACTTACATTTAAACTAGCAGGGGTTACAACACTTATACTCCTTTTTATTGGTATCCCTTTAGGATATTATTTATCGCAAACAAAATCAAAACTCAAACCCATCATCGAAGCATTTGTATCTATGCCTTTAGTTTTGCCTCCTTCAGTGCTTGGCTTTTATTTACTTTTAGCATTTAGCCCACAAAATAGTTTTGGAAAATTTTTAGAAGAGCATTTTGATATTCGACTTGTTTTTAGTTTTGAAGGACTTATCATCGCCTCTATTATCTTTAGCTTGCCTTTTATGGTGCATCCAATACAGAGTGGATTTAGTAGTTTGAGTAAATCACTTCAAGAAGCCTCTTATACTTTAGGGAAAAACTTTTGGCAAACTCTTTGGTTTGTCCTTTTACCAAATATCAAGCCTTCACTCCTTACTGGTATGGTGATAACTTTTGCTCATACAGTTGGGGAGTTTGGAGTGGTTTTGATGATTGGTGGTAATATCGCTGGAGAGACAAAAGTAGCGAGTATTGCTATCTATGATGAAGTAGAATCACTCAATTATGCTTTAGCAAATCAGTATGCTTTTACACTTTTTGTGATCTCATTCACAATTTTGCTTTTTGTCTATGCAATCAATAAATCAATGATGAAAAGTGAGTTTCGATGATACAAATAAATATAAAAAAACAACTCCATACGAGCGATGGAAAAATAGATTTGGTAGTAGATAAAACGATTCAAAATGGTGATTTTCTTACCCTTTTTGGAAAAAGTGGAAGTGGTAAAACTACCCTACTTCGCCTCATCGCTGGACTTGAAATCCCAGATAGTGGAGAGATTATTGTAGATGATATAGTTTGGTTTGATAGTAAACAAAAGATAAATCTTCCACCCCAAAACAGAGATGTAGGATTTGTGTTTCAAGACTATGCTCTCTTCCCAAATATGACCGTCAAAGAAAATCTTGCATTTGCTATAAAAGATAAAACAAACACTCATAAAATTGACGAAATTTTGGAACTTATGGAACTTACAAATTTAGCAAATGTAAAACCCAATAATCTAAGCGGTGGACAAAAACAAAGGGTAGCAGTTGCTAGAACACTCATGAGTAATCCAAAGATTCTTCTTCTAGATGAACCACTCTCTGCACTTGATATGGAGATGCGAGGTAAGCTTCAAGATGAACTTTTAGAGATTCATAAAAGATTTCATATCACCTCAATCTTAGTAAGCCATGATATTAGTGAAGTATTTAAACTCTCAAACCGAGTATTAAAAATCTCTCTTGGAGAGATTACACACGATGGAAATCCAACAAAAGTATTTTCAAATCAAAATTTAAGTGGAAAATTCAAATTAACAGGAGAGATTTTAAGTATCAAAAAAAGTGATATTTTGTACATTGTGGAAGTTTTAGCTCACAATGAAATCATCAAAGTAACGGCAGTCAAAAATGAGATTGAAACTTTGAAAATTGGAGACAAAATACTCCTTTCAAGCAAAGCATTCAATCCAATTCTAACGAAACTATAGTGTAATATTTTAATTAAAAAACTTTAATTCACATTAACCATTTTTGCATATAATGGGAGATAGCCATTAGCAAAAATGGCAAATCAAAAAAGGAGATAATATGAATAGATTATTATTAGCGATGGGATCATTTGCAGCTGGTGCTGTAGTAGGTGTATTGGCATACAAAAACAAAGATAAAATTGAAGAAAAAGGGAAAGAGATAGCAGGAAATATCAAAGAACTTGAAGAGAAATTTATCGTTGAACTTAAAACACTCAAAACAACAATCAATGAAAAATTAACAAAAAAAACTGAAACAGAGGAATTAGCATAGAGCTTTCTATGCTAGAGTCTTATGGATTTAACTACAACTAATCTGCTTTTAACTGGAATACTTGTACTTTTAGCAATTTTAACTTTTGTTGTAATATTTGTAGGATTTCATTTTTTTA
>CAZHJR010000010.1:12897-33785 GCA_964533335.1 uncultured Helicobacter sp. | reverse complement strand
TTCTAATGCTCCTATTGGTAAAGATACTTTAAATAAAACCCAATCATCATCAAAGTTTTTCACCTCAATTTTCCCCTTAAGATGAAGTTCTATAATGATTTTGCATGTGTAAAGACTAAGCCCTACACCATTTCTTTCCTCTTTTGTACTAAAATAAGGGGTAAAGATTTTATCTATGATATCACTCGGTATTTGTCCACCATTATTGGAAATTTCACAAATAATTTGGTTATTCTCTTCATAGGTTTTAATTTTTATAGTACCATTTGTTCTTTTTACAATCTGCTCTTTTGCATTGATAAGGATACTAGAAATCGCAGAAGCTAACTCTTTTGGATAAGTTCTAAAGCTTTTTGTCTCTTCATGTTCCTCTTTGACAAAATCTTTTTCATAAAGGTCAGAAATCTGTATAGCATCAAGAAAAACATCTCTAATATGTCTTTTTTTCTTACTTCCCCTTAGTTCTGTGACCGATTGGAAGTTATTGATAATATTTGATAGTTTTTCTGTACTAGCAGAGATGCTCTCAAGTCTTTCGATAACATATTTTTTATCCACATTTTCATTAAAATCCATCTCAAAAGCTAAACCTTGTGCTTCAAGTGAGATGATATTGAGTGGTTGTCTCCATTCGTGAGCAACTGTTCTCATCGTTTCTGTCATAATAGAGAGTTTTTCCTCTTCATCAATAAGTTTTTCTTGTAAAATGTCTTTGTTTTTTAAAAGCATCACTTCACTTGTTGTATCCATCATAACTACATCATGACCTACGATATCACCATATTTATTTTTTACTGGTTTACAAGCTAAATAAACATAAAAGCTTGATTCATCCGCTTTTTTGAGTACAATATTACCATTCCAAGATTTTCCTCTTTTGATAGTTTCTACAAATTCAACAATAGTTTCCTTTGGTGTTTGATTACTAATTATTTTTGCATACGATGAGTAGACAAGTTTTTCATAAGTGAATCCAGAAAGTTTATAAAATGCATCACTTGCTTTTGTAATATTTCCATTTGTATCCATATGAAATTGGATGATAAATTGATTGATAAGTTGTTTCTCTGCAATATCTACAGTGACATCATTTGCATTTATTGCAAACATCTTTTTATTTGACATAAGTTTAATAAAAATATCAAGATAGACTATTCGATTATCTTTTCTAAGACAACCAATTGTTAGTCTATTTCGGTATTCATTAGTTTGATTTTCTTGTAAGAGTTCTAAAAATGGGGCTTTCATTTTTGGAAGAACTAAATCTAAAAGGCTCATGGAGAGTAATTCTGTTTCACTATAACCAAAAAATGGTGAAAATGCTTTGTTGATATATTTAAACTTTGAATCCAAATCGATAATACCTATTCCATTCCAAGAACCGTTTATCATCTCTTTTAAGATATTGTTTTGATTTTTTATAGCATCTTGACTATTTAAACTATTTGGCACCATTTACCTTTTTATTATTTATTGGTCGAAGATTTTAACATAATTAGCTTAAATAAAAAAAGGGTATTGTAAAACAATATTTGCTACTATAAAAGATAACAAAAAAGGAAAAAACATTGAAAACACTTACTATTATTGATACTTTTGGATTTTTATTTCGAAGCTATTTTGCACTTCCACCACTTAAATCAAAAAGTGGATTTCCAACTGGGATGATTACAGGGTTTATGAATTTTATTGCAAGTATTGGGAAAGATTTTCAAACGGACTATCTTATTTTCGCCCTTGATAGCAAAGGGGATAGTTTTAGAAAAGAGATCTACAATGAATACAAAGCTCATCGTCCTGAAGCTCCTGAAGATTTAAGAGTCCAACTTCCTGTTGTGATAGATTTAATAGAAAAGATGGGATTTATAACTGCTTCAAAAAGTGGCTATGAAGCAGACGATATTATCGCTTCACTTTGTTTGGATGCGAAAAAAAATGGTATTTTGGTGCAAATAGTAAGTCACGATAAAGATTTGTACCAACTTATAGATGAGACAACTTTTATGTTTGATCCAATCAATAGAAAAAAAGTAACCAATGATGAATGTTTCACAAAATATGGTGTCCATGCTTCACAGTTTGTCGATTATCAAGCACTTTTAGGGGATAGTGCCGATAATGTTCCTGGAGTAAAAGGGGTTGGAGCTAAAACTGCTATGAGTTTGATAAGTGAATTTGGAACGATTGAAAATTTGTATGAAAATATCGACAAAGTTGAAAAACCAAGATGGAAAAGTTTGCTTTTAGAAAATAAAGAATTAGCATTTATTAGTAAACAGCTTGTCACTTTGCATCCTGAATGTATCACTTTTGAGGAGTTTTCATGTCTTTTAGAAGAGATGACATTACCCCTAGAAAATCCAATATTAAAAGTAGCAGATACTCTTAGAAGTTACGATATGCATAACATTATCGCTAAGGTGCAAAAAGAGGGTACTAGCTATAAAACTATCGTTCCAAAAGATTTTGTAGAAAAAGAGGAAGTTGTTTTAAAGGTGGATAAAAATATCAAATATCAACTTGTAACAGATGAAAAAGAGCTTTTGGATATCGTAAATAGCATCAAAAAAGAGAGCATCGTAGCATTTGATACAGAGACAACTGGGCTAGATAGTTTAAATGAAAGAATTGTCGGATTTTCTTTTTGTTATGATGAAAAGCACTCTTATTATGTACCAATTGGACATTTTTATTTAGGTGTTGGGGAGCAAGTAAGCAAAGAAGTAGCAAAGAAAGCAATTGAGATACTTTCACATCATAAACTTGTTGTGCATAATTTTAAATATGACTATGAGATAATCAAACAAAATTTTGGCATAGAGCTTGAGCTTTTTGCAGATACGATGATTATGTCGTGGCTCCTTGAAAGTGATAAGCCAGTTGGACTTGATAAATTAGCACTCAAATATTTTTCACACGAGATGATAGCTTTTAAAGATGTGGTGAAAAAAGGGGAAGATTTTTCAAATGTAGAGCTTAGTGAAGCTTGTAAATATGCTGCAGAAGATGCCTATATTTGTTTTATTTTGTTTCAAAAGTTTCATCTTCTTTTCCAAAGTGAGCCTGAACTTATCAAAATATCACAAGATTTAGAGTTTCCATTTATAAAAGTGCTTAGTTATATGCAAGAAAATGGGATAAAAATAGATATAGCAAAACTTGAAGATTTAAAAAAAGTCAATAAAATCTATCTAGAAGAGCTTACAAATGATATCTATTTTGAGAGTGGAATGACTTTTAATATCAACTCTCCAAAACAATTAGGAGAGGTTCTTTTTAATCATCTTAAACTTCCAACAGCTAAAAAAACTCAAACGGGATTTAGTACAAATGAACAAGTTTTAGAAGGTCTAAAAGATGCTCATATAGTTGTAGCTAAATTGCTTGATTATAGAGAAGCATTTAAACTTCAAAGTACTTATATTGAGCCACTTTTGGAGCTTGGAAGTAGTGTAAACAACCATCGAATCCACACCTCATTTTTACAAACAGGAACAGCAACTGGGCGACTGAGTAGTAAAAATCCAAATCTTCAAAATATCCCTGTAAGGAGTGAGGCTGGAAGAGAGATACGAAAAGCTTTTATAGCTGAAGATGGACATAAACTTGTGAGTGTTGATTATTCTCAAATTGAGCTTAGATTGCTTGCTCATTTTAGTAAAGACAAGGCACTTTGTGAAGCATTTTTTGATGGTGCTGATATCCATCTTAGAACTGCTTTACATATTTTTGGTGAAAGCGATGCAGAACAAAAAAGAAATATTGCAAAATCTATCAACTTTGGACTTTTATATGGTATGGGTGCAAAAAAACTTGGCGATACTTTGGGTATTAGTGCAAAAGAAGCTAAAAGCTATATCGATAAATATTTCGAGAGTTTTACCGATATCAAAAAGTTTCTCACATCTATAGAAGAGGAAGCGATGGAGAAAGGATATATCTCTACTTTAATAGGAAGAAAACGAAAATTTGACTTTAAAAATGCTACTCCAATGCTAAAAGCTGCATATTTACGAGAAGCAGTTAATGCAGTATTTCAAGGAAGTGCAGCAGATCTCATCAAACTTTCTATGGTTGAAATCTTTAAAAAATACAAAAATAATAAAAATATGAAGATGCTTCTTCAAATCCACGATGAACTTATTTTTGAGATAAAAGATGAGTATGTTTATGAGATCACAAAAGATATTAAAATGATTATGGAAGATATTTATAAACTTGGAGTACCACTTAAAGTAAGTGTTAATATTGGCGATACTTGGGGTGATTTGAAATAATTTTCGTAATTATATTGTAATATGAAAATACTACACTATCAAAAAAGTGGAGTATTGTATGATAGATATAGAAAAAGAGATACAAAAAAAATTTCCCAAGCTAGATAGCAAGTTGCCTATGATTAAAAAGTCGATTTTTAAGATGGCAAAAAAGTTGATTCACGAAGATAAGATAAACGACTTCTTAAAAGATAATAGTGAACTGAATGGTTTTGAATTTGTCGATGCAACTTTAGATTATTTTGGATTTGATTTTAGTTTTCAAAGTAATGAAATGGAAAATATCCCAGTATCTGGAAGAGTTGTTATTATAGCTAATCATCCACTTGGTGCATTAGATGCTCTTTGTTTACTCAAACTTGTAAGCAAGGTGCGAAAAGATGTCAAGATAGTTGCAAATGACTTTTTAGCTGGGATAAAAAATCTTGATTCCCTTTTGATAAAAGTTGATAATTTTAAATCAAAACAAACAAAAGACAATATACAAAAGATTTATAAAGCTTTAGAAAAAGAGGAAGCTCTTATCATCTTTCCAGCTGGTGAAGTAAGTAGGATTACCCCCACAGGTGTAAAAGATGGGAAATGGGAAAGGGGCTTTTTAAAATTCGCAAAAAAAACAAAAAGTCCAATTTTACCTATTTTAGTTGATGGAAAAAACTCAAAAACTTTCTATACTGTATCTCTTTTAAATAAAATATTTTCAACTATTTTACTCTCCGATGAGATGTTTAAACAACAAAATAAAATAGTCAATCTTAAAATTGGTGGATTAATAGAATATGAAAATATCTTTTTACCAAATGTATCAATTGATGCTTTACCTAAAATGTATAAAAAACATCTTTATGGATTAAAGAAAAATAAAAATCAATTTTTTCAAATTTCAAGTGCAATTGCTCATGGTGAAGATAGAAAAAGTATCAAGAAGGAACTTAAAAATAGTGAACTTTTAGGGACAACAAATGATGGTAAAAAGATATATCTTTATAGTTATATTCCAGATGGTGTGATATTAAAAGAGATAGGAAGATTAAGAGAGATAAGTTTTAGAAAAGTACAAGAGGGTGTTAATAAAAAAAGAGATATTGATAAATATGATAAATATTATAAACATATAATTCTATGGGACGAAGAGGAGCTTGAGATAGTTGGTGCTTATCGAATTGGTGTTGCGGAAGAGATTTATGAGGAGTATGAATTTAGTGGTTTTTATGCCAATACACTGTTTAAATTTCAAAAAGATTTCTTACCATTTATGGAAAATTCAATTGAACTTGGAAGAAGTTTTGTACAACCAAAATATTGGGGGACTAGGGCTTTGGATTATCTTTGGTATGGAATTGGAGCATATTTAAAAAACAATCCGCAAATAAAATATATGTATGGACCTGTTAGTCTTAGTGGGAGTTTCCCTCAATATGCAAAAGAGCTAATGGTTGATTTTTATAGTAATTATTTTAAAGGAAATAAAAAATTTGTAGAGGCAAGAAATCCTTTTGAATATGAAACTAAAGATATAGCTTTGGAGAATAATTTTTCATTTCATGATTATGCAAGTGATTTTAAAATTTTAAAAGATAAACTTAAAAGTATGGACTTAAGTGTTCCAACATTGTATAAACAATATAGTGAACTTTGTGAAGATGGTGGAGTGAAATTTTATGGGTTTAATGTTGACCCTGATTTTAAAGATTGTGTTGATGGATTTATTGTTGTTGAGATAGCTAAAATTAAAGAGAGTAAAAAAGAAAGATATATGAAATAATGAGGACTTTTTAGCCAGCTAAACACTTTTATCTCAAAATGTGGTTATAATTTCGAATCTAATCATTCTTAGGAGTAATAGTGTTTAAAAAATTTTCTTATATTGTTGTTGTCTTTTCAATTTTATTTTTTGTTTTAATCTATTTTTTTTACCAAAAAGCTAATGAAATAGTGATAAAAAATAGTGAAAAAAGTATTGAAGAGCTTCTTTTAAATTACAATTCTATACGAGATTATGTGAGCAATTATCAAAAAGAGGAGATATATAAACTTCAAAATGAGGGGATTTTATCTCAAGATTATTTTAATCCCATCCTCTTATCGTCAACATTTTCTGCAAGAATGGTAAATCAAATCTATAATGAAAAAAGATTACAAAATGGACTTGATCCTATTGAAATAAAGTTTGCAAGCTCCCATCCAAGGAATCCTCTTAATGAAGCTACACCTCTTGAAGCAGAATTATTAAAACAATTTAATAATAATGACATAAAAAAATATTCAAAAAAAATTATCAAAGAGGGGAAACCTTATCTTATATATGCAGTTGCAACAAAAAGGACAACAGAGAGTTGCATGAAGTGTCATAGTAATCCTCAAAATGCTCCTAAAGGTTTAGTGAATATGTATGGGGATAAAAATGGATTTTGGGAAAAACAAGGGGATATGAGGGCAGTTTTAGTTACCACTTATCCACTTGAAGAGGAGATAAAATCTGTTAATAAAACACTTTATTTAGTTTATTTTGTTACTTTCTTAGTGTTTAGTATTCTACTTTTACTTGTATATAGATTTATGAAAAAATTGCAGATAAAAAATCAAAAATTAAAAGCTTTAAATAATTCGCTTGATAAGATAGTTCAAAAAAGAACTTATGAACTTGATATTGAAAAAAATTATCTAAAAACCATACTAGATACTAATCCAAATATTATAATTGTTACAGATGGAAAGTCAATACAAAGTGCAAATCGAACTTTTTTTACATTCTTTGGATTTGATGATATTGAAGCATTTAAGAGAAAACATAGTTGTGTGTGTACTTATTTTGAATCGATAGATAATAAAAAAGTAGAGACAAATTATACTATTAAGGGTGTAGATTGGATCTCTTATATTATGAATGATAGAGAAAATATCCATACAGTAGAGCTTATAAAAGATGGTAAAAAATACTATTTTACATTGGGAGCTGATTATTTAAATGAGACTGATTTACTTTTAACTCTTCAAGATATTACATCATCAAAAGATAAAGAAAGAGTGATAATACAACAATCAAAAATGGCTTCAATGGGGGAAATGCTAACTAATATTGCTCATCAGTGGAGACAACCACTCTCTATGATATCGACACTTTCAACAAGTATTTCTATACAAAAAGAGTATGGATTACTTAGCGATGAAAAATTATTAGAAGCTATGGATAAAATAAATCAATCAACTCAGTTTTTATCAAGTACAATTGATGATTTTTCAAATTTTTTTCAAGCAGATAAGCATAAGAAACATTTCAAATCATCTGTCATGGTTGAAAAAGTTTTAAAATTAGTTGATATTTCATTTAAAAATCAACCTTTTATTATTGAAAAAGAGATTTCTCAAGATGATATTTATGGATTTGAAAGTGAACTTGTACAGGTGATGTTAAATTTACTGAATAATGCTTGTGAGATATTAATTGAAAGAGAAATCACAATTAAAATTATTAAAATAAAAGTTTATAAAAATGACAATAGTGTTATTATAAGTGTACATGATAATGGTGGGGGGATACCAGCAGATATCAAAGATAAGGTTTTTGAACCATACTTTACAACAAAACATAAATCTCAAGGGACAGGGATAGGGCTCTATACTTCGTATGAACTCATCCATTTACATATGGATGGAAATATCACGATTGATAATGAATTATTAAGTTATGGAAGTAAAGAATATATGGGGGCGAATTTTAAAATTATAATTCCACAAAAAATAAAAATAGAAGAAAGTAGTGAAAATGACAATACAACAACACAGTAGATTTGAACGGTGTGAAATGCTTTTTGGGGAGAATTTTTTGAAAATCCAAAAAGCTAAGATTATTATTCTTGGTGTTGGTGGAGTAGGAAGTTATGCTCTAGATTGTCTTTATAGGAGTGGTGTGAGTGATATAACGATTGTTGATTTTGATAGATTTGATGTAACGAATCAAAATCGACAAATAGGGAGTGATGCAGTTGGAAGCTATAAGGTGGAACACCTAGAAAAACTCTATAGTGGTATAAAGATTATCAATCAAAAGATTGATTTAGATTGGGTTCAAAACACCGATTTAAATCAATATGATTTAATTTTAGATGCAATCGATGATATAAAACCTAAGATTGAACTCATCAAAAAATACTATAAAAAGCTTATCTCTTCTGGTGGAAGTGCAAAAAAAACCGATCCAACTCAAATAGAGTATATTTCTCTTTGGAAAACGGCAAATGATCCGTTTTTACGAAAAATACGAACGATGCTCAAAAAAGATAAATTTGATAAAAATTTTAAAGTGATATTTAGTAGTGAAGTGCCAAAGATAGTCTCTAAAGGGTCATTTGTAGGAGTTACGGGAGCTTTTGGACTTACAATGTGTAGTATTGCGATTAATAGGATTATAAAAGAAAAATAACTACTTTAGAGTTTGCATATATCTATCAAGGATAATTTTAGCAGCGATACTGTCAATCCTCCCATCTCTTTTGTGTTTTATCTCACCACGGGTAAGTTCTTCTGCTTCAATTGAGCTCATATTTTCCTCTTGAAAAACTATCTCTTTGTCAAATTTCAAAAGTCCTACAAAATGTTTTATACGATTTTGCATATCAACATTTACACTAGGAAATCCAACAATAAGTGTATCAATCTCCCACTCCTCTAAAAAAGCATCTACTTCTCTTGAAGCTTGATCTCGATTTTTTCTTATAATGGCACTTTGTGGTGATGTTATTCCAAGTCCAATTGAAATGGCAACACCAATCCGCTTCAATCCTATATCGATTGAAGCATATTTTTTACTAAGCATCCAGTAATCTATCTTCCATAATCTCAATAGCTTTTTCTAAACTCTTTGTATCAAGTTTAAAATTCTTCGCCATTTCAAGAGCTTTATCAACAGCTTTGCTGCTAAGTGGTTCAACAGGATTGCATAACACTTTTATAACACTCAATACTTGAGCATGTTTTGTGTATTTAGGATCACATTTAGAAATATCATTTACTGCTCTTATCATTGCAATAAGTTCATCTTTTAGTTTCCATTGCTCAAAGATTGAGGCAGTCACTTCAGCTGAATTCATTGTAAAAAGTTGTTTTTCAATTTGTGAAATTTTTGTGAAATCTTTTTTAATAGCTTCGTAAAAGTTATTTGTAATCTTATACTCTCTAGCTAAATCAGACAGTACAAATTGACCAGTTTCTTGTAAAAATACAGGTAAAAGTAACTCTTCTTTCAGTTTGAAATCCCAAACACCAACCCATTTATTTAAAATGTTTGATGACATATTTGCAAGATCTAAAAATTGATCAGAAGAGAGTCCATAAGCATCAAGATTCGTATTTAATGTACTTTTAACAGCACTTCCAAATGCAATAGAAAGGGTAAAGTTTACTCCAATAAGCTCAACAGCTTTTTTTGTTGTTTCAACTTTATGTCTAAAACCAAACATAGCTGAATTTGCAACTTTAAGGAGTGTTGCCATAATCAAAGGATCTTTTTCAAGTATCTTCAATAATTCAGATACCTCTTGAACCTCCTTTCTTTTGAATTCTTGAAGCTCCATAACTGTTTTTGGTAAAGGAGGCAAAGCATCAATTTTTTTCGATATATAGTTAATCATTTTTAAGTTCCAAATTTAAGATAAGGATTTTGTGAAAAATCCTTGTTAATTTCGGTTAGATGATATACTAAAATTGCTTAAGAAAAACTCTAAAAATGAATATTTGCAAGTGAAAAGGGAAAATTTAGTGTTATGACAAATCTAAGAATGACATCCTAATCTAGTATTACTAGATTGAAACTCTAATGTGTTATAATTTTTTAAAATTATACTATTAGGACTAAAAGTGTCAAATAAACAAATACTAAAAAATACAAATGCAGAGATTTTAAATCAATTTAATGCTTCACTTTTTTTTGATAAAAAACTTTACCTTCAAGATATCAAAGGGAGCATTGCTCATAGCAAAATGTTAGCTTTACAGGGGATTATCACTATTGATGACCAAGAAGCGATTGAAAAAGGGCTTTTACAAATCAAAGACGAGATTGAATCTGGAGTATTTGAGTGGAAAATAGAAGATGAAGATATCCATATGGCTGTTGAAAATCGTTTAAGTCAAATTATAGGTTCACCTGCAGGAAGACTTCACACAGCAAGAAGTAGAAATGATCAAGTAGCTACAGATTTTACTTTGTATGTGCAAGATAAAACTTTAGATATCAAGGAAAAGCTTAAAAAACTTATAACAGTTTTAGTTGATATTGCTTCAAAACACAGTGAAACTTTAATCCCTGGAATGACACATCTCCAACACGCTCAGCCTATAAATTTTGGCTTTCATATGTTAGCTTATGCAAATATGTTTAAAAGAGATTTTGAAAGATTTGCAAGTTCATATGAAAGGAATAACTTTTCACCACTAGGAAGTGCTGCCCTTGCGGGAACTCCACACAATATTGATAGATTTAAAACTGCTGAACTTCTTGGATTTAGTGCACCTTCAAATTGTGCCTTAGATAGTAGTAGCAATCGAGATTTTGCTTTAGAGATTTTGTTTAATATTGCAACTTCTATGATGCATATTTCAAGAATCTCTGAAGAACTTATTTTATGGTCTAGTTATGAGTTTGGATTTGTAAAAATGAGTGATGAATATGCAACAACAAGCTCTATCATGCCTCAAAAGAAAAATCCAGATGTTCCTGAACTTTTAAGGGGAAAAACAGGACGAGTGTATGGAAATTTAATAGGTCTTTTAACTGTTATGAAAGGGTTGCCACTTGCTTATAATAAAGATACTCAAGAGGATAAAGAGGGTGTTTTTGATAGTGTTGAAACTATGGAGATAAGTTTAGATATCTTAACAGCTGTTATGGAAACATTAATAATTAATGTTGATAATATGGAAAAAGCTTGTAAAATAGGGCATTTAACTGCGACTGATTTAGCTGATTATTTGGTACAAAAACAAAATATTCCATTTAGAACAGCATACTATATCACTAAGGAAGTTGTAGCACATGCGAACAAACTAAAAAAAGATGTAAGTGAACTTACTATTGAGGAACTTAGAGTTTCAAGTGAAGAGCTTACAAATATATCGGATGAGATTATTGTTTATTTGGATTTACGAAATTCTATGAATGCTAGAAATAGTTATGGTGGGACAAGTACAAACGAAACAAATTATCAAATTAACTTATTTAAAGATTGGCTTAACAATTAGTTCCTTAAGCTAAATGTGATAGAATAAAAGAAAAATTTTAATAAAGGATTTTATTGGACTGTATAGGTATTAAGAAGGACGATGTAATATATGACCTTCAAACTGCTAAAGCCTTGAATATACAAGGGGAAGAGATTGTAGCATCAAACTCTAAAGATGCTTTGGAAATATTAAGACACTCAACTGCTCACTTAATGGCTCAAGCTATCAAAGAACTTCATCCTGAAGCTCAATTTTTTGTTGGACCTGTTGTTGATGAAGGTTTTTACTACGATTTTAAAGTATCAAAAAGTATCACTGATGAAGATTTAAAAACGATAGAAAAAAAGATGAAAAGTATTGCAGAGAGAAAACTTCCAATTGAGCGAAGTGAAATCTCAAGAGAAGAGTTTGCACAAAAATTTGCAAATGACCCTTTAAAACAGATGGTTCTAAAAAATATCAAAGATGATGTTTTAACTGTGTATAAACAAGGTGATTTTGAAGATTTATGTAGAGGACCACACTTAGAAAACACACGAACAATTAGAAATTTTAAACTTCTTAGAGTTGCTGGTGCATATCTAGGAGGAGATGAAAAAAATGAGATGATTACGAGAATTTATGGTATCTCATTTTTTGACAAAGAGGAACTTGCAAATTATCTAACAATGCTTGAAGAAGCAAAAAAAAGAGACCATAGAAAACTAGGAACTGAGCTTAAACTCTTTACATTTAGTGATGATGTAGGAGCTGGACTTCCTCTTTGGCTTCCAAATGGAGCAAGACTCAGAGGAAAATTAGAGCAGCTTTTATACAAAGCACATAGAAAAAGAGGGTATGAGCCAGTTCGAGGTCCAGAGATACTTAAAGCAGATGCTTGGGTAAAATCGGGTCATTATGCAAACTATAAAGAAAATATGTATTTTACACAGATTGAGGGACAAGAATATGGGATAAAACCTATGAACTGTGTAGGGCATATTCAAATTTTTAAAGATGATTTGGTTTCATATAAAGATTTACCTTTAAAATATTTTGAATATGGTGTAGTCCATAGACATGAGATGAGTGGGACAATGCATGGACTTTTTAGAGTAAGAGAATTTACTCAAGATGATGCACATATTTTTTGTATGCCATCTCAGGTAAAATCAGTTATTATGGAAGTTTTAGAGTTTGTTGAAAGCTTAATGAAACTTTTTGATTTTGAATATGAGATGATGGTTTCAACAAGACCTGAAAAAGCTATTGGTGATGATGCATTTTGGGAAGCTACAACTCAAGGTATAAAAGATGCACTTGATGAAAATAACTATTCTTATGGAATTGATGAGGGTGGTGGAGCATTCTATGGTCCAAAAATTGATATTAAAATCCTTGATGCAATTGGTAGAAAATGGCAATGTGGAACTATTCAAGTGGATATGAATCTACCTGAGAGATTTGATATTCATTATACGACAAGTAGTGATACAAAAGAGCGACCAGTGATGATCCATAGAGCAATTTTAGGAAGCTTTGAGAGATTTATCGGGATTTTAACTGAGCATTGTGCTGGAGAGTTTCCATTTAGTATAGCTCCAACAGAAGTAGCAATTATCCCTATTAGTGACAATAATATCCCTTATGCAAAAGAGATAGCAGCTGATTTAAGGGAACTCGATATTGATAGTGAAATATTTGATAAAAATGATAGCTTAAATAAAAAAATCAGAAATGCAGAAAAAGGTAGAGTTCCTATGATTTTGGTTTTAGGTGAAAGCGAGCAGGAAAATCAGATGGTTGCACTTAGAGATAGAAGAAAAAGAGAGCGAAGTGAAATGTCAAGAGTTGACTTTTTAGAGATGGTAAAAAATAAAAAACAAGAGGATAAAATTTGAATTTAAAAACAAAAAAAACAGACGATGTATTGATGAATGAGGATATTAGATTTCCAGAAGTAAGATGTAATGGTGATGATGGAACATCTTATGGGATAATTAGCTCAAAAGAAGCACTAAAGCTTGCAGATGAGCAAGGATTGGATTTAGTGTGTATCGCAGCGACTGCTAATCCTCCAGTTGTCAAGATTATGAATTATAGTAAATTCAAATATCAAATGGAAAAAAAGAAAAAAGAAGCTAAAAAAAACCAAAAGATTATCGTTACAAAAGAGATAAAATTATCGGTTAAAATTGCAGCAAATGATATCAGCTATAAAGTGAAACATGCGAGAGAGTTTATAGAAGAGGGAAACCATGTTAAATTTAGAGTGTTTCTTAAAGGAAGAGAGATGTCAAATCCAAAAGCTGGTGAAGATGTTTTAAATAGTATTTGGCCAATGCTTGAGGATATTTGTACAAAAGACCAAGATCCAAAACTTGAAGGTCGGTATGTTAATATGTTAGTGGTTCCTAAGAAGAAATAATCTTTTTTAGGAACATAATTTTTTTTTAAAATTTTGTTTGGTTTTTACCAGAGTTTTTTGCTGTGTAAAGTAGTGAATCTGCTTTATTAAGGGCAATTTCTAATGAATTGTCCTCTTTTTCAACTTTTGCAACACCAATGCTTACGGTGTATTGAATCTCTTGTTTTGTTTTTGAAATCACTATTGTACCTTCAATAATTTTTCTTATTTTCTCAGCTATTTTGATTCCATTTTCTAGTAAAGTATGGGGTAAAACTATAACGAACTCTTCACCACCAAACCTTACACAAATGTCGGTACTTCTCGTTGATTTCAGTAATAGTTTGGCAATATTATAAATAACCTCATCCCCCGTACTATGACCATAAGTATCATTTATAGTTTTAAAATTATCAACATCAAGCATAATAATAGACATCTCACCTTCATCTTTTTTCGCATTAAAAAGTAGGTTATCAGCCATCTCATTGAAATATCTACGATTATAAAGACCAGTCATTGAATCTTTATGAACCTGATCTAGAAGATGCTTTTGCATATCTTCTAATATTTTAGTTCTTGAAGTAATTTTATGTTCTACACTTTCACAAAGCACCTCTTTTTCTTTAATACTTTGTTGTGTAGTTATAATACTTAAAGTTGTAAGATAGCTACTGAGTGAAATAAATTCTTTATCTTCAAGTGAAAATTTTAAAAGGTTACCCTCTTCATCTTTTTTGTTAATAAGTTGTAAAATTCCTATCACCTCTCCATTATAAAAATTTATAAGTGGAGCAGTTAAGATCGATTTTGTAGTATAGTTAAATTTTATATCAAACTCTTTAGCTGATTTGAAATCAAAAATACTCTCATCATAAATATCATCAATCATTATAATTTGCTTAGATATAAAAGATTCAATTGCAATGGTATTGGTATTAGGTTTTATTGCAAATTTTAAATCTTTAAGTGGTTTTTGCATTGTATATATAGTCTCATAGGAAAATGAGTCATTTTGAAAAATATAAAACTTTAGAAAATCCCCCTCTTTAAGATAAATACTTCCAGCATCAGCAGATGTAATGTGTTTTAGATAGTTAAGTATTTTATGAAGCAACACCTCTAAATCATTTAATTCAAATTGTGTCAAATCATCAATTTTTAGTAATTCATTATCAGCTATCATTCTTCCCCACCAAATTATTTGACCCTATTATATAACTTTTTAGTTGAAAGAAGATAAAGTGTATTAGGGTTATGAGGTGATTTTATTTGCTATCAGGTAAGATTTGTTATAATCCGCAAAAATCTAGAAAATAAAAAGAGAAAATATCATGGGTCAAACAATAACAGAAAAAATTTTTAGTGAGCATGTAGGGGAGAAAGTGTATGCAGGGCAAATTGTAAGAAGTCCAATAGATATGGTAATAGGAAATGATATCACAACACCTATTTCAATCCATGCATTTGAGGAGAGTGGAGCTACAAAACTAGCAAATCCAGATGGGTTTTGTATAGTCCTTGATCACTTTATCCCTGCAAAAGATATTGCAAGTGCAAATCAAGCAAGAATATCAAGAGATTTTGCAGTAAAACATAATCTTAAAAACTTTTTTGATGAAAAAGATATGGGGATTGAACATGCACTTTTACCTGAAAAAGGGTTAGTACTTCCAGGTGATGTTATCATTGGAGCTGATAGTCATACTTGTACACATGGAGCTTTAGGAGCATTTTCTACAGGTATGGGAAGTACAGATTTAGCATTTGCAATGGTAACTGGTGGAAACTGGTTTAAAGTTCCTGAGTCTATCAAAGTTGTGTTTAGTGGAAAGCCAAAAGAGTTTGTAACTGGGAAAGATTTAATCCTTGAAATCATCAGAATGATTGGAGTTGATGGTGCTTTATATAAAACTTTAGAATTCACTGGAGATACGATTCCTTATCTTACTATGGATGATAGATTTGCACTGTGCAATATGGCTATTGAAGCTGGAGCAAAATCTGGAATAGTAGCTTATGATGAGATTACAAAAGAGTTTTTAGACCAAAGAGCACAGGCAAATGGAGGTTTACGAAGTGAGCCAAAAATCCATTATAGTGATGAAGATGCAACATATTGTCAAGTTCTTGAAATTGATGTAGCTAATCTTGAGCCAGTTATCGCTTACCCATTTTTACCAGAAAATGGACATTCTATGAGTCAAGCAGTAAAAGATAATATCAAAGTTGACCAAGTATTTATTGGAAGTTGTACAAACGGAAGATTGAGTGACTTAAAAGTAGCAGCTGAACTTTTAGAAGGGAAAAAAGTTGCAAGTCATGTAAGGATGATAGTAACTCCAGGAACTCAAAAAATCCTTAGAGAAGCTACAAAATTAGGATATATTGATATTTTAGTAGATGCTGGAGCAGTTGTATCAAATCCAACTTGTGGAGCATGCCTTGGTGGATATATGGGGATTTTAGGTGATGATGAGGTGTGTATCTCTACAACAAACAGAAACTTCGTAGGGAGAATGGGAAGTAGAAGCTCAAAAGTGTACTTATCAAATAGTGCAGTTGCAGCAGCAAGTGCAATTAGCGGATATATCACAGACCCAACAACAATTAAATAATGATACAAAATATCCCTTGTGTAATTTTAAGCGGAGGGAAAAGTAGCAGAATGGGGGAAGATAAATCACTTCTTTCATTCCAAAGTGAAAGTACGCTTATAGAATATCAATACAAAAAACTATCACAATTTTTTAAAAATGTGTATATCTCATCAAAAACAAATAAGTTTGATTTTCCTTGTAAAATTATTTATGATACAAGTGAAATTTATTCTCCAATGATTGCTCTTCAATCTATTTTACAAACTTTGAATGATGAAAAAGTTTTTATTGTAACAGTAGATGCACCTCTTTTAAAAGAGGAGACGATTAAACTTCTTATTAAAAAAGCTTCTTGCAAAGATTTTAATGTAACAATTTGTGCCGATAGTATTAAAACACACAATCTTATTGGGTTATTTGATAGGGTTGTCTTAAAAGAGATAGATTCTATGTTAGGGGAAAATAATCACAGAATCAATACTCTTCTTACACAAAAAATAAAATTGCAAACATTGTTTTTTGAAGATAAGGAGCAATTTGTAAACATCAATACAAAAGAGGATTATTTATTACTGCACCGTCAAGTAATATGAATTTTAGCCGCATTTTTACCATAGATTTTTGTTTGAAATTTATGTAGGGATACATCGTATCTCAAATAAATTTGAGTTTACTTGTAAACTCCGTAAATTTCAATCGTATGGAGCTATAAATCATCACCTTTGCTAATCTCTTCCAATAACTCTTTTCATAACAAGGAGTTTCACAATTTCTACATCGGGGTTTTTCTTCATATTGGCAATTTTGTAGTCGTTCAATTGAATACTTTAAAGTATCAAAACATTCATCACAGATAGAAACTGTTTCACAAAAGTTTCTATCTTTATAGCTATGCAAAATCTCTCTGTTTATTTGATTTGAATGTTTAGATTTACAATAATAACTAAAATACTGACTAAGAATGGTAATTTCAGATATATATTTTTCCAATTTCATAATACAATTGTAATAAAAAAGAGGACAATAGAAGTTGATTTTCATCAAGAACTAGAATAAAATTATTTCGTAGTATTTTGATCCATATAACCAAGTTCTAAGAGTTTATTATAGATATCTGCTGTAATCTCACCTGCTGCACTTGCACCATGCCCCCCGTGTTCTACAAGTACAGTAACAGCATATTGTGGTTTTTCATATGGTCCAAATGATGTCAGCCAAGCGTGCGATCTTTGATAATATTCCATCTCATGCTCTTGCATTCGTTTTTTCTCTGATTGTGGAATTCCAATTACTTGGGCTGTTCCTGTTTTTCCAGCTATTTTAATTTTAGAGTGAGATACAGCTCCAGCTGCTGTTCCGCCAGCACTATTTGTAACTTCAAACATCCCTTGTCTTGCAAGTGCAAGATATCCACCTGCAATAGAGAGTGGCTTCTCCTTTAGATTTTCTTTCCCTTTATAAAAATGTGGAGTGACAAGTTTTCCAGTTGCAAGTGATGCTGTATATCTTGCTATTTGCATTGGTGTAACAGTTAAAAAACCTTGTCCAATCGATGAAACAAGAGTTTCCCCTTGATACCATGGAGTTTTATAAGTTTTTTGTTTCCAAAATTTATTTGGGTTAATCCCTACAGATTCATTTGGTTGGTCCACTCCAGTTTCCTCACCAATTCCAAATTTTGCTAAAGTATTATACATTGCATCGACACCTATTTTTAAGCTTCCCTTATAAAAAAAGTCATCACAACTTTCTCGTATTGCCTTTATAAATCCAGTTTGTCCATGCCCTTCTGTTTTCCAGCATCTAAAATTACGATTTCCTAAAGGCATAGAACCTGTACAATAGACACTTGTATCAGCTGGAATGCCATTTTCTAAAAGGGAGATTGCTGTTCCCATTTTGATAACAGATCCAGGTGGATATTTTCCATTGATAAGTTTATTAGTAAATGGATGGTCAAAATCGTTAATTATCTTTTGCCAATCATCATGACTGATACCATTAACAAAAATATTATTATCAAATTCAGGAAAACTTCCAGCAGCAAGAATCTCTCCATTATGGACATTCATAACAATAATAGCACCAGCTTGATCACCAAATTTTTCATGGATATATTGTTGGAGCCTAATATCAACAGTAGTATTGATATCATGAGCAATCGGAGGAGTATCACCAGCAACACCAACAATTTCATAAACTGAATTTACTTTAATTGTTTTAACTCCCAAAGTACCTTGAAGTTGCTTGTTGTAAAATTTTTCTAACCCACTTCTTCCAATTGTTTCAAAATGTTTTTGATTTTCATCTTTATCAATATCAGGGATGGAAACTTTCCCTGTATAGCCTATAAAATGAGCCCCAACGACACCATAAGGATAAAATCTGCTTGTCGATGATTTTATTTTAATGTAGTCGTTGGAATTAAAGATTGGGTAATATCTAAAAAAATCATCATAAGGGATATGTTCAACAAGGACAATATCTTCGTGATTATAGATTCCATCTTCTTTTATATATTTTTTTTCTAAATCCGTATATGAATACTGCGGAAAATATTTTTCTATCATCTTAAAAATATTTTCTAAGTCTTGGATTGTCTCAGGTGTTCGAAGATGCGGCTTTACTGTAATTCTAAAACCAATTTGATTGATAGCTAAGTAAACTCCATTTCTATCAATTATAGCACCTCGTGGAGGTGGAGTATATTCTTTTTTAAGATAGTTTTTATTTGATAGATTTGCATAATATTCATTTTCACCGATACTTAAACTAAAAACTCTAGCAAGTATTAAGATACAAATAGCGATTGCAAAATAGATAACAACAAAAACCCTCATGGTAATAAACTCACAATAGCTATATCAATAAGATAGTTGACTAATAAAATGGCTACAAGTTCATAGGTAACCTCTCCTAAGAAGCTAAAAAGGAGTGCAGTCCCAAGATAAAAAATAAAGATAATCATCACTCTTACTAGTTTTTGGGAGG
The DNA here is from genome assembly GCA_964533335.1 of uncultured Helicobacter sp. Taxonomy (GTDB): domain Bacteria; phylum Campylobacterota; class Campylobacteria; order Campylobacterales; family Arcobacteraceae; genus CAIJNA01. The sequence continues at coordinate 14,310 of CAZHJR010000010.1, read as the reverse complement.
TGAGAATTTTATTGAATAGGGGAGAAATAAATATATGGATAAAAAATGCTAACAATGAAAGGCTAAATAATTTTAAACCTTGTGATAGCTCGATGAAAGAAAAAGCGATAATCATTAAAGTAAATAGGGCATAGTTTCCTTCTTTTAATAATTTTGCAAATAGAGTATAAATAACACCAATTAAGAGTAAAGATAAAAAGTGAACGGGTAGAAATATATTTATAATGCTTACAAATGCTAATAAGCTAAATATAACAGCTGGATTATCTATAAATGAGTTTTTGTACATTTTGGAAATATAGCATATATTTTATAATACAACTATTTGATTTTTAATTTGGTATTAGCATTATTTAGAGTGACTAGGGAAAAAGACTAAGAAAAACTTATGGTTCAATTCCATATAATCCAAAAATTTTAAAATATTAGTAGGGACACAATAATGAAAGAATGGCTAGAAAATCATAAAAATGATAAAGTTAGAACTCAAATGTATTATGCAAAACAAGGAATTATTACTCCTCATATGGAATATGTTGCAAAGGTTGAAAATGTAGATGTGGAGCTTATTAGAAGTGAAGTTGCAAGGGGGAGGATGATAATCCCTGCAAATGTAAATCATATAAATCTCAAACCTATGGCAATTGGGATAAAATCAACTTGTAAAATCAATGCAAATATTGGTTCATCTGCACTTGCAAGTGATATTCAAGGGGAGATTGATAAAGTTGATGTTTGTTTAAAATATGGAGCTGATACTATTATGGATCTAAGTACAGGTGGGGATTTGGATAGTATTAGAGAGGCTGTCATTGCTCATTCAACTGTACCAATCGGAACAGTGCCTATTTATCAAATTATCCATGATTGCGGTGGAGATGTCAATAATCTTGATATAGATACGATGTTAAAAACTTTAGAAAAACAAGCACAGCAGGGGGTGAGTTACTTTACGATACATGCTGGGTTTTTATTAGAAAATATGCCAAATATCGCAAAAAGAAAGATGGGAATCGTGAGTCGAGGTGGAAGTTTGATGGCATCTTGGATGATGCACTATCATAAAGAAAATCCATTTTATGAAGCTTATGATGCGATTTTAGATATTTGTGCTAGATATGATGTTTCACTCTCTTTAGGGGATAGTTTACGACCAGGATGTTTAGCTGATGCAAGTGATGAAGCACAACTTAATGAACTTAAAATTTTAGGAGAACTAACACTTAAAGCTTGGGAAAGAGATGTACAAGTGATGATAGAAGGTCCTGGGCATGTGCCTTTAAATCAAATTGAGAGAAATATGAAACTTGAGAGGGAATATTGCCACGAAGCACCATTTTATATCCTTGGACCGCTTGTGAGTGATATTGGTGCTGGATATGACCATATTACTTCAGCTATTGGAGCTGCTGT
>CAZHJR010000010.1:4864-12797 GCA_964533335.1 uncultured Helicobacter sp. | reverse complement strand
GATAAAGCGAGAGAATTTCACGATGAAACACTTCCTCAAGATGTATTTAAAGAAGCAGAGTTTTGTTCTATGTGTGGACCAAAATTTTGTTCATACAAAATCACAAGAGAGATTGTTGCAAACAATCCAACCTTAGCAACAAAATAAAATACTTTTTTTCAATATCTCTATTCAAAGCTAGGGGAATCCCCTAGCTTTTTTTATTTATAATTTTAATTAAGACCTTTTTTATCTTATTTTGATAACATCACAAAAAATTATACAAGGATAAAGAAAATAGTGGAATATTTACTTGAATTTGGAGAAGAAAAATTATATTTATTCTTCTCAATAGCAATTGGATTTTTATATGGATTTATTGCTCAAAGAGAGCAGTTTTGTTTTAGTGGTGGGATAAAAGATTTTGTTCTTTTTAAACAAACAAGAAGAACAGCATCGCTTGTTATGGGGATGATTGTAGCTATTATTGCTACTCAATATATTGGACAAAAGTTTGAATTTGACTTTTTAGATACAAGGTATTTTACAAATATTAACTATCTTTTTTTAGTCCTTGGTGGAGTTATGTTTGGATTTGGGATGATGATAAGTGATGGATGTAGTAGTCGTCATATTATCAAACTTGCTCAAGGTGATAAAGATTCTTTCTTTGTTCTGATTGCACTTGCTATTTTTTCGTTTCTAACTTATACATTGATGGGACAATTTGGTGAAATTATCCATACAAATAGTTTTGTAGAGTCATTTCAAACAGAGAGTTCATTTGCTCTAAATCCTTATATTGTATTTTCAATTTTGTTTTTAGCTTTAGCTTTGAGTTTAAAAAACTTGAAAAATATTTGGCAAACTTGGGATGGATTTTTAATAGGATTGCTGATAGCAAGTGGTTGGTTAGCTACATATTTTTTTATTAATGAACTCTTTTTAGAAGAATCGTTGCAAAGTTTATCATTTGTTTATCCTCTTGGTAAAGTTATTGAATATGGGTATAACAAGTTTGAGTCATCAATTGTAATCTTTCCTGTTTTAACTATGATTGGGGTATTGGTTGGTGCATTTATCTCTTCAAAATTTAATAAAAAGTATGCAAAAAAACAAATGTGTGATACATCAAGTTTAAATCCACCAAAATTATGGCATAAGATGATAGGTGGAGCATTTATGGGAGTAGGGGGAATCTTAGCAGTTGGATGTACTGTTGGACAAGGACTTAGCGGACTTTCAACTCTCTCTTTTGCTTCTTTTGTTACAATTGTATCGATTTATCTTTCGGGATTTTTAACAGCACTTTATATGAAGAAAAAGAACTCTTTAGTCGCTTGTTTCTTTTTTGACTTTAAGGAAAATAAATAGTAGATGAATAGATTTACAAAAATTTGGCTTATTATTGTTGGGATTATTTTTATTGGTTTAGTTGGATTTATTCTTTCTCAACCAAAATTAAAAAAAGAGTTAAGATTAGCGACTGGACCTATTGGAAGTGATAGTTATGCTTATGGTCTTTCTTATCAATCACTTCTTGTAAATGAAGGGGTGAATCTTATCTTAGTTCCAACAAAAGGCTCACTTGATACTATTGGATTTTTAAATCAAAATCAAGCAGATATTGGTTTTATCCAAAGTGGAATATTGGCAAAGAAATCAGAATATAATTTTGAATCACTTGCTAGTGTATATTATCAACCTATGTGGATTTTTTACAGAAACGATGGATATAAGTACAATTATCTTATCGAAGCAACTGATAAAAAAATTGGAATCAGTATCACAAATGATGGAAACTATGAATTAGCAAAACAGATTTTGGATGCAAATGGGATGACACCTGAAGTAGTAAATCTAACTTATTTATATGACAGCGAGGCAAAAGAAGCTCTAAAAAATAAAACAATAGATATCTTTATCACATTTGCAAATGAGCAAAACAATCATGTACTATCTCTTTTTGATGAACCAAATTTAGAGGTATTGAGTTTAAAAAGAGCAAAAGCATACTCTCAAAAGTTTAACTCTCTTAAAAATTTAAGTATCTATGAAGGGGCGATAGATTTATACAGAAATATTCCAAGTGAAAAGATAGAAAATTTAAGTTCGGTAGAAAATTTAGTTGCAAGACAGGGACTTCCTGATGAATTAGTACGAATTTTTCTTAAAAAAGTAAAAATTATCCACAGTGGGAGAAATTTTTTTGAAGGTGGAGAAAATTTTCCAAATTTGAAATATCTTGATACTGCAATCAACTCTGAGGCAGAAGTCTATTTAACTTTGGGAGATTCTTGGCTTGAAGAGATTTTTCCTTTTTGGATTGCTACAAATATTGATAGATTTAAACTTCTTATTATCCCAATTTTAGGGTTATTAATACCACTTTTAAAAAGCATAGTTCCTCTTTATGTTTTTACAATCCGCTCAAAAATTTTCAAGTGGTATAAAAAACTTCAAACATATGATTTGATGATAGAAGAGAATAGTTTAGATAACTTGGAAGTTGTAGAAAAGGAGTTGCAAGAACTTAAAAAAGAGGTGCAATCAAAAACCAAAGTTCCCCTCTCTTATATGGGTGAATATTACAATTTATTACTTCATATCGAGCTTTTGGAGAAAAAACTTAGCGACAAAAAGGGTAAAAACTAATTAAGACTTAATTTATCTTATTTAGTTAGAATTCCCCAAAATACAATACAAGAAAGGATTGGTATGGTTACAATTGAAAATATAAAAGAAAAATTATCGCTCATTGCCTATCCAGGATTTACGAAGTCAATCGTCGATTTTGGATTTGTTAAAGATATAGCAGTTGATGGAAATAAAGTTGCTGTGTATGTTGAGATAACTTCAAGTGCTGAGGAAGTTGAAAAAGAACTAAGAGAAAGTATTACAAAAGAACTTAAAATGTTAGGGGCAACTGATTTAAATATTGCTATTTCAAAACCTCAAGCTCCAAAACAGATGTCTAACTCAATGAGTGGAAATAATATGACTCCACAAGTAAAAAACTTTGTGATGGTAAGTAGCGGCAAAGGGGGAGTTGGAAAATCAACAACTTCTGTTAATCTTGCTATCGCTCTTGCTATGCAAGGGAAAAAAGTGGGACTACTGGACGCTGATATCTATGGTCCAAATATCCCTCGTATGATGGGACTTGAACACAATGAACCTGAAATCGTAGGCAATAAAATAATGCCATATAAAGCTTATGGTGTTGAAGTTATGTCGATGGGAAGCTTAGTAGAAGAGGGGAAAGCTCTTGTTTGGAGAGGAGCTATGATACAAAAAGCAATCCAACAACTTTTAAGAGATATATTATGGTCTGAACTAGATGTTTTGGTTATCGATATGCCTCCAGGGACTGGTGATGCACAATTGACTCTTGCTCAAAGTGTCCCTGTGGCTGCTGGTATCAATGTTACAACTCCGCAGCATGTGGCTTTAGATGATAGTAGAAGAAGCTTAGAGATGTTTACAAAGCTACATATTCCAATCGCTGGAATCATCGAAAATATGAGTGGTTTTGTATGTCCAAAATGTGGTGAAGAGAGTGATATCTTTGGAAGTGGTACTTGTGATGATTTAGCAAAAGAGTACAACACAAAAGTTTTAGCAAATATCCCAATCGAGCCAAGTATAAGAGTTGGTGGAGATGATGGTAAACCAGTCGTTTATTTTTATCCTGATAGTAAAACAGGGAAAAAATATATGCAAGCTGCACAGCAACTTTGGGAACAAATCGAAAGAGCAAATGCAAATGGTGAGATAGGAAATGAGCAAATCCAACCAAATCTTCCTGCTGGTGTAAGTGCTTGTAGCCCTGAAGGTCAAGCTTATCAAAAAGAGCAAGCTGCTAAAAAAGAGGCTGAAAAATCTGGATGTTGTGGTGGAGGACACTGCGACTCTTAAAAAATAAAAGAAAAATCTGTCAATTTGACAGATTTTTTTACTTCTTCAACAAGTTTTGTTATCATTTCTTACTAATATTTTGAAGGATAAGTATGAAAAAGATGACAAATCTCAAATGTGCGACAATTGATGGAATCGATGCGATAGTTGTCGATATTGAATCCACTTTTACAAATGGCTTGCCGAGTTTCTCAATTGTTGGCTTAGGTAATAATGCAATCCAAGAGTCAAAAGACCGCATAAAATCATCTCTTCTTACTAATGAATTTAAATTCCCACCTAAAAAAATCACTATAAATCTAAGTCCTAGTGAAGTAACAAAAAAAGGGAGTCATCTTGATTGTGCTATGGCATTACTGATAGCTTTAAATGATAAAAAAGCTTTATTTGAAGACTTTTTTGTTTTTGGAGAATTGGGGCTTGATGGGACACTCAAAGATACAAGTTCTATTTTTATACTTATACTTTCTCTTGCTAAACAAGGAAAGATAAAAAATGTGCTTATCCCAAAAGAGTCTGTTGATAAAATTTCTAAAATACCAAATATCAATATCTTTGCAGCCAAAAATTTAGGTGAAGCGATAGAGTTTTTTACTACAAAAGTTCCTGAAATTAAAGAAAAATACAAAATAGATAATAGAACTTTTGAGTATCCTTTGTTGGAAATAGATGGGGAAAAATACTTTTTTGACAATGAGTATAAACTCAATTTTAGTGATGTTAAGGGACAAAAAATAGCTAAAAGAGGTGCACTTATAAGTACAGCAGGCAATCACAATATCCTTTTTGAAGGAAGCCCAGGATGTGGAAAATCGATGATAACAAAAAGAATGCAGTATATTATGCCACCTATGAATCTTGAAGAGATTTTGGAAAAGGCAAAAATTGATGCACTTGGGGCAAAAGAGCCAGATTTTAAACCAACAAGAACCTTTATAAGCCCCCATCATACAAGTACAAAAGCTTCAATTTTAGGTGGAACAAAAATAGGGGAGATTGCTTTATGCAATAATGGGATACTTTTTTTTGATGAATTACCTCACTTTAGTAAAGATATTATTGAGGCATTACGAGAACCACTTGAAGATCATAGTATTTTAGTCTCAAGGGTCAATACAAAGATAAAATATGACACAAAATTTCTTTTTATAAGTGCTATGAATCCCTGTCCATGCGGTAATCTTCTAAGCCGTTCCAAAGAGTGCCGATGCAATGAATTAGAGATTAATAGATACAAAAATCGCCTTTCTGATCCATTTTTGGATAGGATTGATTTGATGGTTACGATGGGGGAAGTTTTTATCGATGATAAGCCAGATATCGATTCACATACGATGCATAAAATTGTCTTAAAAACTTTTATAACTCAAAAAAAACGGGGGCAAAAAGAGCTCAATGGAAAACTTAGTGAAGAGGATATTAAAAAATATTGTACACTTGATGAGGAGGGGCAAGCTATATTAGATAGAGCAATTTTGCAGTTTTCCCTTTCATTTAGAGCTATCAATAAGGTTTTAAAAGTTGCAAGAACGATAGCGGATATTGAAGATAGCCAAAATATCCAAAAAGGACATATTTTAGAGGCTCTTAGTTACAGAAGAAGATAAAAGCTTTTTTTAAAACTCTGTTCCAATCGAAATAGCTATTTTATAACTATTAACACTTGCATCGTTTTTAATATATTTGATTGTTAAAGGGAGTGCAAGTTTATGAAAAAAGAGTAAGTCAAGTTTTGTACCTAAGATTTTTTCATCAATCGTAAAAACTTTTGAAGTTTCTATATTGTATCTATTCCAAGTTCCAAATAATTGCTCTTTACGAAGGGAGATAGGAAAAACAGAAAAATATTTATTAAAATAAAAGCTAGTAGAGATACCAATTCCAGCAGATTCTATATTTTTTACATAAAAATTATTATCAACACCTTCAATTAAAACATTTGTGAGATCTCTTGATTCATCAAAAATATTATCTACAATTTTTATCCCCTTATCATCAACTGGCAAATATTTAGAATTTTCAATCACTTTTCCATTTGCATCAAAGTAAGTTTCACCAAAAAGATGAGTTGTGAAATTTCCTTTGAATCCTTGTGCAAAAGTATCTCTATCTTTTCTTCCAAGAACTTCTCCATCATAACGAAGGTATGAATTAGTTGCTAGTGTATAATATTCGTCATAGGTATATTTAAGTGACAATAAGGACGGTGTTTTGTTTTTATTGTCTGCATCCTGATAGATTTCAAATGAGGTGTCAACTCTTTTTATATCATTTCTAAAGAGTGGTCCAAAAAGTTTTGCTTTAGCAAAATGCCCTCTATCTTTTGAAGTTTTATCATTTGAATCTATGTTATACCATGATAATTCAAATGGGATATATCGTTCATTTATATAGGTCAATCCAGCCGATTTTTCATCGTAAGTTTTTGTAATTCCAACAGATAAAATATTAAACATAATTGGGTCACTAAAAAGAGCTTGAAGTTGGTATGTATCACCTTTTGATGAATCACTTGCATAATATGGATAGAGCATACTAAAAGAGAGATTTTTTAGTTCATTATAGTTATTTGATGGGATGGTTGTATTTGTATCTGGTTGTTTAAATTCAAATTTTGATTGATAACTAATCAGCTTGCTATTTGGAAGTGTATCTACTTTTATAGTTGTAAAATCTTTTACTAAAATAGCTTGGTAGTTATCACTATTTATAGTAGTTACTATCATCTTTGTATCATCGATAATTTTTGCATCTATGATATTATCAGCAGTTGTAAGTTGAGATAACTCTCCATTTTCCAATTTGTAGAGTGCAGAACCCACCTTAGAATTTGCAATAAAATAGATTGTATCTTTTTTTACATCAACGATTTTAGAGTAATAGCCATCAAAATCTAAAAGAGCTATTTGATTTTTGTAGAGTGTTCGTTTTGTTTTATTTTGTTTAAAATAGTAAAGGTTACCAACTTCATCAAAAATAGCACTAGAATCAACAAAATCTATAAACTTATCATCGACATACAATGCAGGTTTATCAAACGATTCTTTGATATTAAAATAAGCCATTTTCCCATTTTGTATATCTTGAATTGATTTTCCAGTTGAAGTTGGAAGAATCTGGCTATTTTCATCAAATAAACCATGCTTGTAGAGTGTTGAAGTGATAAATCCATCACTACTTGAATACAGTTTCCCATTTATTTTAAAAATCTCTCCATTTTTGAGGATAGTTTCTTTTGATGAGAAATTTTGTGATAGTAAATCATAACTGTTCAAGATTGGTCTCGTTTTGAGATTATTGGTTAAAAAAGAGATTTCATTGTCAATTTTACTTAGATATATTTCACTTTGTGAAGTAGCTAAAACTTCCCCTTGTGATAATATAGAGAAATTTTTATTTTCATTTTTATGAGTACGAATAAACTCTATAACACTTTTTTCATAACTTATTCCAAAAGTTTCATAAAAAGTTTGATTGAGTAAAAATGGGTTGATTGAGTGGATAGAATGGTTAAAGAAAAAACTATTTATTGTATCGATTCCATATTTATTTGCTAAATATTTCATATAAAATCCACCGATGATATACTTAGACTCTGTATAAGGAAACTCTAGTGTGTCATTGAGCAAAGTAAGAGGTGTGATTTTATTATTTAAGATAAGATTATTTGCAAGGGCTAACATTCTTCCACTATAGAGCCTCCCTCCATTTCCATAAATTGATTCATTAAGGACTGCATTTCCTTCTAAAATCGCAGTTGGTAACATCAAATTTGGTATTGTCCAAAGGGGGACGAATCCAGCAAATATAGGAATATAATTGTTACCTAGATATTTATGAAGAGTTTTAGAAATTTCTGATTTTTTAGCATTGAGTTGATAGTTGTGAATTAGTTCATGAGTAAGTACAGCACTTATCCACGATGTTGTAGTAAAATAATCCTTTTTTGATGAGCCACCATTATAGAGTGCATTCATATTAAAAGGGATTTGTGTTGAAAAAGCATTTGCAAGTTCTATATTGTCTGAAATAAGGA
>CAZHJR010000010.1:0-4764 GCA_964533335.1 uncultured Helicobacter sp. | reverse complement strand
TAAGCCTCAAGCCAAAACCAAACTAACCCATCAACAAATCCAATATTTATAAGTGTTACGATAAAACTCATAAATCCAGCCATAAAAAAGCTCATCAAAAATGCAAAAAGCACCATCTCATATTTTTTTGGTATCATCAAATCTCCTTCATCGGTGCTTTGTTCTAACGAACTTCACCCTTCTCATAAAACTTTCTAAGCCATCTATCAACTGGATAGATAAATTTATAAATCGCTGGAACTACTAAAAGTGTCAAAATAGTTGAACTTACAAGTCCACCTATTATTGCTAGTGCCATTGGAGCGTTTGATTCACTTCCAGCCCCTCCGCCAAAAGCAAGTGGTACCATCGCACCTATCATAGCAAATGTAGTCATAAGGATTGGTCGAAGTCTTTTTTCTCCAGCTTCAAGAAGTGCTTCATCTACAGATTTTCCATCTTTGACCGCTTTGTTTGCAAAATCGACCACCAAAATAGCATTTTTCCCAACCATTCCAAGAAGCAGTATTATCCCAATCATTACAAATAAACTAAAATTATTTCCACTTAAATGAAGTGCCACCATCACACCTGTAAACGATAATGGCATTGAAACCATTATGATAAAAGGTTGTAAAAGTGACTCATAGAGTGCTGCTAAAATAAGATAAATCAAGATAACAGCAAGTAAAACAGCTCCACCAAAAGCAGCCCCTGTGTCTTTCATATTTTCAATATCTCCAGTATATCGGTAGTTGTATCCAGCTGGGAGAAGTTTTTTTATCTCACTATCAACTTTTAAAACAATATTGTCCAAACTCTCTCCAAAAAGTCCAGCAGTTACCAAAACTTTTCGCTCCCTATCAAATCTATTGATAGATGCTACACTTGTTGTTGATTCAAAGTTTACAAGACCATCAAGTGATACAAATTCATTATTTGCAGCTCTTACTTGGAGTTTTTTCATATCTTCAATTGAGCTTCTAAATCTATCATCAAAACGAAGTGTGATATCAAATTGTCTCCCTTTCTCTTCATAGTACGAGATTGCTCTATCGCTACTATAAGCACTTGATAGGATTCCCGCTATATCATTTGCACTAACTCCAGCTGTTGCACTATTTTGTCTATCTATATCGATTGTGATTTGTGGTTTTCCACTTTCATAATCTCTATCAATATTTGCTAATCCATTGATATTTGCAAGTAGTTTTTCTACTTTTTTACTTGTTTCATCTAATACTTTTAAATCATCTCCTGTGATAACTATTTGCACTGGTGCATTAGAACTTCCTGTATCAAATGGTGGTAAATCTTCTACAGTGATAACCATATTTTTTACATTTTTGAAAATATCTGTATATTTTTTTACCATAAACTCTTGACTTTCTCCAACTCTTTCCTCTTTTGGTTTGAGTTTTGCATAGATTTTTGCTTTATGTATCTCTTTGGCTGCATTGTATCCAATTGAGACAACTGTATAAGCTATAGCATCATCACTTGAGAGCTGTTTTTCAAGTGGTGCGAGCTGTTTTTTCATATTTTCTAAACTTGTCCCAACGGGTGCTTTTATATAGACTTGAAATTCACTATTATCTTCCATCGGCATAAAATCCATCCCAACAGTTAGTTTTGTAGAAGCTATCAAAAGTCCAATAGTTGCTATGATTGTGAGTGTTTTAAACCGAAGTAAAAATTCTAAAAGTGCAACATAAGCTCTATCAAGTGCAACAAATAGAGGTTCTGTTTTATGGAAAAACCAATTTTGTTTTCCACTTAAAACTCTAGCACCCAATGTTGGAATAAACATAACAGCAACTAGATAGGAGATGATGATTCCAGCAGCTACTGTCATAGCAAAAGAGTTAAAAAACATCCCAACAATCCCATCCATAAAAGCAACCGGGATAAAAACTGCAAGTAAAACAGATGAGATTGCTAAAATCGAAAATGCAACCTCTTTAATCCCTTCAAACGATGCTTCAAAAGGGCTCATCCCACTTTCTAGTTTTTTGGTGATATTTTCAATAACAACGATAGCATCATCGATAAATATCCCAATAGCTAAAGTTAGTCCAATAAGTGTGAGACGATTGAGGTCATATCCAAGCCAGTCAATTATGGCAAATGTTCCTATGATTGAAGTTGGAATGGCAAGTGCTGAAACAAAAGTAGCTGTAAAATTTCGTAAAAAGAAAAATACAATGATAACTGCTAAGATAGAGCCATAAATAAGATCAAATGTAACATTATTGATATTTACCATAATCTTATCACTTTGGTCTTGAAGGAGTTTTAGCTCATACTCTTTTCCCGCTATCTCTTCAAGCCTTGGCATCACCTCTTTTACCCCTTTGATGATATTAAGGACATTTTCCCCTGAGATTTTTTTCACCTCTATCATCACACCTTGATGACCATTAAATGAGGCAAAACTACTACTGTCACTTAGGCTATCTTCCACTTTAGCGATATCTTGAAGTTGCACTCCATCTTTGATGAAAATATTTTTTAAAGAGTTGATATTTATAGCATCAGCTTTTACTTTGATAATGGTTTCTTTATCTTTATTGATAAGTTTTCCAGCACCTAAACTAATATTTTGACTTGCGATAATTCTTTGAAGTTCAAGAGCAGTGATGCCATATTTATTGAGTAAAAATGGGTCTATAAAGATTCGTATCTCTCTATCTTGGAAACCTATGATATTTACCTCTCCAACCCCTTGAATTCTTTGAAGTTTTGGTTTGAGTTTTTCTTCGCTTAGTCTCATAAGTGCAATTGGATCATTTAACTTTGAAGCAACAAAAAGATTGATAACAGCTCCACTTGCACCTAATTTTTTTACAGTTGGTTTTTCAACTTCGTCAGGAAGTTTGAGTGTTCCAATTTTATCTCGCACATCATTTGTCGCAACATCAAGATTTTTAGAAAGTTTAAACTGGATAGTAACAACACTAAAGCCCTCATAACTTGTAGAAAAGAGTTTATCAATCCCATCAATCCCACTTACAACCTCTTCTATTTTATCAGTTACTTTGGTTTCAACTGTACTTGCATCTGCACCATTGTAAGCAGTTTGGATAGTGACGACTGGAAAATCTACATTTGGGAAAAGATTAATTGGCATCGTTTTATAAGAGATAAGTCCAAAAACAATAAAAGCCAAAACACCCATAAGGGTTGTGATTGGTCTGTTTATGGCAAATTTATACATCTTTTACCCTTTTTCATTTTGTAGTGATAGTACCATCACCAAAAAGTCCAACTAGCAAATCTTTTGTAAGCACTTCAGCTTTTATTTTTCTTGTTTTTGTATTAGCAAGTGGGTAGATTTTTGATATTTTTCCTGTATATGTTTTGGTATCTCCATCAACTTTAAATCTAAAATGATTTCCAACTTTCACAACATTATGGTATTTTTGGTCAAATTCTAAGATGAGTTTTCGCTCACTTTTACTTTGGATTTGAAATACAGTTTTTAAAAGTTGCCCACTTACAGCATCTCCAATCTCTGCTTCTTTTGAGATGATAACTCCATCAAAAGGGGCTTTAAGATATGTTTTATCAAGAAGTGCTTGAGAGTAAGCAAGCTGTGCTTTTGTAGTTTCGTACTGATTTTTCATACCATCAAGTTTGGAAGCATCTATCACATTTTTTGCTGATTCATAACGGTCTAAATCTTTTTTTATATATTGTAGAGTTGTATTGGTGACATTGTAACTTGCTTGTAAGTCTGTATTGTCTAAAGTAGCTAAAAGAGTATCTTTTGCTACAACATTTCCAATATCAACATAGATATTATTGATAATGCCACTACTACTAAAAGCTAGATTTGCACTCTGTTTTGCTTCTATTTGAAAAGTAGCATAGACTTCACTTGCTACTAGATTTATCCCTAGTAAGAGGATCCCTGCAAATAATTTTTTCATATCAATCCTTTGATAAATTTTTATAATCGTATGTTAATGCAAAAGTGATTATAATTTCATTAACCGAACGGTTGGTTAGTAAAAAATGGGGCTTTGATGACAAAAGAGAATATTTTAAATGTTGCTATGAATGAGTTTACGATTTATGGATATGATGCTGTCAGTATGAATAATTTAGCAGCAAAACTACAAGTAAATAAGGCAACTATTTATTACCATTTTAAAGATAAGCAAAGTTTGTACCAAGAGGTTATTAAACATCTTATCCTTAGTAATCAAGAAAATATAGAAAAAGTTTTATTTCTTCAAATCGCACCCAAAGAGAAATTTCGTCTTTTTATGCAAGAATTTATCAAAACAATTAAAGATAAACCACAAATCGTTGCTTTGAGTTTACGAGAGATGGCAAATTATGGAGCTAATGTTGATGAACAAATTGTCCCTTACATAGAACAACAAATAGAATATTTAAGGCTTGCAATTGTTGAATTACCATTAAAAGAAAAATATAAAAGTTTAGATATCTATCTTTTAAAATCACTTATTTTGGGAACAGTCAATAATTATTATGCATTTCAGATGTCACAGTTTCATTTTAGAGATTTGAGTGATTTTCAAAAAAATAGTGATGTTATTTTAGATTTTTCAAATGATTTTTTGATTGATTTTATCCTTGAAGGATTATGTGAAGAAGAGTGATAAGAACTGCTTAGTTCTTATCATTTGGTGTTTTTATTTTTTGAGGCTTTTTTCTTTTGAGTCTTTTTTTCTACGATTGGCCGTTTATATTCATAATTTCCACTTGCTAATGTTTCATAAAAATCTTTATCAAAATCAAATTTTAAAGAATTAT
>CAZHJR010000009.1:0-34925 GCA_964533335.1 uncultured Helicobacter sp. | reverse complement strand
AAACCTAAATTTCCAAACTTATTCTTGTTAGGGATTTGAAGCCCTATTTTGTTAAGTTTATTATAAAAAATCAACTTTTAATTGATGCCCTGTTGCCTGTGCATATGCCATAAGTGTAGAAATATTTGGTGATGAGTTATAGGTAAAACTTTCTAGTCTTGAGATATTACTTCTTTTTGTATTCATCTTTTGTGCAATCTCTTCTTGGGTTAAATTTGCTTCTTTTCTCATTTTTATAAGTTTCATTTTTAATTCATACTCTGGAGCTAGTTTTTCATATTCTTCTTTAAGTGATGGTTTTAATAATGCTTCTTTTTTGAAATCTTCAAATGTTGGTCTTGACATCATAACTCCTTTTTTCTTTTCTTTGCTAAATCCAGATCTTTTTTAGGAATAGCATTTGATTTTTTGATAACTGTATGTAAAATTACAACTTCATTATCAATTACTGTACAGAATATACTTCTAGCAATCCCCTCTTTCCCTTTTGCTCTAAATTCAAACAATCCCTCATTTAAAGGAGCTGAATGAGGTCTTCCAAGATTAGGTCCAACCTCTTTAACCATGTCAAATATTCTTAATAGATTTGCCAATATACTATCAGGTAACGACAAAGTTTCATTTTTAACATTTTCGTTAAAGAAAGTTATATTCCAATTTTTATTCATTAGAAATGTTATCATAAATGATACTAGTTGTCAAGAAATAAAATAGAAACTTTTATAAAGCAATACTAGAGAAATCCTAATAAATATGAGGCGATATTTTTGTGACAGAATTTTTACAATCTTATCCTATTTTAAACACCACACTATTTTTTTCTTTATCAACCTTTTTAGCTTCCATATGGGCTTTTGTAGTAAGTCCTATAATAGCATCAAATGTATAATCTGGGCAAATTATTATAGGTTTGTAAATTCTAAAGTAATATTTGGAAAGATTGATACTTATATCTGGCGAAAATCACTTAGTTGGATGAAAAGGATTCACCAAAGAAGACAAACTTTAAAATATTACAAACAATATTTTAAACCATTTCCAAACTACCAATCAGATGTATTATCAGATGGCAAACAGTTTGTTTATAGACTCTCTACACTTCCACTCAAAGAATTTATCAAAATTAAAAGCGAAGCAAATCCTTATGATAAATCTTTTGATGATTACTTTATCAAAAGATATTTTACCCTTAAAAACCTCACAAAAGTTTAGTTCAGTGCTTGAGCTGTCAAACGAACTGCTAAAATTGGCAGTTGAAAAATCATAAAAAGTTATATGTTGATTTTTAAACCTTAAACTAAGAAATTAGTTTTGCTAAACTTCCGTTTCATGTTTAAATAGGAGGTTTAGTGTTAAAAAGGAAAGATGTAAAAATGATACATAAATGGTTAAAAGAAGGGATGAATAAATCTCAGATTGCAAAAAGATTAGGGATTAGTAGAGAGACTGTTCGTAAATATGCTCTAAAACCAGAAGGGCATGTTCCAGTAATAACAAGAGCACCTAATGAAAATTTAGTCGATGAGCATTTGCCATATATTGCAACAATGTTAGAAACTGCCAAAGCAAATAAAGTAGAGATACCAACAACTGTAATCTATGATGAGATAGTAAAAAGAGGATATCTTGGGAGCTTAAGATGGTTGCAAACAGTGATGCAACGATATGACCTTAGAAAAAGGGCTAAAGAGGAAGAAAAACTTATCAGGTTTGAAACTGATCTTGGGGAACAGATGCAAGTGGATTGGGTTGAATTTCCAAAAGATAATTTATCAGCATTTGTTGCGACAATGGGGTATAGTAGAGCATCTTATGTAGAGTATGTTAGTGATGAAAAACTAGAAACATTGATAGCTTGTCATCTAAATGCATTTGCCTACTTTGGTGGGGTTCCTGTTGAAGGACTTTATGACAATATGAGAACCGTTATAACAAAGCGAAATGCTTATGGCTATGGGAAACACCAACTCAATCCTATGTTTGAAGATTTCGCTAAACATTGTGGATTTAAAATAAGAGTTTGTAAACCATATCGTGCAAAAACCAAAGGAAAAGTGGAGAGGTTCAATCATTATCTTAGATACAGTTTTCATAACAGTCTGAGTGTTCGATTAGCTATGAAACGATATGAGATGAATATCGATAATGCAAATAGTGAAGTAAGAAAATGGCTTGATGATGTTGCAAATAAACGAATCCATCAGACAACCCTTCAAACACCATTTTCACTGTTGGCAGAGGAACGCTACCACCTGTTACCTCTACCGAAACCTTATTTGGGTATCCATCCAAAGGTTGTGAACTTTATTATACCAAAAGAGAATTTTAAAATCACCACAAAAACAAATGGAATCTATATTCCAAACAGAGATATGCAAAGTTATGATATGTTTATTCCCACATTTGCTATTGCTACAGCTCAACTCATTCCATCAGGGGGTGTTTTATGGAATTAAATACAACAACAATAGCTAGTTTATGTGATGAATTAAAATTAACTACCATACAAGAGCAATATAATGATATTTCACTCCTTGCAGCTAAAGAGAATTGGAACTATTCGCAGTATCTAGAAGAACTATTGAAAATGGAATTTAACAATAGAATGGATCGTTCTAAATATACCCTTACTAAATTAGCAGGATTCCCAGCAATTAAAACAATAGAGCAGTTTGATTATACTTTTACAATTGGTGTTAATTCTAAACAAATTGAGGAATTAGCATCTTTAAACTTTGTCAAAAAGCATGAAAATATTATATTCCTTGGACAACCAGGTGTTGGTAAAACACATCTTGCCATAGCTCTTGGATATAAAGCAGTGCTCCATAGGTACAAAGTAAGATTTACTTCTATTACAGAACTAATCTCTGATGCAAACAAAGCAAAAAGGGAAAAAAGATACGATTCATTTTTAAAAAATATCTCTACTCCTTCAGTGCTTATTATTGATGAGATAGGATATTTCAATATGTCTAAAGAGGATGCAAATCACTTTTTTCAGATTATCTCGTGCCGATATGAAAAGAGTTCTACTATCCTTACATCTAATCTTATATTCTCACAATGGGCACAAATTTTTGGAGGTGATAAAATTGTAACTACTGCCATTTTAGATAGGATACTTCATCATTCACATGTCATCAATATACAAGGAGAAAGCTATAGGTTAAAAGAGAAAAAAGAATCAGGAATTATCAACTCAGATATTTATAAGTTTGGAGTTAAATCTTCAACAAAATTGGTAGAAAAAACAGAGGTGGTTTAAGTTTCAAATAGTAACTTTTTTTAAATTTTACTGCCTAATTTTACAGTTCGTTTGACACATATTATGAAATTGTCATATTCAGTTAACAAATCCATAAAGAATTTATAATTTTTTTCATCACTAAGTGGTCTCACAAATTCTCCCCAAATCTAACATCTATCAAAAGCATACGTGACCTTTAATTGTAGTTTTTATCTCTTGATATATTCTCTTGATCTCATCATAATTTTTAGCATCTAGTTGCTCTTCTATACTTTTGAAGTTTTCAAACAATAGCTCAATTGCTAGATTTCCAGCCACACCTTTAAGTTTATGTGCTACATCTTGTATTGTAAGCGAATCATTACCGTTGATGGCTAGCTCTAATCTTGGTATCTCTTTTTCTAAAAGTTTACAAAAATCTCCCAACAACTCTTTATAAAATTCAAAAGGTAAAGAAAGTTTTTGAGCATTTTGTTCTAAATTAATTTTAACGACAGTTTCTTCTGAAATAGTGTTTTGTTCGGTTTTATTTTTCTCATCAAGATGTAAATATTTATTCAATATATCAAATAGTTTATCATTGTCAATTGGTTTTGCCAAATACCCATCAAATCCTAATTTTAAATATTTTTCCTTGTCACTTGATATTACATTTGCTGTTAAGGCGATTATTGGGGTATTAGTAATATGGTTTGATTTTTTAAAAGCCGTAATTATTTCTAAAGCTTCAATTCCATCCATGAAAGGCATATTTATATCAAGTAATACTACATCTATATTTTTATGCTCTTTTGTAAAATAATTTACAGCTTCCAAGCCATTATTTGTAAATACAACATTTAATCCAAATTTTTTTAAAATGATTCCAATAAGCTTTTGATTTATAACAACATCTTCTGCAACCAAAACTGTACCATTTGACTTACTATCTAAATCTATACTGTCATTTGTTTTATTTGCATAATCTTTTTCTTGATCAACAATAGTACTTTCTCCATTCAATCCACTAAATCCATTTTCATTAGTTGAAATGTTAAGATTAGTATTTTTTCTTTTTGGTAGATTTCTAATAGTATCTTTAAAAATAATCTCATCAATTGGTTTTGAAATAACAATATCAAAGCCAATTTCAAGATATTTTTCATCATTTTTCAATGAATCATCCCCTGTAAGTGCAATAATAGGGATACTCTTGATATTATTTATCTCTTTAAAGTGATTTATTTTTTTACAAGCCTCAATTCCATCCATAATAGGCATTTTAATATCAAGTAAAACTGCATCTATCTTTTGCCAATCTTTTTGAAATATTTTTAATGCTTCATAACCATTTTCCGCCAATAAAATTTTTGCGTCCAAATCTTGTAAAAGTATCTCTGTTAATTTTTGATATATTTGGACGTCTTCTGCTAATAAGATATACCCACATTCAGTATTTTTAGTATCCCCTTTTAATCTTTTGTATTCAAATTCCGCCTCAAAGTAAAACTCACTCCCTTTATCCAAGTCACTTTCAACTTTTAATTCAGAATCTAAAAACTTGACAAAATCTTTAGCAAGTGCAAGTCCAAGTCCAGTTCCACCGTATTCTCGAGTTGTGCTTAAATCAGCTTGTTTAAAAGGTTCAAAGATGTTCTCTTGTTTATCTTTTGCAATTCCAATTCCATTATCTTTTACACTAAAACGAAGTTTGATTGTTTTCTCATCATAAGAAACTCTCCTCACATCAAATAAGATTTTTCCCCCGTTTGGTGTAAATTTGATAGCGTTATTTATAAGATTTGAAATCACTTGTTTTAATTTTAAAGAATCGCTAAACACCTCTATCTTTTGAAGTAGATTATCACTTGTAGTTGAGCATAAGATACATGAAAATTCAATTTGCTTCTCTTTTGCATTTATCTCAAAGAGTTTTTTGATAGATGTAATATCGCTGTACAAATTGAACCAACTTTTATCAAGTTCCATATGACCACTTTGAATTTTTGATAAATCTAAAATTTGATTAATAATACCTAAAAGGTTTTTACCGCTTTGCTTTATAATATCCGCATATTCTTTAAGCTCTGGATCTGTAATTTGTTCTTGAAGAATTTTTGCAAATCCTAATATTCCATTTAGTGGTGTTCTTATTTCGTGGGACATGTTTGCTAAAAACTTCTCTTGGGATTGTAATGCTTTTTTTTCATCCCTTATTTGATGCTCTAGTTGAGTTGTATCAAATCTAATAGAGATATACTCTTGTATATTTCTATTCTGATCTAAAATTGGCAAAATAGTTGTATCAACATAATAAATATCGCCATTTTTAGCACGATTTGGAATAGATGGGTGCTTATATATCATTTTGGCTTTAATAGTTTGCCACATATCTTTAAAAAATTCTTTTGGAACATTTGGGTCCCTTACGATATTGTGTGATTTTCCAATAAGTTCATCACTTTTATATCCTGATATTTGACAAAAAGCATCATTTGCAAATGTAATAATTCCATTTTTATCTGTTTTAGTAACAATAGCACTATAATCAAGGGCATTATGATATTGGATCGAGAGAGAATATTGTTTTTTATATCTATTTCTCTCATCAATATTTTGTAAAGTTTTTTCTAAGATTTCCAAAAAAGGTTTACGCTTTAGTGGCTTTTCAATAAACTTATTAAGGGAATTGATTTGATTAAAATCTTTCATCAAAGAACCAAATTCAAGAGCACTTAGCATAATTACATGAAGATCTTGATTGACTTTTCTTAGCTCCTCAACCATCTCAAAACCATTCATTTCTGGCATTGTAATATCTGTAATAACCAAATCAATAGATTTTGGTTTATTGTGGTTTTGGATATATTTATCCACCCCATCCTTACCGTTAACCGCAACAATAACATTACTAAATAATTCTTGAAAATATTTATTTGTAAATTCTCTAGCAACCCTAGCATCCTCTACATATAAAACTGTCAAATCATACTTATATTCCATATTAAATCTTCCTTTTGATAATATTTCTGAAATACAAAAATCAATAAAAGCTAAAAAATATTTAACTTATTGTTTTTAAAAAAATAATTTATCTCAATCAATGATTATAAGCATCTTGTATCATCATCTCAAGTTGCATACAACTACTCAAAACCGAAGCATTTATATAAAATACATCTAGTGCATCTTGTTTAATAAACACATTTTCCAACCAATCAACAAGGTCATTTAGAATTGCTTTTATAAAATTTGCAATAATTTCCCTTTTACTTTCAACCATATTATTAGTAAAATCAGTTTTTAAAAGTAATCTATTTAAGGTTCGTAAAGCAATACTCAATTCATAAAATTCTGAAAAACCATTTAACATTGAAGCGTATGTATTTATACTTTCTGAGATAATATTGATATTTAACTGGAGTGTGTCTCCTGTTAGATTGTCTATCGTTTTCAAAATATCATCTTCTATTTCGTTGAAATCTTCTATGATGTAGCTTAAGTTATCAACATCTTTCAAAAACTCTTGTGCTGAAACTTTTAGATGTGTTTTATTGTATTTTTCAAGTGAATCTTTTTTACTAAGTGTTTTTTCATCGGCATTATCAAAATCATCGAAATCAAAAAAATCTTCTTCAACATCTGTTTGTTGAACTTCATTATTAAAAATCTTCGATAAAACAGAATAGATAATATCTTTATCAAAAGGTTTAACTATGCAAGTATCTGCCCCTTTGATTTTAAAAAGTGATTTATATTTTTCATCACCAAATGAAGTTACCATATATATCTCAGGTTGTTTAATCTCTTTAATCTTCCTGATATTGTTTAGTAATCTAATACCATCATATTTTGGCATCTTTACATCAAGCATTAAAATATCATAACTATTAAAATAATGCATTCCAAAAGCTTCATAGCCATTTGTAGCATCATCAATAACAAAATTATTCATTCCATGTTCAATCAAATAATTTCTAATATGGAATTCTAATATTTTTGAATTCGTTGGTTCATCATCTACTAATAAAATTTTTATCATTTTTTAACCTTTAGTTTATTTAGTTCAAGCATCTATTCTATAATACGATAACAATTTCTAGCTATCTTAATTTTAAAACTCTTTTTATCCCCATGATGATTTTCTCATTTGAAAATGGTTTTGATAACCAACCACTCAAACCTAAATTTTTTCCCAATTCTTTCATCTCTAAAGAGTTTTCAGTTGTTAAGGCTAAGATAGGTTTTAGTTTGTTGCTTTCAATCGCTTTTAATTGTTGCACCAAATCCATTCCATTCATTTGTGGCATATTTATATCTGTAATCAGCAAATCATACGATACAGCACCACTTACAACATCATCCAGCAATTTAACTGGGTCACTATATGTTATTAAATCAATTTGTCCATCTTTTACCATTTCAGCCAATGCTAAATCAGCACTCATCAACACAGTAGCTGAGTCATCTACAAATATTACTTTCTTTTTCATTTTTTCCCTTTTTATAGTTTTATCTTGATTTTATTTAAATGGATAACTTATCTAAACTTTTGCTTTTTTTCGTTTATATAAAATATCCATAATATGTTCTGATAATTGTTGGTAGTCTTTGCTTCCTCTAAATCTCTTATCAAGATAGCAAATAGGTTTACCCTCCAAAAATGCCATAGAAAGTTTAATGTCATTTCTTATTGGACTCAAAACCCTTTTCTTACCGACTTTTTGCTCAAGGCTATCTATCATCAAGCGGTGCTCTTTCATCGAATTGTTAAACATTGTTGGCAATATGCCAAGAAGTTCCAAATCTGGGTTTACCTGTGAAGCTGTCGCATAAAATATTTTCAAAAACTGATTTACCCCAATAAGCCCTAGAAATTCAGTCTTAACTGGAACAATCGCATACTGACTAACAGCTAATGCGTTTGATAATAATATATCAGATGTTGGTGGTGTATCAATTATACAAATATCAAATATCTCTTTTAAGTTACTTTTTCTAATCAACCTAGCAAGTTGTCTGTCATCCTCAACTAAAGTATTAATATGAAAATTTATATCTGCTGGAATAAAAAATACATTTTTGTATTCTGTTTCATAAACAAAGCCACTTAAATCCTCTTTGTTTTTAATTGCATAGTGGACTCCTTTTTTAAAACTCTCTTTAAATCCAAATCCATATTGAACATGGCTTTGTGTGTCAAGATCAATTATTAAAACACTTTTACCCATAAGACCAAGCCAAGCAGCAAGATTTACACTTGTTGTTGTTTTTCCAACACCACCCTTTCGATTTGTTATAAGCAAAGTAATCATAAATCTTAGTTACGCACTATATTTGAAAATAATTTTTCTATAAAACTATTATTGCAAACTATCTCTTTTGTTTTTTCAGCACAAAATAATTGCTGTAATGCTAGGGAGCTTATATTATTTGTGTCTACTTGAATCACTTCAACTTCATCACTGTGTAACATTGTCATAAAATCAAACAACATTTCATCATTGATTTCTTGGTCAAGTATTAATTTGTTCATTTCTATCCTCATAAGATTCCTTTTTATGTTTGATTTACAAAAGTTTGATTTTAAAAACATTTAAAAAAATGCTCAAAAAATCAAACTTTATAGCTATCCTTAAAAGAATAGTCTTATTTTTGATAAATTATTTGTTTATCAAATCGTCTTGTATTAAAGATTGATACAATCCTATTCATCGATTCAGCATGACCTAAAAATACAAATCCTTTTGGTTTTAACATACTATGATAAGTCATACAAACCTCTTTTTTGCTAGCATCATCAAAATATATCAACATATTTCGAGAGAAAATAACATCAAATTTTCCCAAACCTTTCATCTGTGCTTTATCCATAACATTTACAATATTAAAATCAACAACACCAATAAAATTTTCATCAAATTTAAAATTGTATTCATCAATTTTTGTAAAGTATTTACTTAGAACATTTTTTGGTAAAAAATCTACACTTCTTCTTGAAAAAATCCCTTTTTTTGCTTTTTGTATTACAGTTGAATCTATATCTATCCCTACAATTTCTATATCTCTCTTGCCAATAAGATTTGCCTCTTCTAATAGGTATAAGACTATACTAAAAGGCTCTTCACCAGTTGAACATGGGCTACATAAAATCCTAAGTGGTTCACTTGATGGCCTTATTTTATCAAGTTCATATAAAACCTCATTTGTTAGTATGTCAAAGTGATATTGCTCCCTAAAAAAGTAGGTTTCGTTTATAGTTACAATATTTATTAGATCTTGAAAAATTGTACTGTCACTTTTGTTAAATCTGATTTCGTGAAAATAAGCCCTAAAATTTTCATAACCATTTTTAACCATATATCCTTCTAGCTTTTTGACTAAAAGTTCATATCTTTTTTTATCTATTGATATTCCAGTTCTTCTATATAAAACATCGGTAAGTTTTGTAAAATCATTAGCAGTTAATAGTTCCATATTATTTAACCATTTATTCTATTAATTGCCATATCGACACCAAATAGAACATAAGGATTATCTTTATGAGTAACCTTTAAAGACTCCAGTAATGGTATATCATCAACACTTCCTATCTCACCAATATAATCAACTGCTGTCATCATCGCATTAATATTTACCTCTTGAGCAATAAAATATCTTAAAATATCAACACTTTTATCATATCTGACATCACCAAGTATATTAATAGCAAATATTCTAATATCTTGATCTGGATTTTTAAGTAGATTCTCTATAAACTCAATTGCATCTTCATCACGCTCTTGAAGATATTTAATAGCTATATTTCTCAAATAAACATTATCACTTTTTAACGTTTCTAGTAATTGTTCAAAATCTTCATTAGTAATCTTTTTCCCACTAAAGCCACTAAATATTAAATCGATATAAATATGATCTTCAACAACATTTAGTGCAAAAAGATCATTTGCAATTTTTAAGATATGTGCTGTTGATTTATTTGCCAACAAATACTCAAGAGCATCAATTCGATTCTCTTGTGTTTGATTTCTATCTTTAAATGCAACTTGTGCTTCTATATGAGTTTCGTATTTATTTTGCTCGATTTCGGTTTGTAATTTTTTTGAAATTAGTGCCATTTTAAACCTTTTTTATTTTTGTAATGCCATTTTTGGAAAGTTTATAATCTCATTTAATATAATTGGAAATGGTAGCTTTTTCATAGCTCCACCATTTTCCCAACAAGATTTTGGCATTCCATAAACAACTGCAGTTGTCTCATCTTCAGCTAGTGTATAAGCACCTTTACCTCTAAGTTCCAACATACCCTCAGCCCCATCATCGCCAATTCCTGTTAACTCAATAGCTAAAATTTTACTACTATCCATATATTTTGCTGCACTTAAAAACAGTTCATCAACAGAGGGTGTAAAAAATCTTTCATTTTTTTCTTTATGTCTCATTATATAAGTGCCACTTGATTTTTTTGCAATCGTAAGATGATTACCACCATTTGCAATGACAACTTGTCCGTTTTTAATAACTTGTCCGTTTTTACTTTCTATCACTTCAAGATTTGTATAATTGTTTAATCTTTTTGCAAACCCAGCTGTAAAGTTATCAGGCATATGTTGAACTATCATTACAGGAAAAGGATAATTATCTGGTAATCTAGAAACAATTTGCTCAATCAAATTTGGTCCACCAGTACTTGAACCGACTAACACAATATGCTCTACTGGTGCTTCCCTTTGGAGCAATTCCTCTTTGCTGACTTTTACTTGTTTCCCTAAAGAAATTTTTTTAATGTTAGCTTGTTTTTTTATCCTTAGAGAATTTTTTGGTATAGAAAGTGTTGCTTTAACTTTTGATAATATTTCAACTTCACTCTCTTCAACACGAAGCGTAATAGTTCCTGGTTTTAAAATAAAATCAACTGCACCTGCATCAAGGCAATCAAAAGTTATATCAGCATCATCAGTCGTTAGTGAACTTACCATTAATATTGGTGTTGGTTTAATTCTCATAATCTCTTTAACAGCAGTAAGTCCATCCATTATTGGCATATTTATATCCATAGTAATAGCATCGAAATCGAAATTTTTAACAAACTCAATAGCATCAACACCATTATTTGCAAATCCTACATCATAGCCAGCTTTATCGAGTACACCACCTAATTGTTTTCTTATGAGTGCGCTATCATCAACTACTAAAATTGCTTTTGCCATAATAATAAACTTCTCCTTTTTTTATTTTTCTTGTGAAATTTTAATACTATTTATAGTGTCATCATCTACAATATTTGATATTTTTAGTTTAAGTATTATTCGTTTTCCACCGTCTAGTGTAATAATTTCACTAAATACTGCATCACTACTTTGACTTTGACTGATATATTTATCTTCTATAAACATTATTTCATTTACATCATCAACCAACATTCCAATCTTTTCACCTTTGATTGTACAAACTAATATTTTACTTTTTGAATCAATCTTTTTATCAAAACCTAATCTTTCTGGAAGTGATATGATTGGTATAACCACCCCTCTAAGATTTATAACGCCATCAACAAATTGAGGTGCTTCTGGTATTGGTGTAACCTCTGTATATTTAATGATTTCTTGAACATCTTCAATATCCAAAGAATACTCTTCTTTTGAAATTTGGAAAACTGCTATTTCACTCATATTATTATCCTCTTGCTTCATCGTTTCTAAAGATTCATCGTGTGTTTTAATCTCTTCTTCTTCAATGCTGTATTCTTCTAAAATTTCAGTTAGGTATTTTTTACTGACTATTGATACTATTGATTTTGGTGATTTGAATACTGATTCAATCTTACTATCAGCAAATCTATCTGGCAAAATCTCCATATCTTTAGAATAAATATCCTTAACTTCACTTATTCCATCAACAAGAATTGCTAAAGATTTCCCTTTATAGCTTAATATTAGTAATCTGTACTCTTTTTTATCCTCATCTGTAAGATTTGATTTTTCAGGAACTCCGATAACTTTTTTCAAATCAATTGCAACAATTAACTCGCCTCGTAGTGTAATCATACCCATCACACCGTATCCAGCTTCACTAATTGGTGTTATGTGTTCTGGTAAAAATATAATCTCCCTTGCTATATCCAAAGAGATTGCAAACTCTTCATTTCCAAGTGTTAAAAATAAAAATCTATCACTTTTTCCATCATGTGAACTATTTGATTGCTCGCTTAAATTATTGTCTCCAGTTTGACCAAATTTATCAACTTCTAAAGGTTTATAAGACAGTAATGTCAATGAATTAACAGCTACACATTCATCAATTATTTGATAAATTTTGTTACTTCTTTTGTAAAGCCCACTAATTTTTGTATTCTCTTTTTGCGACTCTTCATAGTTTTCTTCATCAACACTTTCCATCCCCAATACTTCATCAACTAAAATACCATAATCACTTCCATCACATTTGATCGTAAGAACTCTAGCATCTACTTTTGAAGTATCAATCTTAGTGTGACCTAAAATAATTCCCATATCAATCATAGTAACAACTTTTCCACTTATACTTGAAATACCCCTTAACCCATTTTGAGTTAAAGGCATTTTAGTAATAGCTGGTACCCTTAGTATCTGCTCAACTTTATCGCCATCAAAAGCATATAATTCATTTCCTATCTTAACCGATAAGATATTATTTGGGATACTCATAGCTTACCCCTTATTGTTGCAATTCATCTGCTAATACTGCTAACTCTTCCACAAGTTCAGACATCTTAGTTACAGTATCTTGAATAAGATCAGCTGCACCTTTTGATTCTTTAGCATTGCTTTGTGCTTGAGCTGAAGCTGATATAATTTGTTCACTTCCAACTCTTGCTTGCTCTAGTGCTTGTTTATTTTCATTGTTACTTGCCATTAAACTATCAAGTAAAGTAGCAATTCTGTTTCCATCAGCTACAACTGCATTTAATTGAGTTAAAGCAGCAGCTAATTGATATTTTTCTCTATCTTGCCCATCAACAGCATTTCCCCAATCTCTAACAATATTTGCAACTTCTTCATCAAGTATAACCATAGTATCTACGATTTTTTCAATATTAGCCCCAGCATCAAGCGCTAGATTTCTAATATCACTTGATACAACAGCAAATCCTTTTCCAAAGTCACCAGCTCTTGCTGCCTCTATATTTCCAGATACCGCCAACATAGTTGTTTGTGTTACTACATTTTCAATTTTTCTAAGTGTTTTACTAATCTCTTTTGCATCTTTTTCAACACTCATCATCTCTGTGGTTGTGAAAGAACCTTTTTCAATACTTTGATCTGTTAAATCAACTATTTTTTGAAGATCAATAATATTTTTCCCTAAACCTTCGTTAGTTTCGATAATAAATTTTTTTGCGGCACTTAATAATGTAACACTTTCATCTATCATCGTAGCACAATTGTCAGCTACCATACCATTTTTAGTAGCATCTTGTCTTGCTAATGTTGCTCCACTTTCTATTTGATTTAGTGCCGCAACTATTTGATTGATTGCTGTTAAAATATTTTCAACAACACTTGTAAGCTCTTCAGCCATACTTGCAATCTCTTCAGCATCTTTTGCAACATCAGTTGAATTTTTTAACTCTTCAGCTAAATCTGAAAGTTGTGTTCCTGCTTGTTCTGCTTCTGCTAAAGCACTTGCTTGCTCCTCAATCGCTTGAGTAGATTCAGCAACCGCACTACTTTGTTCTTCAGACGCAGCAGCAATATTAGTTGAGCCAGTTTGCATAACATCAACCTCTTTCATAAGCGTTGTTAATTTATCCACAGCACTTGTTACATTAGTGATAACATTGACCATAGATTCAATAATCACTGTACCACTTGTAGTTATTGCTCTACCAGAATCAGCACCCTCTTGAATAATTGCTTGTACTTCAGTGATATTCTCTTCTACTTTTTCAATGCTACCTTGAATTTTTCCAACAACTTCTCTTGTATTGTCAGCGTTTGTAGCACTAATCTCTGCTAATGCTCTTGTTTCATCAGCAACAACCGCAAACCCTTTTCCATGTTCTTTTGCTCTTGCAGCTTCAATTGCAGCATTAAGCGCCAAAAGATTTGTCTGATCTGCAGCTTCAGCAATCATACCAACAGATGCACCTATATTATCAGATGCAACTTTTAAGTCGTTAGACTTTTTAGCTACTTCATCTGCAACCGTTGAAGCTGATGCTATTCTTGTAGCACTTGCTCCAATATTTTCCATAGATTTACCTAAAGCCATTTGACCATCACGTGCAGTCTTAATTCCAGAATTAGCCTCTACAAGTAAATTTTCTGTTGTTCTTTTTATTTGAGTAACAGCAGCCAAACTCTCCTCAGCAGCCGATGCATTTTCTTCTGCAGCTGAAGCAATTTGTTCCATTGCACTTCTTAATTGCTCAACCGCACTTACTGCTTCTTGTGTTCTAGTTACTAATTCTTCAGCCAATTTTGCAACAGATTCGCTTATTTGTTGTTGTCTTGCAAGTGTTCTTTTTCTTCTTTTATCTTGTGTATTTTCACCTGAACTTGTACTTCTTGTAGTCGTTGCTGGTGTAACAGCTGCTCTTGTTCTTGTATTTTTTATAAATGCCATTGTTTTATCCTTTGTATTAAATTTTATTGAACTATTTTGTTTGGATCTATTATAAATAATATCTCACCATTGCCGAGTAAACTTGTTCCTGTTATCATAGGATGCTGATTTAAAATCCCATCAAGTGGCTTTTGAACCACATTGAGTTGATTTACAAAGTTATTAACCACCAACCCATATCTTAATGTTTTACCTTGCACTATCACAATAGATTGCACCTCCTCATTTTGCTGATTTTGTGGTAATAGTCTTGGCTCAAATATCAGTGGAATAATTTCGCCTCTTAATCTTACATATTGCTTATTGTTAGCTGTTTGTATTTCATGCTTTCTTATTTTTATTGTTTCAATTATGTTTTGCATATCAATTGCATAATTAATATTGTCCATTTTGATATGAAATACATTTGTTAAGGCTACACTTACAGGTAAATCAATCGTAAGTTTAGTCCCCTTACCTTTTGTTGATTCGAGATAAATTTTTCCGTTTAATTCATCAATCGTTTTCTTAACAGCGTCTGTTCCAACACCCCTGCCACTTAAATCACTAATTACATCTTTTGTTGAGAGTCCAGGATTAAATATCATCATAAGTTTGTCATTGTCGCTCATAGCTTCAATTTCTTTTTCAGTTGTGATACCCAATCCTAAAGCTTTTACAAGAACTTTTTCTGTATCAATTCCTCTACCGTCATCTTCAACAACAATTTCAACTCTATCCCCAGCTGACTTAGCACTTATTTTTATAAATCCTTCAGATGGCTTTCCAGCTTTTATTCTTTCATCACTACTTTCTTCAATTCCGTGATCTAGTGAATTTCTAATAATATGTACAAGCGGGTCTGCAATCTTTTCTATCATTGTTTTATCAAGTTTTGTATCACCACCACTCTCTTCAAAACGAATTTTTTTATTTAGTTGCTTACTAATATCCCTTACGAGTTTTGGGTATCGTCCAAAAATATAGCTCATAGGTAAAAGTCTCATCCCCATAACTTTATCTTGTAGTTGGTCGGTTACACGATTTATCTCTTCATACTTTGCCATCAGTTCAGTTTTAGATTGATCTGCATTTGCTGATGTTATATTATTTGCAACATAAGGCAATGCATTTTTCATAACAAGTAATTCCCCGATTAAATCCATCATCCCATCGATTTCAGATTGATCAATTTTTACAGTTTTTGGTATAGCACTTGAAGTTGAATTTGTTGCATTTCGTTCAGTTTGAATAATATTTTTAAAATCCTCCTCAGCTACTATCTCATCATCTTCAACAACTAATTCTTCGATTTTTGTTTCAAGTGGAGCATTTTTCTCCTCACAAACATTTTCCTCTACTACATCACTAGTTGGTTCAATGTTGTCATCTATTTTAACTTGCTTTGGAGCATATCTATCTAGTACACTTTGTATTGTTTCTTTAACACTATCTACATCATCACTTATACTAAAATGGATAGATTCACCGATAAAACTCATAGCTCTTGTTGTAAAAAGTTTTACCCTTGAAAGTGCGCTATCATCTTTTGAATATTGAAGAACTTTTAGTTGTTGCTTTAGAATATTGAGCATACTTTGCTCTTCTAAAGTACTAGGCACTTGGTAGCTTTCAACTGGTTTTGTATCTTGAGCCAAAGGTTTTGAAATAAGAATTTCACTCTTTTTTACAGTTGATTGCTCAATTTTATTTAATCCAAGGATTGAAGATGAGAATTTAACAAGCTCAAGATAGTCAACCCCTTCAAACTCAAAATAAGCAAGGACATTTTGTAGTCTATTTAGTAAAAATCCCTCTTTTGATTCCAAGTTTAGAACCTTACAAACAGCAGATATTTTTTCACTTAACTGTTCATAGTGACCACTTTTCATAATCTCTTGAAACTCTAATGCAAAATCATCAAAAATTTCATCTTTATTTGATGGATACGATGAACAAAGAAGTGTTTTAACATTCAAAGGATAGATTGCTACATCATCCATGACGTTATACAAAGAGTCCTCAAGCGTATCTTTGGTTGATTTTGCAACAACTAAAAATCTTGTTTTCCATTTTGTAGGCTCATCTTTTATCTCTTGACAATTACCATTTACATGTGTACTCACATTATAAAGATTTTCCTCACCCAATAAATATAATAAATATGCAGGGTCATTTCCAACTTCACAACACTCTTCATCCAAATCAATATCAATCAAATAAAAGTTTTCATCTTCTAAAAATTGGTTATTTACCTCTAAATCTGAAAATGGCAGTTCTTTTATAAATTTAAAAATTGCGCTATCTTCAATAAGATGTCCAACACAAACAGATCGATTTGTGATGATATTCAAATCTGTATTCAAAGAATCATCTTCAACAACTTCATCATTTTTACCTATCAACGCTTGGACACTTTTAGCAATTTGTTCTATTCTTATCTCATCATAATATGCAGGTTCACCAAGCTCTTCTGTTGCATCAATTAGCTCAACAACCTCATCAAAAGCATCATATAAAACATCTAACATATCATCACTAAAAGAGATATGACCTTTTTTAATCCCATCTAAAAGATCTTCAGCATAATGGGTAATTTTTTTAATTCCTTGAAGACCTACAAGGCCAGCTCCACCTTTTAGAGTATGTGCAGCTCTAAATAAAGCATTTAACATCTCAGCATCACCACTAGATAACTTGTCAAGGTTTTTATCTAAAAAAGAGAGATTTTCCCTTGCTTCACTTAAAAATTGCTCTAAAATAGGATCCATATTTTCCCTTTACTTAGTATATGTAAGCATTTTTACATTCAATAGAAGGTCTTCAGGTCGAGCTGGTTTTACAAGATACATCGATGCTCCACTTTCATACGCCAAATCCATATCCATCTCTTCGCTCTCTGTTGAAACCATAATAACGGGTGCCTCATGACCTTCTCCAGCTCTAAGTCGTTTCACAAAACTATATCCATCCAAAACTGGCATATTTATATCTACTAAAAAAAGGTCATAATTTTTTAGCTGAGCTTTTTCTAAAGCTTCCATACCATTTTCAGCTTCATCACACTCATAATTTCCTTTTGCTAGTATCTGTTTGTGATACAGTCTAACTGTCAATGAATCATCAACAATTAGTATTTTTTTTGCTTCACTATTTGACATCCCCTACCCTTTATCCGATTCTTAAAATTCTTTTTATTCCCATAATCAACTTATCGTTTGAAAATGGTTTTGTAATCCATCCAACTAATCCAACCTCTTTACCTTTTGCTTTCATCTCGTCAGAATTCTCTGTTGTAAGTGCGATAATTGGTTTTGCTTTAACATTTAAATTTGCTTTTAATGCTTTAGCTAGCTCAAAACCATTCATCTGAGGCATATTAATATCTGTAATTAAAAGGTCATAAGTTACACCTTTCTTATTAACATCTTCTAGCAATTCTAAAGGATCACTATAAGTTACAAGTTCTATTGCATTTACTTTAATTAATTCTGAACAAGCCATCTCTGCTGTCATTAAAACTGTTGCTGAATCATCAACTAATATTATTTTTTTTCCCATAATCTCCCTTTCTATTTAAATGATTGTTTTATATATGCTTCTAACTGTATACAACTATTGAGTGAGGAAGCATTGATATAGAAAACATCAACCGCATCTTTTTTGATAAATACATGAAATAACCAACTTTCCAAATCTTTTAAAATAGCCACCAAATAATTTACAACAAAATCAATTGCGCCATCATTTAAATTATTTAACTTTGAGTGGGTGAGGATATTTTCAAGGAGTTGTAGTGATGTTAGAAGTTCTGTAAAATCAAGTAGTTTACTTAGAAATCCTACGAATTTATTCAATGTGTCATAGACAATTGGCAATTCTTTTTCTAAATTTTTTAACGAAAGAATTGCAAGTATGCTATTTATTTGTGATTGAAGTATTGTTGGTTCGTTAGAAATTGATTGTAAAATTGTAGATTGTTTACAATAATCAAGTGCTGATATTTTTTTATGTGAATTATTAAATGTTTTCATCATATCGCAAGAAAGATGTAGATCTTCTAATTCAATATCGTCAAACTCTTCAAATGAATCAATTTCAAAAAACTGATCTTCATACAAATCTACTTCATTCAACATAAACTTTCTAACCTCTTATTTTAATATGTATTTTTCATCATTTATTTTGGAACATAAAATCAATAACCATAAAGTTAGAAATATTAAGTTTTCTCGAAATATAAAATATAATTTCTCCTATCAAAACATAGGCAAAATAGATATTTTGTGCGTGTTATCTGCAAAGTTATATATAACAAATCTAAATCTTTGATGAAATTATAACAAGTGAATGTGTCGAAAAGTGTCACTAATATGTTTGGCATTTAATCAAAAAATAAATTTTATTATGATGATAAATAAAAAAATTTCTATTTTGTGTTGAAATAACTTTTTTGTTGTATAAAAACGAATTTTTACATTATCAAATAAAATAATACCATTTTAAATTATAACTAACTATTTAATATGCTATAATACTTTATGGCAAAACAAATAAAAATAAATAATCATCATACATTAGAAGAGTGGCAAAAGTTATTGCCAAAGGTTCAAAATTTAGAGGTTAGATTTAGGATGTTAGTAATAGAAAATATATTAAGGGATCCGAAAATTAGCAGCAATACTATTTGTAAAATATTTTATATCACTACAAATACTTTTTTTAGGTGGCTTAAGTGGTACAATGATGGTGGATTTGAGAAATTAAAAATGGGTGATGGCGGGAAAGGTTCTAATGCTGGTGCTGTAAAATATGATGAATCAATATTTGATGCATTAGCAACTGAGATTGATAATAATCAAGAGATGGTGTGGACACTTGATAAAATGCAACTTTTCATTAAAGAGAGATTCAACCTTGAACCATCATTGCAAGTGATATTTTATAGACTAAAAAATAAATATTCCTATAAATCTTCCCGACCTTATCCCTATAAAGCAGATAGAGATAAACTAGGACGATTTAAAAAAAAGGGATATTAGAGCATATATTAAAACTGGAATTATCAAATCTTAAATGGTCAATAGTTTCTACAAAACCATTTCATTTCAGAGATTACGGCACATACTATAGCCAATTTGCAACACCTGCTATACTTTGTAAATATAAAATATTTTTTGCTGATGAGATGCGATTTGGTTTAATGACAAATGAAAAGAGAAGTTGGAGTAAAGTTGGTAATCGAACACGACTGCCAAACCAAATGGAATATGCAAATAGGTACCTTTATAGTGCAATTGCTCCAATAACTGGGGAGAGTGTTCATGTTATTGGATTTAGTGATGCGAACACAGAAGCAACAAGTTTATTTTTGGATGAAATAAATAAACAATTTCCAAATACGCATAATATTGTCATTTGGGATAATGCACCATTTCATAAACCATTAGTTCTGCACACAAAAGAAAATTTGTCAATTTTCTCTTTACCATCTTATGGGCAAGAACTTAATCCAACAGAAAGATTATTTGGAGAGTTTAGAAAATCTACAGCTAATAAAGTTCATAAAGATATTAATAGTATAGAAAAACTTTTGCATGATGAAGTTCTTATCTGGATTAATGATAAAGAAAAAATGAAAAAATTAATATTTTGGGATTATATTAGAATTCAATTGGATGTTATTAGTAGTTAGTTATGATTTAAAATGGTATAATATGCAAAATCATTCCAATTTAAGCCACTTTTATCTTTGTATATTTTTTGCCACTTTTCTTGTATAAAATATAATTTATTGAACCAAAAATTTTCATTAAATCACAAATGCTCTTGATGGCGGAGTGTTTTCACCTATGAAAAAACTGCTGAAAATACACAATGGATTTACTAAAAATTTGAAGATTAAGATTGTTGATGATTATCTTGTGAGTTATAAGAAAATGTGATTATTTACGCACCCAAAATTTTCATTAAATCGGAAAATATGGGATTATTAAATATCGTACAAACAGGAGTTGTGACAGGTGCTGGGGTCAAAAAAGTGTTTGATTTTGCCAAAGAGAACAATTTTGCAATACCAGCTATCAATGTAATAGGGAGTGAATCAATAAATGCTATTTTAGAAGCAGCAAGTATAGCAAAGGCTCCAGTTATTATTCAGTTCAGTAACGGTGGAGCAAAGTTTAATGCTGGAAAAATAGTATCAGGAGATGCAAGTGTTCAAGGGGCAATTGCAGGGGCTAAACATATCCATCAAATGGCACGGCATTATGAAATCCCTGTGATTATCCATACAGATCATGCTTCTAAAAAACTTCTTCCGTGGATAGATGCTTTATTGGATGAGAGTGAAAAACATTTTGAAGAGTTTGGAACCCCTTTATTCTCCTCTCATATGTTAGATTTGAGTGAAGAGAGTTTGGAAGAGAATATTGAAATATCTTCAAAATATTTGCAAAGGTTGTTAAAAATAGGGATGACACTTGAGATAGAACTAGGGATTACAGGGGGAGAAGAGGATGATCCCTGCTTATACAAAACATCGAGTAGTTTTTACAGAAAATCCAACAATTTGGTTGGCTATGTTTATAAAGAAGTAATGAACAAAAGTAGAAAACTGACGTTCTATCCTTTTAAAACTTGAACCTTAAAAAGTGTTATAAACTGTCTACTTTTAGTTATTACTGCACCACAAAATAATCTAAAATAATTGTTGTTTTATTAAAAATTTTAAAGACAAAAGTTTATAGGACACTCCCAGATTTTATTTTAGTGGATGTATTTATCTTTTTTAAGTTATGTAATATGGAGTTTTTTAAAAATTGCTTCAAGTTTTTCGTAAGTTACTGGTTTAAGGATGTATCCTTTCGCCCCTAAATTAATCGCATCAATTATGAGTTTTTGTTCACCATGTGATGTAATCATAATAACTTTAGCTTCGCTATCAAATTCTCTGATAAGTTTTAAAGCTTCTAGACCATTTAAAATACCATTAAAAGCAGGCATGGTAATATCCATAGTAACAATATCTGGATTTGTACTTTTATATAATTTTATTGCTTCATCTCCATTTGCAGCTTCTCCAACAACCTTATGTCCTAATTTAATAGCATGCCCTTTTATAGTTTGTCTCATAATTGTAAGATCATCAACAATTAATACATTTGCCATAGTGTACTCCACGTATTTGTTTTATAGTGGGTACAATACTGTAAAAATGTGCCAAAAAGTGTCAATTCTTATCTAACTCAATATAAAAATAGGCAAAATTTTCAATCGTCCTTGCTTTAATATGCCCTTTATGATGTTGTTCAATAATTATTTTTGACATATATAAACCAAGCCCCGTTCCATTTTTTGAATCTTTTGTTGAGAAATAAGGATCAAAAATTTTATCAATAATTGTTTTATCAATCCCTCCACCATTATCTTTGATAGAGATTATTATCTTTTCATTTTCCTCTTTGATTTGTATCTCGATAAGTTTATTTTCAATATCTTGTTCTTTAAAATTATCCAGAGTATTTTTCAAAATATTTAAAAACACTTGTAAAAGTTCATTTTCATAAATAAGCGCTTCCCCATTAAAATCATATATTTCTGTAAGTTCTATACTTTGATTGATGATTTCAGGTTTGAGGATAGATATTGCTTTTTTTATAGGTATTTGTAAAGAGAGCCGTTGCATCTCTTTATTTGGTTTATAAAAATCTCTAAAATCATCAATAGTTAGAGTTAAAGTATCAATAAGTTGACCTATATCATCAATTTCATTTTCTATATAATCTAAAAATTCTTTTTGTTTTTCTTTCTCCATAGAATCAAAATGTTCAAGTGCCATTTTAAATTTCATCCTTATTGTAATTGAAGCAATCGAAGCTAATGGCTGTCTCCACTGATGTGCTATCATACTAATAAGTTCTCCCATTTGTGCCATTCTTGATTGCTGTAAAAGTGTTTGGTCTTTTTGTCTATTTTTTTCAATTTCACTTTTTACTTTATCTTTGAGAGATGTATTTAAATCTTCCAGCAAAACAGTTTTAATATATAATTCTTTTGTCATATTATAAAAATTTGTAGAGAGTAAATCTATCTCTTCAATCTCTACATTTTCAATTTTTGTAACTTCTAAATTGGTTGTGAAATTTTTTGTTATTTGTGCTAAATGTGAGATGGGAGAAGAGATGAAAGTTGCTATTTTTTTCACTTTTTTAGATAAAAATATAAAAAATATAACATAAAAAAGCAACATCCCAGCAATAGCAAATAATCCAATTTTGTTTGCAATATTTTGAACTTCATTGAC
The DNA here is from genome assembly GCA_964533335.1 of uncultured Helicobacter sp. Taxonomy (GTDB): domain Bacteria; phylum Campylobacterota; class Campylobacteria; order Campylobacterales; family Arcobacteraceae; genus CAIJNA01. The sequence goes on along the minus strand of CAZHJR010000009.1, from coordinate 11,805 downwards.
AGGTGAATAAACGATTGATTTATCAACTATTACAAAAAGTTTCCAGTTTGTTTGCTCTATTTTTGATTGAGCTATGATGTACTCTTTTCCATTAATTGTCGATTCAATCATAAAAGTATCAGTGTGTAAAAGTTTTCCAAAATATTTTGACAATTTTTCATTTTTATAGATATTAAATTCTTCTGGTTTAATATTGTCTTTTGTGACGACATCAGTGTATTTATGTTCATTCAACTCTTTTAAACTAAAGATATCTTCTAGTTTTTTAGGCATAGCTAAAATCAATCCATCATTTCCAACAAGAAAGGCTTGGGCATCCCAAGGAAGTTTTAAATTTAAAATATTATTTATAAACTTATCAATTGTTACATCAAGACCAGTAACCCCTTCTAAAAAATTGTTATTGTAAATTGGGACAATACAACTTACCATCCATCCAAGTCCTGCAGGATCTAAGTATGCACTTGTCCAAACAGGTTCTTTTTTTGGATTGTGTTTTTCATCTGCTTCATAGTAAAAGTTATACTCTTCTATTTTCATAGTGGGATCATATTGCATGTGTACATCTTTGATAAATGGATACAATCTATTCATACTATCATTACTATTAAAATATGAGGCTACTATTAAATCATTTTTATTAACTGTATATTTCAAAGTATCATCGAAAGCTCCTGTAAAATAAGCTTTTTCTTTCTCTTTTTCCCCAATCTTTATACTTGCTCCATACCATAAACTTGCCCCTCCATCATCTTTAACTTTATAATAAACACCATTTGGAGCTACTTTGTATTCCTCTTTTTTACTGATTTTTAAAAAGTCTACTTTATGTTTAAAGATATTTTCTTGTTGATTTTGGAGAAATTTTGCTTGTTGTGATACATCTTTGAGTTGAAAATTAATATTTTGAGCTTCTTTTTCCAAAATTGTATAAAGATTATTACGAATTTCAGAAGAGAGAGATTGTTTACTTTTACTAATCATATAATCGCTAATCCCAAAATACAAAAGTAATAGTGTTAATTCAATAATCACCAATGGGATTAAAGCTGTTTTTAAAAAGCTTTTATAGAGTATTGATTTTAATGTAGTTTTTAGTTGCTTATCTTTCATTGTAATCCTTATAAATGTAATGTTATACAAAAACAAACACCATCAGAGGTATTTTGTACAGTTAATTTTCCTCTATGATTTCGTTCAATTGTAATTTTTGATGTATACAGACCAAGTCCAGTGTCATTTTTATTATTTTTTGTAGAAAAGTATGGATCAAAAATTTTATCAATTATATCCATTGGTATCCCCCCTCCATTGTCTGTTATTTTAATTTGAATTATTCCGTCTAAATCTTCTGATTCAATTTTAATGAGCCTATGTTCAATATATTTTTCATTGAAATTTTCAATACTATTTATTAAAATATTGAAAAGAACTTGGAATATTTCATTTTTATAAACAGAAATTATTTTTTTAGAATGATAGGACTCTACAATATCAAGATCACCATTTGAATATTCTATATTTATGGAACCAACAGCTTTTTGTAATATATCATCAATATAAACCTCTTCAATCTCATCAGTCGTTTTATAAAAATTTCTAAAATTATCTATGGTTGTAGTAAGCCCCTCCACTACACTTTCTATATCATCTAATTCACTATTTAAATAGGCAAGAAATAACTCTTTCCCTTCATTAGATTCTAAGTCATATTTTTTGAGAATAAATTTTAGTTTTACAGTTACTATGCTTGATGATATTGAAGCAAGTGGTTGTCTCCATTGATGGGCAATCATACTTATCATTTCACCCATTTGTGCAAGTCTTATTTGTTGCTGAATCACAATATCTTTTTTTCTACTTTTTTCAATCTCATCGGCTATATGAATTTCTAGATTTTTATTCATATCATTTAATTGTTTTTCTAGCTCTTTTTGTTTTGTAATATCGTAAAAATTTATGATTTGATACTCTTCAAAATCAGAAATTGATATCTGAAATATATGCTTTACTTTATCTATGCCACTCATTTTTACATAATGAATTTCATCTTTGTATTGTAATAAATATTCATTCCACAAGAGTGTATCCATTTGTGCTTGAATATAATTTTCACCCTCCTCATATTCAAAAAATTCACAGATACAAAGATGATTATTCTTGAACTCTTGAATATTTTTTAATCCTACAAAATCAAAGAACTTTTGATTTGCCTCTTTGATATCTTTACGATCTGTAACAACCACTATAGCTTCTTGATTATCTAAAATTTTTTTAATATCTATAGTTTTTTGAAGTAATGATATTTTAAATTTCTTAAATCTATAAAGCATATATAAAATAAAAAATAATACAACGGTTATAAACATCAGTAAAAATGCAAAACTATGATTAGTACTTTTTATTTGGTCATTTGAAGAATATAAAAAATAAACACCATCTATATTGTGAGTAAAATGATTTTTAATAGGGATAAAAGAGAGGATATTGTCTTTTGTTAAAAAGGTAAAAGGAACCCCCTTATTGATCTCTGTATTTATATGTTTTAGCTCATCTTTGGTTAGATTTTGTAATGCATCATTGTTTGTTTTATGATTAATAAAATAAAAATCATCTAAGCTACTTACAACAAAATCAGTTTTTTTATTTTTATCCAAGATTAAATCAGCAGTTTTTTTTGATAATAAAAAAAATACATTATTTTCATAAAGCGACATAAAACTCTGTAAAAATGCTGTGATAGAAACACCAACCTCTGTACTTCCTACACATCTATTATTTACTTGAATTGGATAAACAAATCTATATCCATACATATAAGTACCAATTTCAAATGATTCAAAAGGTTTACAAGAGTCATTAACAAGATTAACTGAATACCTAAATTTAGATAAGCTATCACCATATTTTGTGGGATTTTGCATCCTTAAAAAGCTACTATTTGTATGACTATGAAATTGTATTTGCCCAATATTATAATTTTTTAATGTCGCATAAGTTGGTTGCAGTAGATTATAAAGTTTTTCTCTCGTTTTATCAGTATCGTCACTCCCATTTTTTAAAATATTATGTACTTCTGGTGTATTGAGATGTGTATCAAATACCATTTTACTTAAAGTTTTATATTTATCATAAGTGGCATTCAATGCTTGCTCTTGTATTTGAATGATATGAGCTGTAAGTTCTTCTATTTTAGTATTTTTAAATTTTATTATAGCAATACAAGCGATTATATAACTTGCAATAAGTAGTAAAAATACTAAAACATAAGTTCGATTTTCTTTATTACTGATAAATTTATTCATTTTTGCTCCAATATAGTATAAAAACAGATTCCATCTGATTTATTTATAGCACTAAGTTTTCCTTGATGGTGTTGTTCTACAATGGTTTTGGACATATATAAGCCAAGTCCTGTTCCATTTTTATTTTTTTTTGTAGAGAAATAAGGATCAAAAATAAAGCTTATAATATCTTCATTAATCCCGCCACCATTATCACAAATTGAAACTATCACTTTCCCTATAATATCTTCTGTTTTTATATTGATTGTTGGATTTTCAGTTTTCTTTTCTTGAAAATTATCAAGGCTATTTTTAAGAATATTTAAAAAAACTTGCACCATTTCATTTTCATAAATATTTGTATTTTTAGTCGATAAATATTCAATGTTTAAAATTATGTTTTCTTGCTCTAATTGAGGTTTTAAAATAGATAAAACTTTTTTAATTGGAGAGTCTATTGTTGTATAAGCAAACTCTTTATCTGGTTTATAAAAATTTCTAAAATCATCAATAGTATTTGTAAGCATTTGAACCAAATTTTCTACATCATCTACTTCATTATTAATATACTTTAAAAATTCATCAATACCATTTTGAGTGGTTAAATCAAACTTAGAAAGTGCTATTTTCAATTTCATAGTAACAGCTATAGAAGCGATGGAAGCAAGTGGTTGTCTCCATTGATGGGCAATCATACTTATCATTTCTCCCATTTGAGCCAAACCACTTTGTTGTTGTAGCATATGGTCTTTTTGTTTATTTTTTTCTATCTCTTCTATAACTTTTAACTCTAATTGGGTTTCTAACTGTTTTTGGTTTGAAATATCTGTATGAAAACCAACCATACGTATCGCTTTTCCATTTTTAAAGTAAGCTTTTCCTCTATCAAGTATCCAGACCCAATGCCCATCTTTGTGTTTTAGTCGATGGATATTTTCAAACTTATCTATTTTCCCTAAAATGTAACTATCAATATTCTCTAAAGCTTTTTCTAAATCATCAGGATGAACTCTACTTGTCCACTCTTCAAATTGATTTGGAATTTCATCATCTTCATATCCCAACATACTTTTCCATCTTGGGGAAAAGAAAACTTTATTAGTGATGATATCCCAATCCCATAATCCATCATTTGCACCTTGAATTGCCAATTCCAATCTATCTTTAACATCTTTGTATTCAAATACCATATGGCAAGCATTAATACTAGAATTTATTTTTTTTGTATAACTCAAAAAAATAGTTCCAAGTGTATCAATGTGATATTTAGAATCTTCATAAGCTATAAGACAAATTATTTTTTCATACACTATCGCTAAAATAAACTTATTTTCCAAATAGGATATCACTTCAAAATACTCATTGGATGTTTGTAAATGTAATGATTTTATATCAAATAAAAAATCTTTTTCATTTATGGCGATTATCTTTGCTAAGTTTTCTTTTTGAAATGCCATCGCACTTTTTGCCCCAGTTGTTTGCATAATAGTAGTTAAAAATCTTTCTAACATCTCTTTTAAATCTAAAGAATCTCCTATAGATTCCATACATTCATACATAATTGGCAAAAAATTACTATTTGTAGTGAGTAGTTTATACATTATTTCTATCTTTATAAAGGGAGATAATTATCTTTTTATGCGGCATTTATTATCCTTTTTGAATGAGGTTGCAAACAATATTGCCAAAATTTGTTTGAATTAAAATCGTTAATATTTTGTTTTCCTCTTTGTTGATTATATTTTCTAATTCATTTTGGAGGATGGTTTGAGGAATTGTTAAATGAATATTGTTAAAGTGAGTTGGAAAATCTTGAATAGAAAGTCCAACTAAATTATTAGTTATATCTTGAGAAATTTCATCAATTGAGTCTTCAAATATATCTTGAGATGAAAATATTTCAGATAAAAACACTTCACCATATCTCTCTATAATATTTTTGGTATAACTAAAAGAAAGTGTTATTGAATCATTTAAATCAATAGTTGAATGAATCTTATTTTCTAAATTTCTATTATTGGTGTATCTTGCATCAAGTATGCTAATATCAAGGTCATTACTAAAAAATAGTATAATTTTATTCATAATAACCTCTAAGAGAGAGATTAAATCATCAAGATTTTGATTACTTTGGTCAAGTCCAAGTATTTTTTCCATAGGTATTTTAAAAATATAGGCAACACCTCGATGGGGTTTATTGATAATTTTAATCTCCCCTCCTAACTCTTCACAAGATTGTTTGAGTGCTGACATCCCAACACCTCGACCAGATATCTCATTTGCAACATCTTTTGTTGATAATCCATCATTAAAAATTAATAATACTTTTTCATACTCTGATAATTTTTGTGCATCATCAAAGGTGATAAATCTCTTCTCAATCGCTTTTTTAACAATTTTTTGTGTATTTATTCCCATTCCAGTATCATAGATTTTAAGAAATAGATGTTGATTTTTATAATAATATTTGCAAGTAATATTAAGTGAACTATAATCTTCATTTGCTGCTCTTGTTTCCTCATCGGCAATTCCATGATCAACAGAATTTTTATAAATATGTAATAGATTTTTAAAAAAGCTTTTAAAACTAGCAGGAACCATCAACTTTTTATCTCCAAATATTTTAAGTTTATTGACAGGTTTGTCCAATAATTCTGCTAAATAAGATACATAGGGAATATGTTTTTCTAAAACTTCATCAATTGAAACATACGATAATAAATTCATTTGAGAAATAATAGATTGTAGTTTAAAATTGGTATTTACAGGATTTAAGATAATCTCTTTAATTTGTATTTTGAAATCGTTTAATAATCTCGATTCATTATGAAGTTTTAAATATTCATTAAAATAATTTTTCCCAAGAGTTTGATTTATAATCTCTAAATCATCATTGAATTTTTGTTTAATATTTTCACTCTCACTTAATACTATTTGCTTAGGGATAATTTTTGCAATCTTTATCATCTTTGATTCTAAATTATGAATAGCAGTTGGGGTATTATAAAGATACATTTGAGCAAATAAGCCTTTAAAAGTATGTAATTCTCGTAAAATATATTTTATCTCATCATCTAAAACAATATAATTTGAATCATCCAAAACGAATATTTTTTCAATAAATTTAAAAAAGGAAGATCTGAGATCTAAAAAATCATCTATATTTGAGATTATCTGGATAATCATTTTTTGATGAGCATATTGGAGTTCTAATTTATTTTGGAGATGAATTTGCTCTGTAATATCATTTATAATCACCATAATATTGAGTTCATCTACAATTTTGTAACTTATTTTGAGGTATTTATCATTTACAAAACTTTCTGTAGGTAACAATGATAAAAATATCTCTTTTTTCTCTTTATTTTCAGTAGCAAATATCGATTTTACACCATCTCTAAGGATACTTTTATTTGTAAAATCATCTCTATTAAAGAGTATTTCAGCAATATCTTCATTTTGTAAATAATGTTTTTTAAAGATATCCGAACAGATATGAGAATACCCTTGCTCGATTAACATTTTTTCATTAAATAAGAGATAGCCATCGGTAGCATGTCTTAATAAAATAGTTACTTTTCGATTTAACTCTTTAGCTTTTATTTTTCCAGTTATATCTTCTCTAATGGAGTTATAACCTAAAATATTTCCATCTTTATCATAGTATGGACCAATAGATGTTTTTGTCCAATAAGAAGAACCATTTTTTGCTTTATTTTTAATCTTTCCTTTCCAAATATTTCCACTCGAGATAGTGTGCCAAATCTGCTCGAAAAGTTCCTTTGGTGTATCTAGGTGCCTAATAATATTATGACTTTTGCCAATAAGTTCCTCTTTTGTATATCCAGATATCTTTTCAAAAGCCTGACTTACAAAGGTAATAATCCCCTCTTTATCTGTTCTTGAAGCAATAATTAATGAATCATATCCTTGGAGAACCCCTTCAAATTCATGACTGAGTCGTATGGCTTCATCCTTTTTTTCGTTATTTGTTTGATTTGCTTTTAGAGAATTGTGTATTTTTACAATAGAAGTTAATAACTCTTCAAGTTTTATAGGTTTATGAATAAAGGTACTTATCCCAATATTGATAAGTTCTTGAAGAATATTTGATTCGTTATGAGCTGAGATTATAAAAATTTCTTGGGAAGGATTGATGTTCTTGATATGCTTTGAGAGTTCTATTCCATTCATTTTAGGCATATTAATATCACTAATTACAATATCATAAAATGTATTATTCTCATCAAAATAGTTCTTATACTGCTCAAGTCCTTCTACACCATTCATCGCAACATCTACGACAATAAATATCTCTTGAAACATTTTAGAAACTTTTGAAGAAACAGTTATATCATCCTCTACATATAATACTTTGTATTTTCCAATTACTTCATTTAAATTATTCATATTATTTGTATTCATCATTTATATCCATTATGTATGTTTTGGAATCATTCCAAATTACTTTTTTTTACTTATTTCAAAACTATATTATTAAAAAGTGTTCAAAAGTGTCATATGTCAAACGAACTGTAAAATTAGGCAGTAAAATTTAAAAAAAGTTACTATTTGACACTAATGGGCACTTTTGTTTTTTATAATTGTATTAAATCTTTAAGAGGAAGATCAAGTGAAAAATGTAGAAATGTTTCGAGAATTAGCTGAGATGTCAAAAAATTTAACTGTTTTATATGTTGAGGATGATTTATCAATTCAGGAAAAAACAAAGTTATTATTAGAAACTATTTTTTTAAGAGTTGATACAGCTATAAATGGCGAAGAGGGATTAAAACAATACCAAACGAAAAAATATGATTTGGTGATTACTGATATCAGAATGCCAAAAAAAGATGGTATTAGTCTTATAAAAGACATCAAACTAATCAATCAAGAACAATCAATAATAGTTACTTCTGCACATGATGACTCTGAAAAATTATTAGAACTCATCTCTCTTGGAATTTCAAGTTTTATTGTAAAACCAATGAATATGGAAAAGTTTTTTTATGCCATAGATTCTGAAGTAAAGAAAATACATCTTAAGCATATAATTGAACAACATATAATTGAACAATCAAAATTAGCACAAATGGGTGAGATGATTGATGCTATAGCACATCAATGGAAGCAGCCAATTTCAGCTATTTCTCTTATGGCACAAGCTATTAACTACAAAATAGAAATTCGTGGTGAAATTTCTAGTCAAGAGGTATTTGAAGCCAATGAATTGATACAAAAACAAACAAATCATGTTATTAACACAATTGATACATTTAGGAAGTTTTTTAGACCAAATCAACCAACCGAAGTGGTTCTTTTATCAAATTTAGTTGATTTGGTACAAACCATTATGAAAAATACTCTTAACTCAAATTATATAGAATTAGAATTGCATCGCGGAGGAGATTTGGAAATAGAATGTATTAAAAGTGAGTTTATTCATGTTCTTATCAATTTAGTCAACAATGCAAAAGATGCATTTAACGAAAAGAATATTGAAAATAGATTTATTATGATTGAAGGATTAATAACAGATGATGGGGAAAAGATTATTAAAGTGATTGATAATGCTGGAGGAATCCCAGATGAGATTATCAAAGATATATTTAAACCACATTTTACAACAAAACAACAACAAAATGGGACAGGGATAGGACTGTATATGTCTCAACAAATTTTAAAAAAATTAAATGGAGATATAAATGCCCAAAATGTTGAAACTCCTTATGGGAAAGGAGCATCTTTTAATTTAGTATTGAGCGAAAGAAAGGAAAAAATGGTAGAATAAATCATGGAATCTTTAACTTACTTTATCGTCATCATATTTATTGTATTTGGATTTATTTTATACAATATTTTTTTATATAGGAGATTATTTTTAAATTTCTCAGATGGAATATCTATTATCAAAAAAGAAAAGGTGATAAGCTGTAATTCAACTTTATTAAAACTTTTTGGATATACAAATAAAAAAAATTTTTTAGATATCCATCCTTTAAAACTTTCTCCTGCTTACCAACCAGATGGAAGTTTTTCACTTACAAAAGCCCAAAAAGTATTTCACTTAGCAAAAGAGTCTGGAAAGACAACATTTGATTGGGTATTTTTAGATAGAAATGGTGATAATAAATGGATAGAAATCACAATTTTAAAAATGAATTATTTTGGTAGTGAAATATATTTTATGATTTGGAAAAATATCAATCAACGAAAACAAATAGAGGAAGATTTAAAAAGTCTTAATGAAAATCTTGAAGCGATAGTTGATAAAAAAAGTAAAGAGTTAAGTGAGAGAGATCATATGCTTTTTATCCAATCAAAACAAGCACAAATGGGTGAAATGATAAGCATGATAGCTCATCAGTGGAGACAACCACTTGCTTCAATATCTGCAACTGTTATTGATTTAAAAATGAAAATATATTTTGCAAAGATGAACAAAATAGAAAATAATGATTCAGATTTTATTGATTATACGGATGAACAATTAAATGATATAGAAACTTACACACAAAATCTTACAGCTATCATTGATGATTTTCGTGATTTTTATAAACCGCAAAACCAAAAGATTTGCAATCTTATAAACCATACTATTCTAAAATCATATAATATTATTAAAGGCTCACTCAGTAGTAAAGATATTAATGTAGATATGAAATTTGATAGCAAAGAGAATATAGAGCATTATGAAAGTGAAATTATCCATGTTATGCTAAATCTTTTTAATAATGCTATGGAGAATTTTGAAGAGAAAAATATAGAGGAAAAAACTATTTATGTTGAAACAAAAGATACTTTAGCGGGTGTTGTAATTTCATTTTGTGACACAGGAGGGGGAATCCAAGATGAAAATCTTACAAAAATATTTTCCCCTTACTTTACAACAAAAGAGAATGGTTTAGGTACAGGACTTGGTCTTTATATGTCTAAAAAAATATTAATGGAGCATCACAATGGTGATATTAGTGGATACAATAGTGAGTTTGGTGCTTGCTTTACAATTGAGATAAAAAAATGAATTCTTTTGAAAAACTATATAATATTTCTCGAAAACTAACCATCTTATATGTGGAAGATGATCTTTTTTTGCAAGCAAAAACAAAATCAATTTTTAATAATTTATTTAAAAGTACAGATATAGCCTCTGATGGATATGAAGCATTGGAAAAATATGAAGTATTCAACTATACCAACAATCACTTTTATGACATTGTGATAACAGATATACAGATGCCAAAACTTGATGGTGTCAAACTTATAAAAAAGATATTAGAACTTAATAAAGATCAAAAAATAATAATTATCTCTGCATATAGTGACACTGCAAACTTAATCTCTTTTATCAATTTGGGAGTTACAAGATTTATCCAAAAACCATTTACAACAGAACAAATTATAAATTTATTGCTTGAAGTCGTGAGTGATATTGAAAATAATACTAGCGAAAATATTTTTAAAATTGATGATAATTTAGAATGGAATAAAGTTTTTAAAGAACTAAAAAATAACAATAAACCAATCAAACTTTCCTACAATGAGCAATTAATTTTAGATATATTGATAAACAATCCAACACAAATATTCTCTAACTATGACTTATACTATATTCTAAAAAATGAAAACTTTGAAAAAGAATTTTCCATTGATAGCATAAAATCAATAGTAAAACGATTGAGACAGAAAATTCCATATGACACTATTGAAAATATTTATGGACAAGGATATAAGTTACATGCTCAGGGTTAATAGTCTATTTTGACACTTTTGGATACTTTTTATTATTATAATTAGTGAAAATTACACTCAAAGGGTTTGCTATGGATAAAATAAGCTGTTTTGAAGAGACTGTAGAATTGTCAAAAGATTTAACAGTATTGTATGTTGAAGATGATACCTATCTTTTAGAAAAAACAACAGAATTGTTGAAAAATATATTTAGTGAGGTTGATACTGCCAAAAATGGAGAAGAAGGACTTGAAGCATATAAAAATAAAAAGTATGATTTAGTTATAACAGATATTAAAATGCCAAAAAAAGATGGAAGAGATTTTATTACTACTATTCGAATAATTAATGAAAATCAACCAATTATAGTTACATCTGCATATAATGATTCTTGTAGATTAATGGAATTGATAGAACTAGGACTAGATGCTTTTTTACTTAAACCTGTTTCAAGTAACAATTTTATTAAAACAATTCATACTCAAGTTAAAAAAATAAAAGGTGTCAAGTAATTGAGTTAAACTATAACTTTAATACTCCCATACTCCCCCAATCAATATGGACTTCAACTCTATTGAAGTCCACTTTAGAGAAATAATATTTTTAGAATTTATCTTTTCCGACAAATTCTTTTTCATCTGCACTTGAAACTACTAATTTGGCTATAACATCTGTTTCTTGAGCTATTTGGTTTGTTTTACTAGCTACGATAGCATTTTGTTGTGTTTGTTGGTCAAGTGAATTTACTGCATCATTAATTTGATTTATACCTAAGAGTTGCTCTTTACTC
>CAZHJR010000008.1:0-35541 GCA_964533335.1 uncultured Helicobacter sp. | reverse complement strand
CTAGAAAGGCTAGAGTTATTGCTAGTGAGAAGATGAGAGTTATTAAAGATGCTGTGGGATTAACTTACTAAAAAGTAATTTCCATCCAACTTTTAGTTGATTTAGTATAAAATAATTTTATACAAAAATCAAGGAGTAGAGTATGAAAAATGTACAAAATATTTGTCTTATTGGGTTACTATCAGTTGCTACATTGAGCGGGGCTGATTTAGATTTAAAAAAAAATGCTGTAAAAATAACTTATGTTGACCCTTATGATGTAAAAAGCGACTATAGTATCACAAGAACACATAGTGATAAATGTAAAGATGTTCAATTATCGGTAGAAAATGTTTGGAGTGGTGACTTTGCAAATGTAAAGATTCCAAACGAGTGTAAAAAAACTTATGTCACAACTGTAGGGAAAATATCCCCTATGAAAATCAATAATGAAGTGCAAACTTTGGGAGAACTTGAAGTAATTGAGTTTATGCAAAAGGCTCAAAGTGATAAGAATATACTTCTTGTAGATGCAAGGCTTCCTGTCTGGTATCAAAAACTTACTATTCCAACAGCTTTAAATTTACCTTTCCCAAATTTTGATAAGGCAAAAAATCCAGCAGAGTTTGGTGATATGCTTGAAACTATCGGGGTAACTGAAAAAAATGGTGTATATGATTTTACAAATGCAAAAACATTAGTACTGTTTTGCAATGGAATTTGGTGTCCACAATCAACTTGGGCTATAGAAAATCTTTTAAAATTAGGGTATCCAGCAAAAAAACTTAATTGGTATAGAGGTGGGATGTATAGTTGGACTGTATCTAATCTAACAACAGTTGTCCCAAAATAAAAAATACTTTTAAATTGTTGCAATTCGTCGCCATATAGGTTTCTTATATGGCGATTTTTTATTAGAATGAGAGTATATTTTTAACTACCAACAACTACAAAAGGAAAAACTTATGGCTCTTTTAGAGGAAAAAAGCTTTATCAAAAAAATTACTCCATTTAATAGACTTGATGATTTTGAATTAGAAAAACTCGTTGAATCTCTTGATATTATCTATTTTAAAGAGGGAGAAACACTACTTTCAAGTGGTGAAAAGCCAACTTTTTTATATTTTATCATTAAAGGTGTTGTTCAAGAACTTCAAGAGGAGACAGTCGTTTCAGTCTATGGAAACAATGAATACTTTGATCCAATTTCAATGATAGAAAACAACTCAAAAAACACCTTTAAAACCACTTCTGAAACTCTTTGTTATACTCTTCCAAGAGAGATATTTTTAGAAATTATGTATCAAAATGGTGAGCTAGAGGGATACTTCTTCCAGTCAATCTCCAAAAAACTCAATAGCAGTGTAGGGAATGAACAAAGTAAAGAGTTTGTCAACCTTATGATAGCTAGAGTACAAGATGCTTATATGCAAAAACCTATTATTTTAGATGAAAATGAAACAATTTATCGTGCAGTGGAAATTTTGAAAAAAAATAAAGCTTCTTCACTTTTAGTCAAAACAGATGATGGGAAAATGGGAATAGTTACCGATACAGATTTTAGAGAAAAGATAGTTTTAAATCGAATCGATTTTGATGCTCCAATTTCAGTGATAGCAACTTGGGGACTTCGAACAATATCTCAAAATGAATTTTTATTTAATGCTCAAATGAAGATGAATAAATTTGGAATAAAAAGACTTATTGTCACTGATGAATTGGAAAATATTATTGGGGTGCTTGATCTTATCTCATTGACAAGTTTTTTTGCATCACAAACATATTCTGTTATTTTAGAACTTGATAATACACAAAGTATCGCTGAACTTAAATCTGCTAGTGAAAAATTTGTTCGAGTAATTAGAATGCTCCATGCAAAAGGGGTAAAAGTAAGGTATATCGCAAAAGTTATCAGTCAGCTTAATAATAAACTTTTTAAAAAATTGTTTGAACTAATAGCTCCAGAGGAACTTAAAACACAATCAGCTCTTATTATTATGGGAAGTGAGGGGAGAGAGGAGCAAATACTTAGAACAGACCAAGATAATGCACTTATCTTATCAAATGATTGCACAGTAAGTATGGAGGTGATAGAGGAATTTACACAAAACTTTACAAATCATCTTATAGAGTGTGGATACCCTAGATGTAGTGGAAATATTATGGTTTCAAATCCATTTTGGGTCAAAACACAAAGTGAGTTTGAAGAGACCATATTTGATTGGATAAACAATCCAAGTGAAGAAAATCATATGAATTTGGCAATTTTTTATGATGCTTTTGCAGTTGCAGGAGATAAATATCTTTTAGTCAATCTAAAGAAATATCTTTTTGCTAAAGCGACAGATTCAAGTGTATTTCATTCATTTTTTGCAAAGCCCGTATTAAATTTTGAGACACCACTTGGGATGTTTGCAAATTTTATCGTTGATAAAAAAGAGCATAAAGATGAGCTTGATATTAAAAAAGGGGGAATTTTTCCGATTGTACATGGGATACGAGCCCTTTCATTAGAAAATAAAATAAGAAAAACAAACACTGTTCATAGAATAAAAGAGCTTCAAGCATTAGGTGTAATAGATAGAGAATTTAGTATGGAACTTATTGAGAGTTTCAATCTTTTGCTTACTTTACGGCTTAAATTTAGGTTGCAAAAAATCGATGCAAAAGAACCACTTGATAACTATATCAATCCAAATACCCTTAATTCTTTAGAAAAAGATCTCTTACGAGATAGTTTCAAAATTGTTGATAAATTTAAAAAATTTATCTCTTTTCACTATAAACTCAATATGATGTAGGGATTGTGATGTTTGATAGTTTTATAAAAAATTGGAATAAAAGAAAACTCTTAAATCCAAAATATGAGTACCTTTTTGAACCGTATGAGGGGGATGAATATATTTGCTTTGATTGTGAAACAACGGGACTAAGTCCAAAAATAGATGATATTATCTCTATTGGTGCAGTGAAAATCAAAGGAAATACAATTCTTACAAGTCAAAAGTTTGAAAGATTTATCAAACCAAAGAAAAAACTAGAGGGTGATTCTATCAAAATTCATCAAATCAGAGAGTGTGATTTGGTTGGTGCAAAAGATATTGATGAAGTGATTTACGAATTTTTGGATTTTGTAGGAAATCGTCCATTGGTTGGATACTACTTAGAATTTGATGTGGCTATGATAAATAAATACACAAAACCAAAAATTGGAATAACTCTCCCCAATAAACAAATAGAGGTTTCTGCTTTGTATTTTGATAAAGTGATAGGGAAAATCCCTCAAGGAAATGTTGATTTGAGGTTTAATACCATTATGAAAAAACTTAATCTTCCAATGATGGGAAAACACGATGCAGTCAACGATGCGATTATGACATCGATGATATTTTTGAAGTTACAAAAAGGAAACTAAACATTTTTTATGGAGGGCAGGATGACAAGAAAAATATTATTAGCATTTGGATTAGTTACTCTATTCATTGGTGGATGTGCAACACCACCACCTTATATGGATAAAGATAAAAAAACAGTTTCAAAAAATTACTCATTTGTAAATGGTACCGTTGTAGCTGATTTTGGGCAAGATGTTGTTGTTGAAATGAATGATGATTTAAACCTTTTTAAAGATACACATTATTCAAGTAGATTGGCAAATTCGATTTTATCAAATTCGATTTTTTTGGTTGGTCAAAAAACTTATGTTGATGAGTTTTCTGCTGAAATTAAGGATATTCGTGGAGATCAAGTGACACTGACACTCAAAGAGGATATCCCAATGGTTAAGGGTATGAAAGTAAAAATCTATCTCCCAAAGAAGAAGATTGCCGTTTTAGATTTCGGTATCAAAGAGAATAAAAATAGTGAAAATCAAAAACTTGCTATGAATGAACTTATCACAAAACTTGTTCAAAGTGGTCAATTTATTGTCGTGGAGAGGGAAAAAATTGATATGATTTTGCAAGAACATCAACTTATTGATTCAGGACTTCTAGAACAAAATGAAGCAAAAAAACTTGGAAAACTTGTCGCGGCTGATGTTGTTCTTACTGGAAATATGATTAAAGAGGGTGCTAATTGGAACACTTATTTACGACTTATTGATGTCTCAAGTGGTGTGATAGTAGGTGCGATTAAAGAGCAAATTTCACTAAAAGAGTTTAATCCTTTGGAAAAAAATAGTGAAAATCTTACAGAATCTTTTGAAAATCAACTAGGGAAAGGCTGGGTTATATCTCCAAAAACAAATGGAGATTGCACAGCATCTTCTCTTATCGATTTAAGTCAAGGGGCAAACCACTCTTCAAAATCACTTAGAATAGATTACAAAATAGGAAATAGTAAAAGTGGATTGGGGATTTTTAACAATATTGCAAGGGATCTAACTAACTATCAAGGGATAAAATTTTGGGCAAAAGCAAGTAGCGATGATGTGGTACTCACTTTTAGGATAAAAGATGTTAATAAAAATGATTCTTATGATAATGCTTGGCAAGCAAGATCAAATCTAACTACATCTTGGAAAGAGTATAATTATCAGTTTTCTGAACTCTATTTAGCAAATGGTTATGCGAAAACCAATCCCAATGGAGATGGTGTACTTGATTTAGATATGGTCAAAAGTGTTGTTTTTGCTATTCAAGGAGATGGAAATAAACTCAATAGTGAAAAAACATTTTGGATAGATGAAATATCACTTTACTAAGTATCACCAGCTAATAAAAACACTAAATTAGTTGGTGGTAGTTAATTGGGGGATAACTTTATATTCTCCTACTTGTAAATTTTCAATACTAAAACTATCGAAACTGACACGATGGAGTGCAACAACTCTGTTACCAACGGCTCCAAACATTCTTTTTACTTGATGATATTTCCCCTCAACTATCTCTAAAAGGACTGTTGTTTCATCAATAATTGTTAAAATTGCAGGAAGAAGAGGTTTGTTCTCACCATGCAAAAGAAGCTCTCCGCTTGCAAATATTTCTCCCTCATCACCTTTTAAAGGATGTGCTAAAGTCACTTTATATATTTTTGAAATATTTGATTTTGGGCTTGTAAGTTTGTGATTTAAAACCCCATCATCAGTGAGCAATATAGCCCCTGTCGTATCTCTATCTAATCTTCCTACAGTTGAGAGTTTTGGATTTCTATTTTGCCATCTTAATGGGAGGAGTGAATAGATAAGCTTTCCACTATCATCGTGTGAACAGACTACACCAGCTGGTTTATTCATAAGAATCGTAAGTATTTCACTATCAAGTGGTTCATCATCAATAGTAATATCGCAATGATTTGCCTTAATAGAAGGGAGGAATACCCTCTCACCTAGCACTTTTACTTCGTGAATTTTGAGAAATTTTCTTGCCTCCCCCCTTGTACAGTACCCCAACTTTGAAAAATAAGCATCTAATCTTTTACTACTCATTATTCCCCCTCATTATATTTACGAATTTTAGTTAAATAACCTTAATGCAATATCTACATTTTTGTTACAAAAAGTAACTTCATATTCAATCCTGTATTAAAACTTTAATGATAAAATTACAATGCTATTAAAATGCTATTTAACCTATTTATAATAAAATCAAATAAAAATTTATGGAGAAAACAAAAATGAGCGATATTTTCGAGCCAAAAAAATCAAGATTTAACAATCCAGCATTTAAAAATATGTGTGAATATAATGACTTAATGAATGAGTTTAAAGAGGATTATGAAGGTACTTGGGGTAGATTTGCAAGCCAAAAGATAGAGTGGTTTAAACCGTATGATACTATTTTAGATGAGTCAAATGCACCATTTTATAAATGGTTTGTTGGCGGGAAGATGAATGTTGCTCATCAATGTGTTGATAGACACCTAGATACGAAAAAAAATAAAGCAGCTATCATATTTGAAGGGGACAATGGTGACCAAAGAATTATCACTTACCGAGAATTAGCATATGAAGTAAATAAAACTGCAAACATGTTCAAAAACCAATTTGACATCAAAAAAGGGGATAGAGTTGTTGTTTATATGCCAATGATTCCTGAAGCTGCTATTACTATGCTTGCATGTGCAAAAATTGGAGCTATCCACTCTATAGTGTTTGGTGGATTTAGTGCAGAAGCTTTAAAAGATAGAATTATTGATGCTGAAGCGAAACTTGTTGTAACTGCTGATGGAGCATTTAGAAAAGGAAGCCCATATATGCTTAAACCTGTAGTGGATGAAGCATTAAAATCTGGTTGTGAATGTGTTAAAAAGGTGTGTATTGTTGAGAGAAATGGAGAAGATATCACTTGGGTAGCTGGAAGAGATTATAGCTATAATGAACTTATCAAAAATGAGTCAAGTAAATGTGAACCAGAGATGATGGATAGCGAAGACCCACTTTTCTTACTTTATACTTCAGGAAGTACAGGAAAACCAAAAGGTGTGCAACACTCATCAGCTGGATATATCCTTTGGGCTCAAATGACTATGGAATGGGTATTTGACATCAAAGATAACGATACTTATTGGTGTACAGCGGATGTTGGTTGGATTACAGGACACACTTATATAGTATATGGACCACTAGCTGCAGGTGCAACTACAGTTATGTTTGAAGGAGTTCCAACTTTCCCAGATGCTGGAAGATGTTGGAAAATGGTTGAAGAGTATAAAATCAATCAATTCTATACAGCACCAACAGCAATCAGAATGCTTCATAAAATGGGAGCAAATGAACCAGCTAAATATGATTTAAGTTCATTAAGAATCCTTGGAACAGTTGGTGAGCCTATCGATCCTCCAGCATGGAAATGGTACTATGAAGAGGTTGGTGGAAGTCAATGTTCTATTGTTGATACTTATTGGCAAACAGAAACTGGTGGACATATGATATCTCCACTTCCAGCAGCTACTCCAATCAAACCTGCTTGTGCTACATTTGCACTTCCAGGGATTATGGCTGAAATCATAGATACAGATGGTACACCAACTGAAATTGGTGAAAAAGGATTTATGTGTATTACTAAACCGTGGCCATCTATGATTAGAACTATCTGGAATGATGGAGATAGATTTGTGAAATCATACTTTGGTGATTGTAAAAAAGATGGGAAGCCAGTTTACTTTACAGGTGATGGTGCTATGATGAGTGATGATGGATATATCACAATTACTGGAAGAACCGATGATGTTATCAATGTTTCAGGTCACAGAATGGGAACTGCAGAAGTTGAATCAGCTATCAAAAAACATCCAAATGTAGCTGCGGTTGCAGTTGTTGGAAAACCACATGATATCAAGGGTGAAGGGATTTTTGCTTATATCGTGTTAAAAGCTGTTGCATCTGAAGAAGTAAATCAAACAGCAGATGAATTAGAATTAAGTAAAGAGATAAATAAAATTATCAAAAATGAGATTGGAGCAATTGCACTTTGTGATGAGATGGCGTTTGTACCAGATTTACCGAAAACAAGAAGTGGAAAAATCATGAGAAGGATTTTACGAAGTATCGTAAAAGGGGAAGCTATCACTCAAGATACTTCAACACTTGAAGATCCATCGATTGTTGGAAAAATTGAAAGTATAGTAAGAGGAGCATAAGCTCTTCTTGAAACCATTTAATATTTCGTATAAACAAAATTCTGATAGGAGAAATCCTATCTTCTTTATTCATCCTACTCTTAAGCATTAAAAATCATCAAATTAGTTAAAATCGCTTTATGAAAATTATTAGAAACTTTTTTATTTCTTTACTTGCCTTTATCTATCTTCTTTTAGAGTATCTTTTTTGGGATACCATTTTAAAACCTATATATTTACAATTTAAAAAATTACAACTCTATAAAGCGATTTTAGAGTGGATACAAGCTCAAAATAAATATCTCATTTTAACTATTTTTGTACTTTTTTTTGGAATTTCTGAAATTATGGGTATTTGGGCTTTAGCACTTTTATCACAAGGCTTTGTTGGGTTATTTATCGTTATCTATATTATAAAGTTTATCCCTGTCGCAGTTGCATTTACAATTTTAAAAAATTCAAAAGAGAGACTTTTAACTATAAACTGGTTTGCTGTTGTTTATCACTTTACAATGAAAATGCTTTATATTATACGAACAAATTCTCTCTTTTTACGAAGTAAAGAGTTTTTAGAGCATATAAAAACTCGCATACAATCAATTACAAAGCTTTTTAATAGAAAAAAGAGAACCAGAATCACTTTTTTAAGAAGGTTATTATTGTATATTATTAAGAAAAATAGATTTCTCATAAAAAGAAAATGAAAACTTTAAAGTAATATGTCATAAATTACATAGTATCTAAAAAAATGAAGTATGACAAGAATAGATTTAATAAATACAATACAACAAAAAATGAATTGTAGGTAACTAATCAAACATTGGGGAAAAGGCTCGTTTTATAAAAATAGAAGGCTAACCGAAGTAAATAACTATACAATTTATAACAACAATACCTAATTCCAAAGGAAACTATATATTAGTGTAGGAAGTGTCTTACACCTGTAAAATATAGTGCCATCCCATATTCATTCGCAGCAGCGATAACTTCATCATCTCTTACGCTTCCACCTGGTTCAATTACACATTTTACCCCAGCTTCAGCT
This sequence comes from uncultured Helicobacter sp., assembly GCA_964533335.1. Classification (GTDB taxonomy): domain Bacteria; phylum Campylobacterota; class Campylobacteria; order Campylobacterales; family Arcobacteraceae; genus CAIJNA01. The sequence continues at coordinate 26,957 of CAZHJR010000008.1, read as the reverse complement.
GCTGCATCGATACTATCTCTAAATGGGAAAAATGCCTCACTTGCCAAAACTGAACCAGTTGTATCAAGTCCCATATCAGCTGCTTTTCTAAGTGCTGCTTTTGCTGCATCTACTCTACTTGTCATACCCATTCCAACAGCTACCATTGCAGAATCTTTTACATACACTACACAATTTGATTTTGTTAAAGATGCTATTTTATATGCTATCTCCATATCTTTTAACTCTTGTGCAGAGCCACTTCTAATTGTTTTAAGCTCCGCATTTTTAACTTCATCAGCTCCAACTACATCGCTATCTTGGAACACAAATCCACCATCTACGATTTTAAAGTTGATATCATCATTCGCCATTTCAAGTTTTGTTGTCCCTTGAGAGAAAAGTTTGATTCTTTGTTTTCTTGAAAGCTCTTCAATAGCCTCAGCTGTAAAATCAGCTGCAAATACAACTTCTAAAAATATCTCATTCATTTTTTTAGCCAAATCAAGTTCAACGATACCATTTACTGCAACCACTCCACCAAATGCACTTACTGGGTCACATTTCAAAGCTTCTGTATAAGACTCTAAAAGTGTATCTTTGATAGCAAAACCACAAGGATTTCCATGTTTTACAATACAAACTGCATTATCAGACCCAAACGCAGATGCTATTTTAGCAGCTCCACTGATATCCCCCATATTGTTAAAACTTGCTTCACCTTTTAAAGTTTTAAATTTTGTTGAAAGGTGTTTATCAAACTCATACAAAGCACCTTTTTGGTGTGGATTTTCACCATATCTTGTATCAAATACTTTATTTCCAACGATAAATTGTTTACTTCCAAAACCATTGTTAAATCGTTTATTCATATAGTTTGCTATCATTGAATCATAAGCTGCTGTATGTTCATACGCTTTTATCATCATATCTCTTCTAAACTCGCTCGTATTTGTATTATTTTTGAGATTATTCAAAACCAAATCATAATCAGCCACATCAGTTACAATGATAACGCTATCAAAATTTTTAGCTGCACTTCTAACCATCGCAGGTCCACCGATGTCTATATTTTCAATAATCTCTTCAAAATCATCTGTTTTTTCAATCGTTGCTTTAAATGGATAGAGATTGACACATACCAAATCAATCCCCTCAACACCGAGTTCTTTCGCTTGGTCTAAGTGCGATTGCTTATCTCTTCTGTGAAGAATTCCACCATGGATGTAAGGATTTAAAGTTTTTACTCTTCCTTCAAAACACTCTGGAAATTTTGTCACTTCATTTGCTTCAATTACAGCTATTCCAGCATCTTGCAATGCTTTATATGTTCCACCTGTTGAGATAATCTCATATCCTAAACTTACCAACTCTTTTGAAAAATTTACAACTCCACTTTTATCACTTACACTGATTAATGCTCTCAAATTAGATCCCTTATTTTTAGTTTTTATTCGATTTTTATTTGTCGGATTATACAAAAAGAGTGGTTATAAGCCACTAAATTTGTAAATATTTTGTCATTCTTTTTATTTTATTAGCTCTTTGTTATTTGCTAAAATAACATCATCTTTTAGATTAAAACTTATATCTAAAATTGCATGGTCACCATCGTATTTCACCACTTTACCAAGATTTTTATACTCATTCATTGGGCTTTTTAAATAATTTTCAAAAGATTCTTTATCCACCTTAATATTTAAATCAAAAGTGATATATTGCAATAGTTCTGCTGGTTTATTTAAAATATTGTATTTATTTTCTTTGAGGACAAAATCAGCATCAATTTTAAGATTTTTAATAGGGAACTTTAGTTTTGAAAATTTTAAATCACTAAATTCCATTCCATATTGCATCCTTCCACCATAATTTGCTATCTCAATAACATATTTTAGAAGTGGAGAATACCCATCTATCTCTGAAGATGAAAACTCTTCAGTATTATCCATAATATATTTTATCGGTTCTAATTTTACATTATTTAATTGCCCTGAAATCTGCCCCTCTTTTGCTTTTATATTGAGATTTGCAGTTGAGAGAAAAAATTCATCAATTCTAGTATTAGTTTTAATTGATACATCCTCTTTATTTGAAAAAACCTCTATACTTGAATTATTTTTTGCAGCTTTTAGCTCCACATTTGGTACTTTAAAATTATCTTTTGTGTATGTAATTTTATATTCTAAGTTTCTAGTGCTATCTTGATGTCTAATTTCATATATAATATTCCCAGAATTATTATATTTTATTCCGTCAAGAATTCGTCCATCAAGGTATATTTCAAAACTATCAATATGTTTTTCATTTTCCAAAATATCATTTGCAATTGTTTTGATACATCGTAAATTTTTACATTCTGCAGTTTCATCACTTATTTTTTTTGCAAGATAAATCGTATAATCTTCTGGATTTGTAAGATTATATTTTGTGTAATACAAGAAATCATCTGCAGAGGCTGTAAATTTAAAATTATAATCATCTTTATATTGAAATTTATATTCAGCATTATTAGATCCCAATCCTATATGTTTATCAACTTCATTCGTTTTAATAAGATATTTTTCTAGTGAAAATTTATTTATATCCCCTAATTTAAAAATAGGCTTTACAAAGTGTAAAAACATATTGACACCAAATTGGTTACCATTTAAATCTATATCATTAAGCTCTATCTCTTTAAGTTTTCCTCTAAGATTAAAAATAAAAGTAGCACCAAATTTTTGTAACATTGCCTTGTATTCTAAAAGTTTTAATTGATTTTTTGGAAAATCTTTTGGTTCCATATAAACACTTACACTAAAAGGGTTCCAAACTTTTGTTGCAATACTCCCACCAAATTGAAGCCCTAATACATCATTAGCCTCTGGCATAATCCCTTCTAATAAAATCTTATCAACTTTCATTGCTTCACCTAAAAAAGTTAAGAATTTATCTCTATCTTTTACTGTTAAACGATACTCTCTTTGTGAACTAAAATAGCCATCCTTTTCCCCTACTTTAAGTTCTATTCCACGATTTTGCATTTCTATTTTTTGTTTCTCTATTTTTGGAGAAACTACAAATGTTGAAATAGCTAATGGCCACACCAATATAGTAACAATAAGAATTCCAAAAGCTATATAAACTTTTCTCTTATCAATCCTATGCATATTCGTCCTTTTTTCTAATTTTATGTTTTTTTACTCCACTTGGTTTTTGCCAATTTTGCCCAGTATCATTCAAATTTTTTTTACCTTTTAGATCTCTCTTATCACTATAGCGGTCTCTTCCATCTTTTTTCTTTTCATCTTTAGCTTTATCTTTGTTTCTTTTAGAAATAACTTTGTTAAATGATACCATTTTTTCATTTTGATTTTTAAGATTCAATTTTAAAGAATTTTCACAATATTGATTGACTAAAATTCTACATCTATAAGCATTCTCTGTATCATAAAAAATTTCAGGTAATTTATATGAAAGCCAAAGATACAACGATATTTTTTTCACTTCATCTTCAGCTTTAAGTAAATCTAACTCACTTTGTGCCAAATGCTTAATATTAATAGATAATCTATAATCACACTTTTTTTTATTGATAATTGCATTCATATAGAAGAAATAAGCATCCTTCAATAAGGGTGATTTTGTATTTGTTGGAGCTTGAGCTAAGAGATATTTATCTTCAAGTTTTAACCTTATTTGTTTATCTAAAATATGAGCAAGTTCGATCATATTATATATATTTGTAGCGATAAATGGACCAGTAAATTTCATATTTTTTGAGAAAAAATATAAAATTTTCGTTAGATCTTTTGTATTTAAATGGGAAGCAAAAGCAAGGATTTGTTCAAGTGTAGCTTTAACTTTAAATGGTGGTTTGATAGTTCGAAGCGGGGAATGAAACATCGCATCAATATGTTTTAATACTCCACTATTAGTTGCACCAACATATCCAACTTCATGATGTCCATATCTTCCTGCTCGTCCACTTATTTGAATAACTTCATTTGGAGTAAGTTTTCTTTGAGATACTCCATCAAACTTTGTATCGGTTGTAAAAAGGATAATTTTTATAGGAAGATTAAGCCCCATCGCAATAGCATCAGTTGCTATCAAGATATCAGTTTGCCCCTCTCTAAATCTTTTTGCTTCTTCTCTTCTCACTTCTGGGCTTAAATTTCCATACAAAACAGAAACTTTGAAAAATCGTGATAGCTTTGCTTTCATATGTAAGACATCTTTTCTACTAAAAGCTATCAAAGCTGTCCCTTTAGTTATCTCTTTAAAAGGGATTGGTTTTTCTAAAACTTGAAGTGGATTTTTTCTTTTAAACTTAACAATCTCAAGCTCTTCATCTAAATATTCAGCTATTTTTTTGATAGATTCAAGGGCATTCACACTTCCTGTCATAATAACTTTACTAGCAGGTGCACCTAAAATAGCATTGACCCAAGCCCAACCTCTATCATCATCTTCAAGCATTTGAATCTCATCTATGATACAAACATCTGTCTGCATCTCAAAATTTACCATCTCAATTGTGCTACAGATATGTGTTGAATCTTCATTGAAAATCTCCTCTTCCCCAGTTATTAAACTTGAATTAATTCTATTTTCTTTTAAAAATTCATAATTTTCAAGGGCTAAGAGTCGTAAAGGTGCTAAATATATCCCACAATCAGCCAGTATGAGTTCTTGCATCGCAGAATATGTTTTACCACTATTTGTAGGTCCAACATAAAAATAGAGTTTTCTTTTCATCTCTCTAGCTATTGGAAAAGTGGTTTTCAAATCGCAATTGAGTATTTGATTGAGTTGTTCTTTAAAGCTTAAATTCATAGTGGAATATTACCTAAAAAATAGAATTTTTTACACAATTTTTAGACAAATTTTTAGATTTTTTTTAGCTTAATATTTACTGAAAATTAATCACATTTAAAGCAATAAAATCCCTAATATATGGGATTTGAGTATTTATGTCTTAAGTATAAGTTAAGTATATTTCCACTATCATCCCAAAATTATTACAAAATCACAAAAAAAGTAGGACAAAATAGTGTTTGATTCATTAACTAGCTCGTTTAAATCTGTTATCTCAAAAATACGATACCAAGATGATACAAAAGCATTAACGAATGCTATTGGTGAACTAAAAAAATCTCTTTTAAGATACGATGTTCATCACAAAACTACAAAAGAACTCTGTGAGAAAGTTGAACTCAAAACAAAGCAAAATGGGATTGGGCAAGATAGTTTCTTAAAAGCTTTAAGAGAAAGTTTATCAGATATCTTAGCAGTAAAAGGAAACCAAGGGTTTGTCTATAGTGGAACTTCACCGCTCACAACAATTTTGATGACTGGACTTCAAGGAAGTGGTAAAACAACTACAACTGGAAAACTCGCAAATTATCTCAAACTTAGAAATAAGAAAATTTTAATAGCAGCAGCTGATTTACAAAGATTAGCAGCTGTTGAGCAATTGAAACAAATTGGTGCTCAGATTGGTGTTGAAGTGTTTTTCGATGATAATGAAAAAGATCCAATTAACATCGTAAAAAAAGCAAAACAAAAAGCAATCGATGGACTATATGATGTTCTTTTAGTCGATACTGCTGGACGACTTGCGATTGATGAAGAACTTATGGTTCAACTAAAAAATATCAAAGATACAGTAAATCCAACTGAAATCTTCTATGTAGCTGATTCACTAACAGGTCATGATGCTACAAAAACAGCTACAACTTTCCAAGAAAAAATTGGAATAGATGGGGTTATCTTAACTAAATTTGATGGAGATACAAAAGGTGGAGTTGCACTTTCACTTTCTCATCAAACAAAAGTACCACTAAGATTTGTTGGAGTTGGGGAAAAAATGGAAAACCTTGAGGTTTTCATCCCTGATAGAATTGTCTCAAGACTTATGGGTGCTGGAGATATTGAAGGTCTTGCTGAAAAAACATCACTTTTAATAGATGACAAAAAAGCAAAAGAGGTTACTAAAAAGATTAAAAAAGGTGAGTTTAACTTCAATGACTTTTTAGAGCAACTTGAGATGATTAAAAAACTTGGAAGTATGAAATCTATTATCGGAATGATTCCAGGGATGAGTGGGATGGCAAGCCAGATAAAAGATATGGATTTTGATAATTCGGTTGAACTTAAAAGAATTAAAGCCCTTATTGGTTCTATGACTCCAAAAGAGAGAGAAAATCCAGATTTACTTAATATGAGTAGAAAAAAGAGGCTTGTAAAAGGTTCAGGACTTAGTGAAGTGCAAGTAAATAAAATCTTAAAACAATTCCATAATGCTTCTAAAATGGCAAAAAAAATGTCAAGTAAAGGTGGAATGAAAGATATGCAAAGAATGATGTCTCAAATGAATGCTGGGGGGATGCCTCAAATCCCAAGATAGAGAAAATTTTTGAGTTAAGTGCTAAGGTGAATTGTTCCCTTTAGCACTTAACTCAAAGTTAACAAAAAAATTAAACAAAAAAGGACAAACAATGACAGTTATTAGACTTACAAGAATGGGAAGAAACAAAAAGCCATTTTATAGAATGGTAGTTACAGATAGTAGAAAAAGAAGAGATTCAGGATGGATTGAATCAATTGGTTATTTTAATCCAATCGTTGAACCAAAAGTATTAAAATTTGATCAAGAAAGATTAGATTATTGGTTAAGTGTTGGTGCTAAAATGAGTGAAAAAGTTGCAAAACTTACAGCTGCAAAGTAGTAAAGTATTATGGTTACTGATTTTGTAAAATCGTATGCCCAGCTTATAGTTTCACATCCTGAATCTATACAAGTAGAATTAAGTGAGATAGGTGAAAACTTCTATGAAATCACTATTTCGTGTGAAGAGGAAGACCTTGGAAAAATTATAGGGAAAAGTGGGAATATGATAAATGCTTTAAAAACGATTGTGAATGGTTGCAAAGCAAAAGATGGAAAATCGTATAAAATTCAAGTAATCAAAGGATAAGCATACAAGCGCTTATAAAAAATTATTTAATTAAAGAACCGTCGCATATCTTTGTATGTGGCGGTTTTTTTATAGAATAAAAAAGGTTAGAAAGATGGAAAAAATTTATGTTGCAAAACTAGGGAAAAGTGTTGGTTTAAAAGGTCAAATGAAAATTTATATCGAATCTGATTTTCCTGAACAATTAAAAAAAGGTGTAAGTTTTACAACAAATAAAAATAAGACTCTCACAGTAGAATCTATCAATCAATCGTTTGACACTATTAAATTTATCGGTATTGACTCAGTTGATGATACAAAGATTCTGATAAATTCACTTCTTTTTACAACACAAGAGGAGAGTAAAAAAAATTGTAAACTAGACAAAAAACAATTCTTTTGGTTTGAAATTGAAGGTTGCACTGTGATAGAAAATGGGATAATTTTAGGAAAAGTTACTGAAATAAACAGATTTCCTACAGATGATTATATGTACATTGATACAGATAAAGAATTATTGGCTAAAGATTCTAAAACAGCAAAAAGTTTTTTACTACCATACAATGATACTTATATCATAAATGTTGATATTGAAAAAAAAATCATCACTGTTCAAAATGGATTTGATATTTTAGCAGCAAGCTAAAATATCAAATTATCCCAACATCAGTCTTGTTATAGCTTACTACACATATCTTTGTAGAGATTATCAGCTTTATCAACAGCTTTACACTTATCTATCGTATCTTGATAAAGGTTTACTTGTTTTTTAATTTTATAGAGTTGTGCTTTTTGATAATAAAGCTGTACCAAATCATTTGGTTTTACCCTTCTTGGATTCTTTAAACCTTCATCAAGTAATCGAAGAGCTCCATTATAATCATCCACAAGTTTTCTTTCACTTGCCATTTGCAATTCCACATAAGGACTATAAACAAAAACTTTCATATCTTTTTGTGTCGCATACAATTTTCGTAAAATTGTTTTAGCTTCAGTTTCTTTATTTTCTTTCAAAAGATACAAATAGTACTGATAATAAAAATCTATAATCGGCGGATTATCTTTATTATTTACAATATATTTTGGATGAGCCTTTGCATAAGTAAAAAATTTATCCATACTAAAACTGTTATTAAGTGCTCCATAGAGTAAAAATCTATCCAAAAATTCAATACTTTTAATATTTTCATCACCTAACATATCAATCTTTTTAGTTATCTCTAAAGCCTTATCATATTCACCTAACATATAAGCAATTCGTTCAAGAAGTACAAAATTCATCCCATTTTTAGTATCTTTTAAAGCATCATTCACTGGATTAAAACTATTTTTATTTGGGTCTTCTAACATACAATTAAGAACACCTACTGTTTGGTTTGTCTCATTTACTATTTTTTTAATCGAGAAAGCATCCATCGTTTTAAATAACCCATTTATCTCTTTACATTTATCATTCTCTAAATAATATTTTATCATCCCACTATCTACCATAGCAAAAACTGATTTCATATCTGGATATCCAAATCTATTAGCAGTAGAGGTTTTTATATTTTTATAAACATTTTTAAATTTCGCAATTGATGCATAGTCATGTTTCGCTGCAAAATTTAAGAGTTCTTGCAACATAGCTTTATCTTGCATGACCTCATCACTCCCATATTTTGTAAGAATAATACTAGGGGTGATTTTCCCCTCCCTTAAAAGTATCTCATCTAGTGCTATCTTTGACTCTTGCTTGTAATTATTATGAGTCGATGAACTTACTAAATCTTTATAATATTCTTTTGCTTCTAAAATATACTCTAACGATGGTGTTCTAATAGACATATATGTATTTGCTAATCTAAATTTAAAATCAGCTATACTAGCCTTGTCCGTAGATTTATCTAGGAGAGCATTTAAAATCTTTATAGCTAAAAATGGCATCTCTGCTTTAACTAATTTATCCACTTTTATAAGTGCCAAATAACTATCATTTGCATAGTAATCAATATTTCGTTCAAGTACTTTACTTGCTAAATCATAAGCCTTATCTTTTTGTCCACTTAATATATAAACATCATAAAGCTCATCTGCAACAACTGTAGCTACTTTTAAATTATCAGTTTCTAAAAGTATGCTATAGAGTGTCTTAATAGCTTTTGGATACTTTTTAGCTTGTGTATCTATATAAGCTTCTGAAATCTTTCCATATGCTAAAGATAGTGGGTCTTTAAAAATATTAGAAATTGATTCTGCATAAAACTTAGCTTCCTTTATTTTATTGATTTTTACCAAAAGTTTTACAAGTAGCACATTTGCTTCAAGGAGATCCCCTTCTGTTATAATTGATCTATTGATTGCATCTTCTAAAACTTTTGCACCCTCTGTTATATTTTTCTTTGTTCCCGTTTTATAAAGTATTTCACTATAAAGAAGTTCTACAGTTGAATTTAAAATAGCAACCTTATTAGATCCTCTAAATTTAATCATCTGTTCTAAGGCATCATCAATTCGTCCATCTTTAACAAGTTTATTTATCGCTTTTAATTTATCATTACCTAAAATAATTTTATCTTTTTGACTTTTTTCAATTTGATTTTTTTTACTATCAATAAAACCATAGTAAAAATCTTTTTTACCATAAAGGGTTGAACAAAATAACATAAAAATCAAAACATACTTCATTCTACTTTTTACCTTTTCCCTTTTCTATTTAATTCATATATATAAGTAAATATTTCAGCTATCGCTTTATAAAATTCATTTGGTATCTCTTGTTCTAACTCAACTTGATCATACAAAGCCCTTGATAATGCAGGATTTTCTATAATTGGTATTTTGTTCTCTCTAGCAATATCTTTAATCTTTAAAGCTAAAAAATCGATCCCTTTTCCAACAACTTGTGGTGCACTTTGTTTCTCTTTATCATATTTGAGAGCAACTGCATAGTGAGTTGGATTTGTAATAACAACATCAGCACTCGCAACATCTTTAAGCATCCGTTGCCTAGACATTTTCATCTGAATAGAACGAATCCTCCCTTTAACTTGAGGATCTCCTTCCATCTGTTTGTATTCATCTTTCACCTCTTGCTTTGACATTTTAAGTTGTTCAAAATAATAATGTCTCGTAAAGAAAAAATCGATTATAGCAAAAATGATGATAATTAACAAAATTGATGCAACAAAATAGGTTGTAAGCTTTAAAATGAGATCCATTGAAGCACTAAGCCCCATATCCATCATAGCAATAATGTCGTTCCATATAAGTGCAAAAATAACAACCATAGCCACAATAATAATTGAAAGCTTAAGTGTTAATTTAAGTGCTTCGAGGAGTTTTCTAAGACTAAAAATATTTTTTATTCCACTTATTGGGTCAATTTTTGAGAAATCAATTTTAAGAGGAATCATAATAAATCCAAATTGCATCACATTTGTTGCAATTGCCAAAACAACAACAAGAGCAAAAATTGGTGCGAGTGCATAAAGAAGAGTCATTCCTAATGTATAAGTGATTGTCATAAAAACGGCTGGAGTAATCTCTTCCCCAATAAATCCAAAAATATACAACATCATCACTTTTATCTGTTCGAACATAAACGATGAAAAAAATAAAAGATATATCGAAGCAAAAAGCAATACAGCAGCACCAGAAACTTCCATTGATTTTGGAACATTCCCTTCATTTATGGCATCTTGCTTCCTCTTACCGGTGGCTTCTTCTGTTTTTTCTTGATCTTCAGCCAATAAACACCTCTAACTAATTAAATTTATCTATAAAATATTGTGTAAAACTTGTTGTAAAAACATCAAGACCTAACATCATAAATATAAAAATAAGAACAAATTTTATTTGAAAAGTAAGAACAAATGGGGAAAAAGCTGGCATTGATTTTGTTCCATATCCATAATAAACATCAAGAATAAACCCAATAAAAAACAAGGGGAAAGCAAATGAAAATGCAAAAATAAACATATGTGTTACCTCATCAATAGCTATTTTTAAAATATCATAATTGAAAAGATTAAACTCACCAAGTGTTATCATCCCAATACTTTGTGTAAGCATTAAAATTGTTACTTCATACATTCCTGTTTGAAAATAAAGGACTAAAATTATCATAAATAAAAATCTACTCATAACCCCTTGCTGTGTCCCCGTCGTTGGGTCAAACATATTTGCCATCGATAAAGTTGTAGCAAATCCTATCAAATCTCCAATAATTTGCACTGCCGAAAAGATAATTTGCACCAATGCTGCGGCCACAAACCCTAAAGTTATTTCACCAATTAAACTTTTTAAAAAAACAACATCATTTGGTATTTGAACACTATTTTGATCAACCAAAGGAAAAAGAAAAACCGTAAAATAAAAAGCAATCCCAACTCTTATTGTAGGGGGAACACTTACATGCCCAAATACTGGCATAAATGCCATAAAAGACAAAATCCGAGCAAATAACAATAAAAAAGTATATGTTACATTCTGGTCTATTAACTGAACTAAGGATTCCATCTATCTCTACATATAGCTTTTTGTGGTTTCTAATTCAATTACTTGCCCATCATCTTGTACTGTTGTCTCTCTATCTATTCGATTCTCTATAAGTTGTCTATTTTCTTGATTTTGTCTTTGTTGTTCAAACTCTTGATTCGAACTATCATTTTGCATACCAAAATCGAGTGAAAAACTTCCTTCATTTTGGTTAAAAACTCTTCCTAATGCATTTTGCAGAGCTGATTTATTATCATTGAATGTTTCATAAGTGGTATTTTGTGACATATTTAAACTAATACTGAGTGTATTTTCACTTTTATTATTTTTCATAACAATAGCAATACTACCGAGATTTAGTGGGTCAAGATTTATTTTAAATGCTGTCACAGGGGGTCTATAATTCAGATACATATTTCTAGCAACATCTGACATAAAGCTTCCCATTGCCTGTTTTGAAGCTATCACCTTTGTAGTAAATGTTTCTACTAAAGTTCTCTCAACTGTAATTGTGACATCTTGATTTACTTTTTTTGTATCTTCTTGGGATAATTTAGTTTGTACTATTTGTTCCTGGGCAACTTTTGCATCGTTTATTTGACTTATAGTCTCTTTATTTAAAAAAACCCTATTTAAAAAACTTTGTTGATTATGGATTCCAATCTCATTAGATTTGTTAAAAGGCTGTTTTGTTGTAACTACAGCTATCTCCTCTTCTACACTAAGTTCAAGACCCTTAGGTTTGAGTTCTAAAATATCTGCAGATCTCTTTATCGTTTTTGTAGAATTCTGCCCATCTTTTAAAACCTCTTGTGCTTCTGTAAGTTTTTGTTTTGAAAGAATTTCTCCTTGTACTTTCTGATTTGCAAGAAATACATTTGCCCCAAACTGCGCTTTTGGATCTTGTAAACTTTCTAATTTTGCTACTTCATCAACTTTTTTTTGTAGTTTCGTTTTTCCACTCAGACTATCAGCTAATGATGAAAGTATTGTACTTTCTTTCGTTTCATTAGGATTCAAATTTGGAGCAATATCTGTTTTTGTGAGCTGTGTTTTGTTTTCTAGTTTTATTCCATTTTGTAATTCTGCAAATAATTTTCCTACACTTTCATCACTTTTAGTCACTACTTTATATTCAGATTTTTTCAAATCATTTTTTTCATCATTTACAATTTCCTGAGCTTCAATTGTATTATCTACAATAGATTGAACCATTTTATCAAGTAAAGAGGTTGGAGTTGAAACTTTTTTTGGAACCATTTCTCCTTTTGTTGTTTGATTCTCTTTTTCAACCAATTGATTATTTATCTTTACAGTTTTTATCTCTGTAGTAGGTTTAACAACCTCTCTTTTTACCTCTTCAGTAATATTACCTTTAACTAAATCTAAACTAGGCTTAACTTCCTTATCAACTACTCTTTTTACCTCTTGTTTCTCTTTAATTTTTTTATCTTCTAAGTTATCTACAGAGGAAACTTTTGTTGTAATTGATTGATCTTTTTTTGCTTGAGAAGATACCTCTGAAGCTATTTTTTGATTATTTGGTATCTCTTTTTTTATATCTTGCATCATTTTATCAAGAAGAGAAAGTGATCCCTTTCTCTCCTCTTGCTTTTGATTATGATTCACTTTAGTTATTTGGTTTTCAAATTTTTTCTGTGACTTATCAAGAATTGTTTCGTCAGATGCAGGAATAGAAGTTAAAGGAGTTGTTTTTCCAATCTTTTGAATATCATTATTTATTTTTGCTTCAATTGGTTTATTTATAGTCTCTTGTACTATTTTTTGATTACTTTTGAGAGTTTGTTCAAGATTCCTATTTACTAATTTTGTTTCGGTAAGAGTTTTATTTACACCATTTTCATTTATCTTTGGAGCTATCTCTTTTGTTAAAGTAGTTTGCCCACTTTGTGTATGAGATTTTTTTAAGCTATCTTGCTCATCAACTTTTGCTTTTGCAACTTGAAGCAAACTATCAAAAAGAGAACCACCCTCTTTTTTTACTTCATTATTGACCGACTTTTTAGAAACCTTTTTTGTATCACCCACTTGTGTTTGCAAAATTTCATTTTTTAAAATGTCACTAGCCATAATTATGTAACTTTCTTGTTTTAAGATTTTAAGATATCTATCGTTTTTGTGTCTATAGATTTCTGTGTTTGAAATGAAGATAGATTTGCTTCATAGCTTCTCATAGCTTCCATTAAATCAGTCATTTCAACAACGGGATTGATATCAGGATATGCAACATACCCATCCTTATTTGCATCTGGATGCTCTGGTTCATATCTTAAAATTGGAGTGTTTTTAGCATCAACTATCTCTTTAATTCCCACACCAACATTGGGTGATTGGTAACCACCTTGAATATTTTTTAGATTTGCTGGATTTTGCTTTTCTAGCTCTTTTTGTTTATCAAGAAGTATCTCTTCAAAAATAACATTTTGCTTTTTATAAGGTCCACCATCTTTACTATGTGTAGTTTGAGCATTTGCTATGTTTGCACTTACTATGTTGATTCTTGTTCTTTGTGCTTCCATCCCAGATGTTGCAACATTGTATCCATCAAATAAACCCATCTTCTCCCCCTTGATTTCATTTATACAAATGATTTAGATTTGTGCTAGGTGGAAATTTTGGTTGATACAGGACTACAATTAGTAATTCAAATCAACTAAAATTCACACATAGTGCTAAGCTAAATCATTTTAGACTTGCATCCTCATAACTTCTTTATAGGCATTAAGAGCTTTATTTTTCACTTCAAGTGCCAATTTCAAACTAAGCTCCGCTTCCTCTATCTGTTGTACAGCTTTTTGGAGATTTTCCACTTTACCAGTTGCTATTTGCTCCATTGCATCGTATCCTTTAAGTTGCGATTTATTTACTTCACCAATCGATTTTGTAAGTAAATCCCCAAAGCTCTCTCCATCCTCTTCTTCTATTTTATTGAATGACGGAGAAAATAACTTATCACTATCAAGTCCTTTTATAGAACTCATTATTTCACCAAGTTTCATTTATGACTCCTTTTTATCCATTGCCTTCATTTAATGCTTTTTGGGATTTTATTTTAGTTTGTTGCAAACTTAAATCATTAAGCAAGCCATTAATCCTTGATGAAACTTCCCCAAGTTCAATCGACTCTTTTTTATGCTCAAAATCGTACAATAAAATAATGAGTGCCACCATCATATGAGAGAGTCCCTTAAAAGCAATAGTGACAAAAATGACCCCAAACAACATCTCAATTGGTGTGTAAATATCAGAATTTAAAGTAAAAAAAATAACAACAGCAAAAAATGCTGTTGCTACATAGGTATCTATGATTTTACTTCTGAGTACTTTATTTGAAAATTCTTCAACTAACACTTACAATATCTCTTTTACTACATTATTAACTATATTATTCAAGTCAAAACTCGAAACACTACCCTCAAACTCTTTTGCAAACAATCTTCGAAGTCTCCCTGTAGTTGCAATATTCAAATCAACAGAGAGGTTTCCGATATATTTTACCATAAAATGTTTATTTAATTTATTTTTTATAGCCAATTCTTTCAAAGATTTTGTAATTGTTTCACCTGTTTTATAATTTGGTGTTTGATTAAAAAGTAAAAAGAGCTTCTCTTTTTTTTGACTAATCATTTTAATAAGTGCATATACATCAGTTAATGCACTCGGATCAGTTGTAGTGATAGCTATAATTTCATCTGAAATCTCTAAAAATTCTTGTACATATTCGTTAAGTCCAGCTCCAGTATCTACAAGCAAAACATCATAAGTATCCAGTGATACAATATCTTTTATTATTCTTGAATAGACAAAAGAGGAACTTGTTTGTCCATACTGATAACCACTTTTACCAGCACATAAAAATACATTTCTATATCCTGTATCTAAAATAACCTCTTCTAAAGAAGCTCCTCTTTCAAGATAATCATAAAAACTTACATTTGGTTTGAGATTAAATAAAATCTGCATATTCGCCAAACCAATATCAGCATCAAAAACTAATACTTTTTTCCCATAAAGTGATAATAAATAAGCCATATTTGCAGTAATTGTTGATTTTCCAACACCACCTTTTCCAGATGTTATAGCTATAATCTTTGTTCTTGAACTTTTTTTGCTTTTTGCATGATACTCATTTGTTAAATGAAGTAACTCCCTAGCTTGAGCTGAAATCTCGTTAAACATCTATTTTTTCATCTTTTTTGGTATCTTTTGTTGCATAAAACAATCAATAAGATAATTATCTTCAGCGGTAATCAAATCATCTGGAACATTTTGTCCAATTGAAAGATAACTGATGGATTTTTTAATTTTATATGCAAATGAGATAATATTTCCAAAACTTCTTGTTTCATCTAATTTGGTAAAAAGAATATTATTAATACCAAGTATTGAATATTGCTCATATATCTCAAGGAGATCATTTTTTTTCACATTTGCGGGGAGTACTAATATCTTCTCTATCTCAATATCTTGTAATCTATTTTGATATTCATTAATCGACTCAATTTTTTCAATATCATACTGACTACTTCCAGCCGTATCAATCAAAATATAATGACAATCTTGCAGTCTTAAAATTGCTTCAACCAAATCTTCACTTTTTTTTACTATTTCTAAAGGCAACCTCATTATATTTGCATAGGCTTTGAGTTGTTCAATTGCTCCAACTCTAAAAGAATCTAAAGTGATAATCCCAACTTTATACTCCATCCCCATTTTATATGCAAATCTTGCTGCTAATTTTGCTATTGTTGTTGTTTTTCCAACTCCAGTTGGACCAACAAACATCATCACTTTTCTTTGATGTACTCGCAAGGGTACTTCAAACTTAATCGGAATCATTCGTCTTAAAATAAGTCTGAAAAAATCATTGATTTTTTGTTCATTTGATTTCATAGACAAAGGGAGTTGAGTAATTGTCTTTTTCAAAATCGTATAAGTCATCTCTTCATCAAAATCATTTTTTTCAAATAGTTTATAAATATCTATAAATTCAGAAGGAACAACCAAATCATAAAGTTTACTTTTTGGCTCCCAAAGAGTTTTTTGAACTTTTTTTATCTCCTCTTGCATTTGCAAAATTTCAGCTCTAAAATCATAAAACTGCGGGCTTAAATCTATTTTATCTGTTACTGGTTTTACTTGTACCTTATGTCTTAGCTGTTCTTCCTCTTTATCCTCTTCAAGTGCAATGAGGATCTCATACATATCTTTTCCATTTGTTCTTTTATCTGAGATTTTTTTTGTACTTATTACAATCCCATCATCACCACATTCTTTGAGTGCATTTTGTAAAGCTTCAGTAGGAGTTTCACCCAAAAAAGATAATGTTCTCATATGTTACATTCCATTCTTATCTATTTTTTCAATTGTGCCATCTTGATTTTTCACTTTGATATATTTATCAGTTTCCCCCATAAATTCACCATTTTTTTCTATAACAATATTTCCAAAATCAAATTTAATTCTATGGTTTGGTGCAAGAAGCAAATCTTTATCACATATTGGAGAATTTTTTGTAATAAATCTTTTGGCGATATATTCATCTTCCAAAAGTTTTAATTTATCAAATTTTTTACAATAAATCTTTTTATCAAAATTTACCTCTTGTAAATTTGCAAAATCTACAACCTCTTTATATTGTAAATCTTTTACAGATACCAAAGCAATATCCCCAAAAAGATTTAAAGCTATAAATAGCAATAAAATTCCTTTCATTAAGCTCTTACCTCAAATAGCATTCCACCATTTTGTGTCGTAATCTCATCAATTATTTGCCTATACATCTCTTTTACAGGTAGTACAATTGAAGCGAGTTTTCCATTGAGTTCATAGAGTTCTCTTAAATGAAATTCTAATAAATCAACATCATCTCTAAATTGATTTATATCTGTTCCTTTATTAATTTCATCTGCAAGAATCTGATTTAAAATCTTTTGTGACTCAGTTATTTGCATCATAAGTTCTAATTTTTCATCATTTCGCTCAAGAAGTTTTTCATGATTCGCATCTCTTACATCTTTTATGTCTTCTCTAATAGCATTTTTAAGTGCAATGGCTAGATTAATCATACGATTTACTTGACTTTTTATCATTTCGCACCTTTTCCTTTTTCACTTAAAAATTGAAATAACATACTACTAATCCCAAGTGTTCCAGCACTTTGTCTTGATAAACTTTCAGTGTACATCCCTTTTATTATTTCACTTCCTGTACCTTCACCTGCAACATTTGTATTTTTTAATGAAATATCCATTATTTGTTGCATAAAAAATGCTTCAAATTCATTGCATACTTTTTTGAGTTCCTTTTCATTTTTCGTATGTTTTAAATCATTAAGAACTTTTGTTTCACTATTTGTATTATGAGCCATAGTAACATTAAATGTATTTAATTGTGTATTCATAACTACCCCTATTCCTGCACTCTATCAAAAAAATTGCTCTCTTTAAGCCCAGAGTTTTTGACATCACTTGTCACAAAACGAAGCTCAACTCGTCTATTTTCAATCCCTACATCACTTTTTGGTCTATAAGATCCATAAGCGGAAACTTTTAATCTTGCAGGTTCAATTTTATTTTTTATCAATTCTTTTACTATTGAAATAGAACGAAGTGCTGATAAATCCCAATTATCTCTCGCAAGTCCTCCATTTTTAATCGTTTCATCAACACTTGCATGCCCACCAATCTCTATATCCATTTTATCTTCCATAGTTCGTACAACTCTTGAAATTTTTGTTAAAAATTTGATAGCCTGCTCATTTTGTATCACATAATCCCCATCACCAAACATAAGCGAAGCTGGAATATCCATTGTATATTCGTTATTATTTTTCGTCACAACTACCATATCTTCAGTTTCTTGTGAATCGGTTGCTTCATTATAAGCTTGTGCTATCTCTTCTAAAGCTTCAATATACTCTCCATTATCATTTCCAGCTCCAGCATCACCTTCATTTCCAGCCTCAGTTGCATCCATATGCTCTTTAGCTAATTTCTCTTTTTCAGCCGCTGCTGTATCTTCAGCACCTTCTAAAAAGCCCATACTCCTTTTCATAACTTCAAAATACTCTTCTACTTTTTTCTTATCCATCGTTGCCATTGATAAAAGAAGGATAAAAAAACAAAGCAAAAGTGACATAAGGTCACCAAATTGTACTAGCCATCCAGGTAAACACTGAGGGCATTCTGGACATTTATTTTTTGCCATCTATTATCCAGCAACTGGTGGTAAAATTGCATTAAGCTTCATTTTAATATTTCCAATAGACTCACCACTAGCAATCATAACTGAACCTTGTATAGTAATTTGATGAGCTATCATCTCAACGCCATGTTTCTGTCCAAGCTTATTCTCTATAACTCCAGCGAATGCAGCACCTGTTAATGCTCCATAAAGAGTTGTAAGGAGGGCAACCGCCATCGCTGGACCAACTGCAGATGGGTCAGAAAGATTTGCAAGCATCGCAACAAGCCCTACAAGTGTCCCAATCATCCCCATCGCTCCAGAAGTTCCACCAATTGAAATAAATATACTAATCATAGTTTTATGCCTATTTTCCATATGCTCTAATTTTGTTTCCATTAGAGCTTCAATCACATCTGGTTTTGTATTATCCACAAGAAGAGCAAAGGACTCTTTAAAAAATGGATTTGTTTCATCCATAATCTTTTGCTCAACCGACATTACTCCATTTTTTTTAATCTCTGTTGCATAAAAGATAATCTTTTCTACAAGTTCAGGGATAGATTCAACACGAACTGGCTTAAAAGCTACTCCTAAAGCTTTTCCAAACCGCTTTATATCATCACCTTCATATTGTGCAATAGTAACCGCTATAGTTCCTCCAAAAACCATAAGAACAGAAGGGATATCTATATATGGACCAAATCCAACCCCTCCAAGTATAATTGAATATGCAACAAGTCCATATACTCCAACAAATCCCCCTAAGGTTGTTTTATCCATACTGTTTTATCCTCTACAACTCTAATTTTTTTTCACCAATATTTTTGATTTTTACACCAAATCTACCATCAACTATTACAGCTTCCCCCTCTCCTACTTTAACTCCATTGATAAGGATATCAAGTGGCTCATTCACCATCTGTTCTAGCTCAATAATATGCCCAACATCCCAATTTACAATATCTTTTAAGAGAAAAGTTTTTAATCCAAGCCGCACACTAAATCGAAGCTTTACACCAAATAAAAGTTTAAGATTTTCTGTAGATTCATCACCTAAAAGTGCCAGAATTGAAGCTGCTGCACCTTTTGCTACAGGAGTATTTTTCCCACCCATAGAAGTGCTCTCTTCCTCTTCCTCATCAACAATCTCTTCTCCATCTACAATCTTTCCTATAAATGGTAAAATAGCATCATCAAACCCTAAAAATAAACTTACAGACTCTTTATTAAATGTAAAATCAAATCTATATAGATGATTCAGCTCCCCTAAAGAAGAGACTTGCTTAATAGATGCATCTTTTTGGGTAAATGAAACACCTTTTAAATCTGAAAAATCTTGAGCATTTACAGTTGTTGATAAACTTCCACAAATTGTACTGATAATCTCTTTGGCAGCATCTAAAATTTCATCATCTATAGAAGTTTTAAGCTCTCCAATCCCACCTAGCATAAAATATTCAAACTTTGTAGAGATAATTGTTGGTAGGTAATATGTTATTTGGCTTTTAATTCCACTTTTGGAATCCATCCCTACAACCACCTCAATACACTGCTCGTGGTCTATCTCACTTGTTGAAGCTACTTTAACACCCTCTATGGAGGAACTTATAGATAATAAACTTTCAAAAGTATTTTTAAATTCATTATTTATAATATTTGATATATCAGATGCCACTATTTACCTCGGTTACTTTTTGTTTAATTGTTCATCTAATGTTTCTTGAAGGTGAGCTTTTAGTCTCATTATCTGATCAGTTGGAAACTGATAATCAACACCCTCTTTTGAAATTCTCACAAAAAACTCTTTAGATTCAACATCAAACCCAAACTTTACATTATCAAGTATAACTTCTTGTTGTTTTGTTTCTCTGAGTTGATTATCCGCATTTTTATATTGCTCATCTGGTTGAATCGTATGTTCCTGATCAACAGAAGCTATTTTTGCTAACTTCTCGATATGTTCTACCTTTGATTGATCCATTATCTCTAATCTACCTAATTGCATTGTATCCTCCTTCTAGTTTTTTTAATTTCGCTTGATTATATCAAAATATAGTTAAATCACACCGTAAAAAAGGAGAACTATTTTTAAAGCGATTCTAAAAAATTATCTAAGTTTTTTAACTCAAAATCTATAAAAAATCCATCATATTTTTTAGTAAATAATTGCGATGCAGAGTTAAATTTTAAATTTTGAAGCAATTGTACTCCACTTAAAAATTTAGCATTACTATCGTTATATTCAAATTGTAATTCACCTATTGTTGCTAGAGCATTACTTTCATCACCCATACTCAGATATGCAGCAGAAAGAAGATCTAAAGTATAAATATCATTCAATTTATAATCTCTTTGCAAAGCTTCTATGATTTTTGCTGTTGCCCTTGGAAATCCATCATAAAGTTGCACTATTGCTTTTGTTCTCAAATAAGATGGTGTTCTTTCATTTTTAATATTAAAATCAATTTTTTTATAAATACCTAA
Source organism: uncultured Helicobacter sp. (assembly GCA_964533335.1). Lineage (GTDB taxonomy): Bacteria > Campylobacterota > Campylobacteria > Campylobacterales > Arcobacteraceae > CAIJNA01. Next base: position 5,865 of record CAZHJR010000008.1, on the reverse strand, counting down.
TGATTTTACAATCTCTATATAGTACTGGGTAAGAAGTGGTGGTCCTTTTAGAAAATAGTCATTATAACTTTTTGGTAAACTATCTTGAAGCCTTGCGATATACTTATAGTGACTCTCTGTTGGTTTTTTTACCAAACTTCTAAATAAAAATACCATTGGGTCTTTCATATCAGCACCAAGTAAAGGCTCATTTCCCTGCATTGTTTTATTTTTTTTCATACTTGCAAGAAAATCTAATCCTCGAAGAAAAATCGATTTTCTATCATACTCAGAAACATTTTTACCATCTAAAATATATTTACTATCATAAATCAATTTATATATATACTTACCAAGATATTTATAGCTTCCAGTATTACTCAAAAGATTATTTTTAAGCTTTTCAATATCTGGCTTTGGCATCTTTATCTCACCCCTTGTTGCACATATCAATGCCATTGCACCATAGAGTTTATTTGAACGACTTAAATCATAAGCTCTTTTAAAATATTTATAACCATTGATAAAATCAAAATTTTGTGCATAACTCAGTCCTAAATTGTAGTACTCATAAGACTTGACATTCATTTTTGCATCAACCATTTCTTGTAATTTCATAGTTCTAATTATTGGGTCTTCTTTTACAATATTCACAAACTGTTTGTTATAATCTATCATCAAATCAAGTGCTTCAATATTATTTTGATTTTTAAGGACAAATCCAAGTGTTGAATCGCTATAAATCTCTTTATTATCAACAAAAATAAAAGGTGCAAAATAAAAAATCATATCGATCGTTCGATTTGGATTAAACTCTGTAACCCTCTGAAAATACTCTTTACTATCATATTTTTTAGGATTGAAAAATATTTTTATAGGCAACTTTTTATTTGCTTCAAAACTATTGCCTCTATTTTGTATCGTTACAACATCATCTTTGATTTTTGCTAAATTATTTGATTTAAGATTTACAAACATCTTAAGCCATAAAATAGTATTGACCATCTCAGGATCACTATATGTTAATAATGAAGAATTGATATATATACTAGCTCGCTCAAAATTATTTATTTTAAGATAAAGCAATCCTAGTTTTAGTGAATCTTCTTCTTTGAGAGTATGTAAAATTTTAAGTGCTGAATGATAGTCTTTCAAGATAATATGAGTATCTACTAACAATCTCTTAACATTTTCTGTATATTGTTTCGTTGAAATCTTTTTTACCGTACTTAAGATAGTAGCTATATACTTTCTATCATTCGTGATAAGATAAAGGTAAAAAGATGCACTAATATAAGAAAAGCTATCCTCTTTTGCCACCTCTTTAAAATCATAAATCTTTTTAAGATATAAATAGGCATTATTCATAGATTTGAGTTTATAGTAAGCGATACCGATATTCAAAAAAGAGGGAACCTTAAGTATTTTTGCTGTCTTTTTAAATAAGCTTATTGCCTGTAAATATTGCTCATTTTCAAGGTGTAACACTGCATTATTAAAATCAACTTCTAAAGATACCGATTGTTCAATATGAAGTAATTCTTTATTTTTAAAAAGTAAATTTGGTTGTGATTCATATACTTGGTCACTTTTTGCACTTAGATTTGTATAAAAAACAAAAAGCAAAATAAAAAGCAATACAAACTTATTTTTCATTTTTTTCACTTTTTATTTTCACTTCTTTTATCTAAAATCTCTAAATTATCCCAACTGAAGAGTAGAGTTCATCTACCCTTTTTTGTAACAATTCATTTCTATGTCTAAGCTCATTTCGTTTTTGTTTCTCTTGCTGAACTTCTTCTCTTGCTTTTGTAAGTCTCTCATCCAAATCTTTTATCGTTTGAAGAGCATCTTGTAATTGAGATTCATATTTTTTTATATCTTTATCTCTAGTATCACTTTTGTATTCAGCTAACTCTTTCTCCTCTTTGATTTTTCGATACATCGACTTATAAATGTTCATACTACCAAAAAAATAAAGAGCAAGTATCCCTAAAACTGAAATAAGTAAAATGTTATCCAACTATAAACTCCAACTATCGTTTTAATTGAATCAGTGTATTTAAAATTGTATCGGCTGTCGTAATCGATTTTGAATTTGCCTCAAATGCTCTTTGAAATACCATAAGATTTACAAGAGATTCACTTAAATCAGCTGTACTAAGCTCTAGTGTATTTGCTTTTACTTCTGCTGTTTTATCATTGTTAAGATTGTAAATCGGATCACCACTTGCTAATGTTGCACTGAGAAGATTATTTCCTACAGGCTCTAACCCCCTATTTGTAATAAACTTAGCAATAGCAATTTGACCAACCGCAAACATAGCACCATCTTGAGTCATAGTGATAAGCCCTGTAGAATCAACCGCAAAATCGCCAAATGCACTATCAGAAATACCCAAAGTATCAAGTCTTAGTTGCATACTTCCCTTCGAAGCTGTTTGGTCTATTTTTGTTTTAATCTCAAGAAACTCAGCCCCAGTACCTTCTCTTCCACTATAACTTGCATTTCTTTTAATATCAGCTGTAGCTGTCCCACCTGCAACAGTTTGAACTCCCGCTCCAAATGTTATTCCAGCACTTGTTGCACCTCCATAATTTGCTACATTACCTTCTGTTGTTTTATAAGTTATTGTTAAATCAGCTCCACTTGCTGATATATCTGCAATTTCAAGAGTAGGGTTAGCTGTATTCCATGTAGCTATAATATTGGCTTTATCTGCAACAATTTTAGTTGCTGTTTGTATTGGTGTATCTCCAGTAACTGAGCCACTAATAGCTGAACCCAAAAATGACACAGCTCCTGTTGCTGTACCAGAAACTGCTACTGTTTGTTGTTCCCCAATTGGTCCTTTTAAATCACCACTAAATTCTACATCAAAATTACTATCAAGTGTTCTAATAATAAGATTTCCATTTATATTATATGCTTTTACATATGTTGGAAGAGTATTTACACCAGATCCAGGTGCTCCACCATAATCTGGATTATTAATTGCAGCAACCATCTCATCCACATCTGCCATATCTGTCAAAATTAATGGTGAATTTGGAACAGTTACATTTGCCCCCAATGCATTACTATAGATAGATATCTGATATGTAAAATCATCTGCTATTCCACTATTAATATTTAAATCTAAAGGAGTATAAATATCTGTTTGTTTTCCTGTAATAGCTTCATTAAGTGCTGTTCTTATACTTTCTAAAGCTCCTACACCTTTTCCTGATTCTGCTACGGTATCTGTCCCAAATGTTCCTGGTTTATCTGCACCACTACTTACCATCCCTACACTTGAAATTGTAAAACTTTGCCCTGGAATAATTGATTCTATCCTAAGTGTTCCATATACAACATCAGCATCAGCTGTACTTGGAGTATATGGGGATGTAGGCTCAGCAACATATGCTTTTATCCCTGGTGTTGCAGAAATTTTATCTGCAAATGCTTTCATAGTTTTAATATAACCATCTGTTGTTGTTGTTCCAGCTATAAATGATTGAGATATTTTATTTCCATCTATATAGATATACACTTGATCACCATCTTTTGCAACAGCACCGGTTGATCCATCATCTGGTAAATCTATATGTGAAATTTGTGCTATTGCACTTGAACTTGAACTATTTGGATCTGATTTTAGGTTTTGAAGTGCTGTTGAATATGCCTTAACAAGCTCTTCAACATCAGCTATTTTTCCATACTTTGTTTTAAGTCCATATCCACCTAAAATTGAGGGGTCATCGCTTACTGCAGTTAAGGTATAATCAGTTGCTTTTGCCGTAATAGTCTCTATAGAACTCGAATAATTGATAATTTTAGAAGATAATAATTTTGTATAATCACCTGTAAATATTGAAACATTTGGATTTGAAGATGTTGTAACTGGCTCATTTCCTACTGCCCACCCTTGTACTTCATTTCCAATAGTATCTTGCAAAGTTCCACTATCTCCCATACGAAAATTTCCAGATCTTGTATAAAAAGTCTCTGCTGTCCCACTGCCTCTTGTATTTGAAACTGCAAAAAATCCATCTCCAGCAAGGGCAACATCATAATTTACCCCTGTTGTTTTAAGATTTCCTTGTGTGTACATCTTTTCAGCATCTAAGACTTGTGTCCCTTTTCCGATATTGTTTTGATACATTTGATCAGCAAAAGAGATTCTGCTTGATTTAAAACCTATTGTATTTACATTTGCAATATTATTTGACTCATTATCGAGTGCAATTTGTGCTCCAGCTAGTCCAGAAATTCCTGTCCATAAAGATCCAATCATGAGAAATCCTTTATCTTATTTATTATCTTTTTGTCATTTAAAATACGATTTTAAGTGTCCAAATAGAAACTTTTAACCTAAAAGCTTCCATTTAGACACAAAAGGCACCTACAATTATTTTTTAAGTGCCAGTGCGGTTTTTAAAAACTCATCACTTGTAGCAATTGATTTACTATTTGCTTCAAAAGCTCTTTGGAATACCATCAAATCAACCAATCCTTTACTAAGGTCAGTATTACTAAGTTCTAATGTTTTACCCAATATTTTATTTTCATTTGTTGCAAATATCATATTTCCAGATGCAAGTGTAGCCGAGTATAAATTCCCCCCCTGTGGTGTAAGCCCCTCTTCGTTTGTAAATACAGCCGTTACAATCTTACCAATTGCAAATCTGTTATCCCCTTGCTTAAGATACATTATCCCATCATCAAACTCTGCTGTTCCAAAAGGGCTTTCTGAAATTTTTAAGGTATCAAGTTTCATCTGCAATTCACTCATCGTTTTTGTTTCTAAGTTTGAAGCATCAATAACCGTTGAAAGTTTTAAATATTTCCCATCAGCCCTTTCAATAGCCTCTTTTAATGCTAATTCAATAGCTTCAACTTTTGCCCTTCCACTTCCTAGCTCTGCTGCTATTGTATTTATAGAGGGTGGTGGGTATATTGGTACCGCTCCATTAATAATCTTTGCATCACTTACAATTATCTCTCTTCCAGGTATCAATGAAGTTATAGTCATATTTCCATTCAAATCTATCGAAGCTTCAATTCCACTTCCTTTTGAAATAGTATCTGCAAAATTTTGGAGTGTTTTTAATGGGCTCTCTTCAAATTGTTGTTTATATGTTGTTGTGCCTACTGTTATTTCTAAACTATCAAAAGAATTTGTTAATTTTGTCGTATCAAATGGTATCGTTGAAACTTGTGCTGTTGCAGCTACCCCATCTGTAGGATATGTACTATATAATGTCAGTTCATTTCTATAAGCCGTTGATAAAGCTTCAATATCATTTATTTTAGCTTCCCTTGTTTTATAGTTATTCCCTTTTAAACTATCTAAATCATCTTTTGCAGTAGTTGTGTAATCAGTTGCTTTTGAATTAATCGTTTCAACAATATCACCATTTTGTGTTTTTACTATTTGTGAGCCTAAAAACTTTGAATAAAGAGTTGTAAAAATAGAATTTGCATCGCTTGATAAAATTGCAGTTGACTCGCCAGGAATACCTTGCACTTGATAACCATTTGGAAGTTTTAAAGTACCATCTTCAGCCATAAAAAAATTTCCAGCTCTTGTATACATAACCTCTTCAGTATCCCCTTTAACCATAAAAAAACCTCTTCCTTCTATAGCTAAATCATAATTACCGTTTGTTACTTTTAAATTTCCTTGAATAAAATCCTTATTAATAGCACCAACACTTACACCCTTTCCAATGCTACTTTGATACATTTGGTCTGCAAAAGAGATATTGTCTGACTTGTATGCAATTGTATTTACATTTGCAATATTATTTGACTGTGTATTTAAAGCCGTCTGAAAACCATTGAGTCCAGTGATACCACTGTAAAGTGCATCCATCATTTTATTAAAATCCTCTTACCAA